>NZ_JAMPPR010000008.1:0-463982 GCF_028481645.1 Providencia sp. PROV141 | reverse complement strand
GGTTGGCGATTTAAAGGGGGTTTATCTTAATAATACTCCCGTTATTGACTCCTCTGGTAACAGTAATGTAAACGGTATGACTGCTCAGTGGGTGTCAGGCACTTTAGAGCAACCAGTCTTAGAGGGGTTTTCATCGTCATCAAGTGAAACCCCTGTCAGTATTGAAATCAAAAAAAGCACACCTGTAACTCGCACAATAACTTCACGAAACATTGACCGCTTACGGTTAACGTTTGGTACCCAAGCGTTGGTTGAAGTGAAAGATAATGGGGATCGTGTTGGTACATCGGTTGAGTTACAAATTCAGGTACAACGTAATGGTTCGTGGGTAACTGAAAAAAATATCACTATCCGTGGTAAAAGGAGTAATTCCCCATACCTAATGGCTGTGATTATCGATAAGTTGCCACCGCCACCTTTTAGCATTCGCATGGTTCGTATAACGCCAGATAGCAACAGCGATAAATTACAAAATAATACTATTTGGTCAAGTTACACCGAAATCACCGATATTAATCAAACCTATCCGGGCTCAGCAGTCGCGGGTCTAACGTTTGAAAGTGAACAGTTTGGTAATCAATATCCTACACGTAACTATTTAGTTCGGGGGCTGATTGTTCAAGTGCCGAACAATTACGATCCTGAAACTCGCACCTATAGTGGCATTTGGGATGGAACGTTTAAGCCTGCATACACCAATAATCCCGCATGGGTACTGTATAGCTTATTAACAACGAAGCGATTTGGGCTAGGTAAAAGACTGAAAATAGCTGAGGTTGATAAGTTTGCGCTTTACGTTATTGGTCAATATTGCGATCAACTGGCACCTGATGGCTTCGGTAATAAAGAGCCTCGAGTCACCTGCAATGCCTATATTACTGATATTCGAAAAGCTTATGATTACTTCAGTGACCTGTGCTCAATAATGCGCATCATGCCTGTGTGGAACGGGCTACAAATGACATTTGTTCAAGATCGTCCTAGTGATGTTGTTTGGCCTTACACAAATGCAAACGTGGTTAATGGTCGTTTCCACTACAGCTTCAGTCCATTAAAAGCCCGTCATACCGTTATTGAAGTACGTTTTATTGATCCGCAAAACGGCTGGAAAACCAGTGTTGAGCAAGTCTCTGATGATGCATTGGCTGCTCAGTTTGGCCTTAACGTGCTTCGAGTTGATGCATTTGGCTGCACAAGCCGTGGACAAGCTCGGCGTTATGGTCTGTGGATATTATTGACAGAAAAATTAGAGACCCAAACTGTTGAGTTTGAAGTAGGCGCGGAAGGGCTGCGGCATACTCCTGGTGATATTATCGAAATTATGGATAACGACTGGGTGGGGGGTGAGGATTCTATTGGTGGTAGACTCATAGCTATCGATGCCACTCAAAAGATTTTAACGCTTGATAGAGAAGTAACAAAACCTAAATCCGGTACCGCATTTATTTCGTTAATGAATGCCACTGGGCGTTATGAACGCGTAAAAGTGACAGGATACTTAGGCAACAATCAAATTAAAGTTGAATCGGTACCAAAAGGTGTCGCCACAAAATCGGTATGGGGTATTAGCCAGCCTGATTTGGCTCGTCGCTTATTTAGGGCGATTACGATTTCTGATAAAGGCGATGGCACCTACGGTGTTATTGCAGTTCAGCACGTTCCCGAAAAAGAGGCTATGGTTGACCAGGGGGTGAAATTTGAACCGTTGCCCGATACGCCATTGGGCGGCTACATTCCTCCAGTTGAAAACCTTTCTGTTGAAGTCAGTGCAGATAGTGACAACTGGCAAGTGGAAGCCAACTGGACAACCGCAACGGCGGTTAGAGGTGTTGATTTTGTCCTCAAACTAACTCAAGCGGGGCGTATTGTTGGTACCGCGAAAACCCAAGAAAACCGTTATCGCATTGGTAATTTACCGCAAGGGAATTACTTGCTCTCTGTCGCACCGCAAAATAAAGATGGGCAAAAAGGCGAACAAGCCTCAGTCTCATTTGATATTAACCCACCGCCCCCGCCGTCTTATATTGATATTGATCCGGGCTTTTTCAGTTTGGGTATTATCCCACATGTGGGTGGACAAAATGCGCTGCGCCTGCAGTATGAGTTTTGGTTTTCTGAAAAGCAGATTGCTAATATCAATGAGGTTGAGCTATTAGCTGAATACCTTGGCAATGGCACAATGTGGGTGATTCAAGGAAGGAAACTTAAAGCTGGTCAGACATATTACGTTTATGTCAGAACCGTGAACCCCGTAGGCAAGTCGCAGTTTGTTGAAGCCAATGGTAAGCCAGAAGATCGGGCTGATGAAATATTGGAAGTTATCGGTGATAAATTCCTCAGCAACGAAGCTGGTCAGAAACTGCAGGAGCAAATCGACTTCAACAAAGACAATCTATCAGACTTACAAATCGACAATGACGACTTCAAGCAAAAAGTTATCAGTATTGATCGCGAGATAGAAGCTGTTAACGAAGCTGTAATGATGAACACCAAGTTTACGACTGAAGTTCACTTTAGCTTAAAAGAAGAAGTTGCAGATCGCAGAGCTGAGATATTCCGCATCGAACAAGTGCAGGTTACTGACAGAGAAGCTGCTGCTCGCTGGCAAGAGCAAATCACAGCAAAAGTTGACTTCAACGCATCTGAAATTCTGAATATTAAAGATGCACAGGCGACTTATGAGAAAGCGACAGCACAGCAAATCAGTCAAGTCAAAGCAGATCTAGGGGAAACAAACAAAGAAGTCGGCAACATCAAAGGCCGTGTCACTACAGTCGAAACGGCAACAGCTGATTTAAAACAAGCGCAAGCGAAGTTTGAACAATCGACGACAGCCCAGTTCGGTGAAATGACCGGCTATATCACGAATATCAATCAAACTATCACTAATCTTGAGTTTTCTTTCTCTGAAGCACTGATGCAAACCAATGCGCAAGTGAATGAAACTAATTCAGAGTTATTGAAAACAAAATCCGAAGTCACCCGACTTGCAACGGCAACAGCAACAAATGAGCAAGCGACAGCCGAATTAGCTGAGAGTGTAAAAGCGCAGCGTGAGCAATCAGAAGCTGAATTTGTTGATGTTCGTAAATCAATAGCGGAGAAAGATAAGGCCCAATCTGAGCGCACAGAACAAGTGCGTGCAGAGCTTGGTAAAGACATTAACGCGAACAAAGATGAAATTGATAAAAACAAGGGGGAGTTATCAAATATCAGTGCAGCGGTAACGAAAAATACAACGGCTATTACTGAAACTGATAAAACACTCACAGAAGTTAATCAGCAGGCTGAATCCCGTTTTGAGGATAATGAGGCTTTTATTGCCTATATTCAACAAACAATGGCAAACATGGAAGGCGCTAATGTTGAAACGGTAGGGCAATTAACTGCACAACACAATATACAAGGCACGGAAATACTTAAGGCGAGAGCATCAATCAGAAATGTTGAAACGGTTGTCGCCAACAACGAACTGGCATTTGCTCAAAAAATTGAACAGCTTAATGCTCAATATGGCGATATGAATTCAAATATCACCTCGCTACAGAAGGTTGTTGCTGATAACCAGAAGTCACAAGCGGAGGTTAACGAACTCATTAAATCAGAAATCGGCGATAACAAGGCGGCAATTGAATTGCGTGGACAAACTGTTTTCGACCATAAAGGGAATGGTTCTGCTATCTACACAATCAAAACGGGCATTAATTGGAACGGCCAATACTATGACGCTAAGTTCATGATGGGAGCTAGCGTTAAAAACGGAGAGGTTGAGACGCTAATTGGCTTCAGTGCAGACACATTTGCTATTTTTAATAACGCTAATGGCCAACTTGTTACTCCATTTGCAATAAAAAATAATCAAGTGTTTTTAGGTCCAACTTATATTGAAGACGGCTCTATTACTAATGCCAAAATTGGCAATGTTATTCAGTCTAATAGCTATAAAGCAGGGGATGATGGCTGGAAAATTGATAAAAATGGCGATGTTGAGCTTAACAATGCAATATTCCGCGGTCGGATTGAGGGTGCTGACGGTTATTTTAGTGGTACCGTTGATGCAAAAGAAATCTTGGGTGATGTGTATTATTCAACATCAACGAAAATTACAGGCACAGTTTGCAATGCAACATTTGGTGTTGGAATGCTAAACACTGGGTGGATAAAAGCAGTTGAAATCAACTCTGAAATTTTTAGCAGAGTATTTGATGCAGATTTAGCGTGTAACTTGAAAATGACCAGGGTAGAAGGTGGCTGGCAATACTCCGCATATGTTCGAATTCAGGTTGGTGTTGATGATGGTAATGGAGGTGTAGCGACTGCGTACAGTGAAACGGGTAAATATACAGGAAATGGTGGATTAGATTTAACTGTCAATGCAGGCCCTATTCAGTTGCCTGTTTCACCCCGAGGCGGTAAGAGTTATATCTATATTCGTGCAGTATCCACAGAAAGCGACCCAAATACGAATGCAACAGCAAGCGTTATTTTGAGTTACTCAAATCTGAAGAGGGTGGAAGTTTTCAAAGTTGGCACATCGACAGTAAAAGCACTAACCATTTAAACCTCATAATAATTAACAGGCCGCTTAATTGCGGTTTTTTTGTATCTAAATTTCGGAGAATCCTATGTACAACACAGGCACAGTCACAACAACAGCAAATAGCACTAAATTAGTCGGTGCTGGAACCAAATGGCTCAATAACATTAATCGTGTATCCGCAGAGCAAGCAATACAAATTCAAATTGGTACCACGGTTCACAATAATAGTATTCAGTCGATTCAATCAGATACTGAACTCACGTTAAATTTCCCATTACCAACCGCAGCAACGGGGGCAAAATACGTCATTCTCACGACGATGGTTCATTCTGTTTCCGATGCGATGAATAAAATTGTGTCGATGAATGGGGCGAATGTGCAGTTCAGCGACATATTAATGCGCTGGATGACAGAGCAGGGCATTATCACTGTGACATTGCCAGACCAAACGACTCAGCAGCTACGCACGACAAAAGAAATGGATAAGCAGCTAGATGATAAGTTTGATAAAAAGGGCGGCACGGTAACAGGTCCCACTACTTTCAACCATACTAATGTAAGAATTCATGGTACAAACGATTGGACATCGTTGAGGTTAATTAAGCAGGATGGTTCATATGCAATGCTTCAAACTAATCCAGCATCTGACGCCGCCATGCTCAGTATAACCAATAAGGATAAAGACGAAAAAACATTAGGCCTTGTTAGTATCCCAAATCGCTCAGGTACAGCAATGCTAGTTGGTGATTATGGCTTTGGCGCCGATAAAGAAGCAAGATTAGGTAAAGATTATCGAAACTGTTTCGTTTCTTACTCTGATGCAGCAGCTGCCAATCAAGATGGCTGGCCCTCGAATGGTGCAGGACTCCAAAGTAATTATGCCTCTAATAGAAGGGCTCAAATATTTATAAGCGGGGCGGGAACTTTATTCCACAGATGGTCTAATACTGCTGGCGCAGACAACTCGCCTTGGAAAATTACCGTGTCGTCAGGAGAGGAATTAGCTCTATCGATAGTTGATATTGAGTATCATTTCAAACATCCTTCTACTGTGTCTAAAATATTTAGAAATACAGCTAATACCTCCGCATATAGTAACGTGTGGTCCCCCATAACCTACTCTAAAGTAGGTGGCACTTGGAGCTCTATGAGTGTGGGGTACACTGATGGGTCATTTAAAGTCGGATATGGAGATGGTTCATCAGTAAACTCTATGCAGGTGTATACTACACGAAATACAACAAAAGACTCAAACGGTAACTTAAAAGCAGCATCACCGATTATCCGAGTATTTGCTGACCATGTCGATCCAAACGATGAGGCAGAAGGTGTAACACTCAAAAAACTGCATACAGGTATTTACCAGTTGCATGGCGTTCTTGGTCTACACTCTGATGCTAGTTGGGGTGGTATCAATGGTGGCATCACAATCCCATGCGGTATTAACCAGCTTCCACTTGTTTTCGTTAAATATGATGTGCTAGAAAAAGGAACGCCGCACCCTTTCGATCTTCATATCGTTGAACCGGACGAAGACGGTGATATTGTTCTGTATACGTCGTATAGGCCGCACGAACTACCACAAGACATTCAATATGAGCGCTTTAAGCTTTATCCTGAGTTTTTACGTGATGCAGGAGAAGATGAAGAACCGCTGCCGTTATTTGACGGCAAAGTAGAATTAACACCAGGAGCGCCCTGTGACATTCCACGTGGCCACTGGATTGACGTTCGTGTAAACATGCCATCCAATTCTATCTACAATCAAAAGCAAGCTGAAGCTGAGAGACTCGCTAAGCTAGAAGCAGAGCGATTAGCGCAAGAAGAAGCTAAGCGTACAGCAGAGGAAGCGGAAAGGGCAGAGCAGGAAGGCCAAAACGAGGCCTAATCAATGTATTTTTCTATCAATGTTGATTCTTTAACTGATAACATACCAGCAATACTCTTCAAATCATCTACGTAGATAGATGACTCACCATTTTCACACTTTATATATTCAGCTTCAGAAATCGTGAGATTCTTTGCTATTTCTGAAGTTGATATATTTTTTGATAAGCGCAATTGCTTAATAAATTCACCAATAGTTTTATTCGACATGTTTTCTATCTTTAGCCTTTTCCGATGACAGATGAAGATACGTTTCAATAAAGCTTATCGCTTTTAGAATCTTTTTCTCTTCAACGAGTTGCCAATTTTGATTCAGCATAAACTCGTCAATTGAAATACCTTTGTAATCTATCTCAGTTCTATAAAAAACGTAAATCTTTGACAGCTCCGTGTGAGATGGCTCTCTATTTTCATTGATACAGTTTAGTGCAAGTAAAAGTAGCTGATTGTTGTTCATGTAACCTCCGATTGTGAGGTCTTATGATATGTGAGCCACAGGGAGGATTATATCAAGATCAGTCGGAAAAATATAAATCTTGCTTACTAGTATGATGTAGAGGCATGTAAAAATAGGGCTTTACATACGCATAAAATGATCAAATAATACTGTTTATGCATACAGTATTATTGGTGTCGTATGAAACTAAGATTAATCGAAACAGATGATTTACTAGCAAGCTTCCCTCTCTTTCTTGACCGAGTGCCAGCAGGTTTTCCATCACCCGCTGCGGACTATGTTGAAGACCGCATAAATTTAAATAGCGCCCTCATTAAGCACCCTGAAAGCACATACATGCTCAGGGTCGAAGGCAATTCAATGATTGATGCGAATATCAATGATGGTGATGTTGTTATTGTTGACAGCGCGGTCACAGCAAAAGAGGGGGATATCGTTATAGCTAGCTTCGAGGGCGAATTTACGGTTAAGAAACTACACCTCAACCCACCTATGTTACTTCCAATGAATCCCGCTTATTCACCAATCATTATCAACGATGAGCAGGATTTTCAAATATTTGGCGTTGTTACCTACATTATTCATCGGGCTCAATAATGTTTGCGCTTGTTGATGTAAATAGTTTTTATGCAAGTTGTGAGAAAGTCTTTAGGCCAGATCTGGCTGGGAAGCCAGTAATTGTTTTAAGTAATAATGATGGCTGCGTGATTGCACGTTCATCAGAAGCGAAAAAACTTGGCGTAAAGATGGGAGAACTATATTACGAGCGCCACAGTTTTTATAGACAAAACAACATTAATATATTTAGTTCTAACTACGTACTTTATGCGGATATGAGTAATAGGGTCATGTCACTATTATCAACATTTGCACCCAGCCTAGAAATCTATTCAATCGATGAGGCCTTTCTTGATTTTGCAGGTATGAATAATACCTTTAATCTTGAGGAATACGGCAGTAAAATCCAATCAACTATCCTTCAAAATACTCACCTCCCTGTAGGCATCGGTATTGCTCCTACAAAAACTTTAGCGAAATTAGCCAACCATGCAGCAAAAACATGGAAAAAAACAGGTGGTGTCGTCGAGCTCTCCAGCGAGCAACGGCAGCGAAAATTATTATCTCTTATTCCAATCGAAGAGGTGTGGGGTATTGGCCGTAGAATATCGGCAAAATTAAGGATCATGGGTGTAAATACCGCTTTGGATTTAGCAAATGCACCAGTAGCAACCATCCGTAAAACATTCGGGGTTACATTAGAAAGGACATTGAGAGAACTCAATGGTGAGCCATGTATTGAATTAGAAGAAGTCCGAAAAATTAAGCAGCAAATACTGTGCTCGCGTTCATTTGGCCAGAAAGTTTTAGATATAGAAACAATGCGTAAGGCTGTTTGTGATTATGCAGAACGAGCAGCAGAAAAATTAAGAGAAGAAAAGCAACGCTGTAAAATTATCGGATTATTTATTCAAACTAGCCGTCACGCATCAGGTGAAGATTACGCAAATAGCATTAATATAAAACTCGAATACCCCAGCAGTGACACCAGAGATATTATCAATGCAGCAATGCGAGGGTTAAATATTATTTGGTGTGACGGTTACCGGTATTATAAAGCAGGCATCATACTATCTGATTTTACCGATTCAGCTGTTACCCAGCTTGATATGTTTTCAACACAAAAGCCATTTCGTAATAGCGATGAGTTAATGAAAACATTAGACGCCATTAATAAGAGCGGGCATGGTAAAGTGTGGTTTGCAAGTAAGGGCGGCGATAGTGGATACAAAATGAAAAGAGAAATGTTGTCGCCTGCTTACACGACAAATTTTGATGAATTACGAGTGGTTAAAAGCTAAGAAATGGGCTGGACGTTTTAACTGTATTGCTGAATAAGTAAAAAAGGGTAGGGAGAGGAGCTGTGAAGTACAAACAATATGGACTTTACTTTTTGACCTGACACAACTGGGGCACAGAGCTAAATTGAATATAATTGGCTGCTTTGTGCCAAGAGCGGACATTGCTAAGTTTGGAACGTAATAAGCGGTAGGAGCTGGTCAGGTGGATGTGATAATTAAAGGATAACTTACGATGGGGGGCCAGAAAAGTTAAACCGGAAGCGAGTGTGCGATTTGATAGGAACTGTCCAATTCTAACAATGCTCTGGGATTGGGAATATAAGAACCAAAAACTGAGTTACAGCAGCGCAGAGTTGCAGCAGGACTATGAAAGAGACATCGAAATGGTTGGGGCTGTTGTGGATTTTTGTGTGAGCCAAATGAGACTTTTGGAAAAGGGAGTTGATTATCCAGCACCACAATGAAATCTTTTGAAAAAAAATTTTGAACTATTCAGCTGTGCATTATGATATATCAATAGCAAACCATCGGACTGGCCTCCGGTGATTTGCGCTATTTTTCATGTGTGGCCAAAATAGTGAGTTATAAAATTAGCTAATGTTTTTGAAATAAATCGTTTATATAGCTTTCGCTATGTTCTTTTTCATCTCTGTGGCTATAGAAGTTATCTCTTTCATGCTCATCATAATCGTAAGAGTCATAGAGATGTGTAGACGCATCGACTTTACTATACATATATTCAATTTCATTGTCCTCAAAAGGAAAACCGTATTCATTAATTAAATCATGTAGCATGTCATATGCAATGTCATCAGCTTTAGATCTTTCGTCATAATCTAATGATTGAATTTTTCCTGTTCCAGATAAATATTCGTCATAATTTTCGTGCCAATATTCTTTGATATGTTCCATTAGTTCCTGAGTAACCTCCTCTTCTTTTATCGCAGGTCGAAGATTGATTAAGTGTGCTAAGGGGAGGTAATCGTCATGGTTGAGAGTATATCTCCAACTAGACCTCATGGCATAATTTATAAAGTCAGAGATGAATTGATCGGAAAATAGACTTGGAGCATTTTTTACAGCCCATAACACGCACTCCCCAACTTCGTAATCGTAAGTTAGATATTCTTCTTTAATGTTTAAAAATAAGCTCGGATAGACCATTCTATTTTTATTGGTGGAGATTAAATTGGAATGTATAACCGAATGAAGAAGATGAATTGAGTAATCATTTAAGCATTTAAGATCAACGGCATTGAGTACTGACTCAAGCACTGAAACAAATATATCTGAATTGATTTTCCTATTGCTGTGCAAAGAGAATAAAGTATTAATTGATTGATTTGTCTTAAGAGCTGAAAAGTAAAGTGAAAGAGAGGTTTCATCAGTAGCATAGCGATTGATGATATAGTCAGACACTGATGGATTGAATGGTGTCAATCTTATCATTACATTTTTATTTAGTTGTGTCAGACTTCTATTAAGTGTTGATTTTATTGACTCTTTTATGTATTCATCTATTTTATTTACTTTGGAGTAAAAGTTATTTTTATATTTGATATTGAAAACACGTTTTAATGCATTTTTACAATCCTGTTCTTCAATGTTATTAGCATTAAAAACGACCAAGCAAACTAGATCAAGGACTTCCTCACGTGTTTGATTATTGAAACAGTGCGACCAGATCATTTCAGGATTGTCTAATGAATTTTCGATATATGACCAAAAATTCGAACTATCGATTCCTGATATTCTATCGCTATCTGTAATAAACGATATAAGTCGTGGGTTAAAGTTTGGATGATGTATTATTTTCCAATAATTACGATTATCATAAAAAGTATCAATGTACTCCTGCGGCAATGAACTATGCCAAACATGATTGTAAAGTATATCAGCCTTTTCTATATCAGTAAGATCTGATACATTTATCTCAAGTTCTTTTTTTTCAATTTTTTCTATATTAAATAAATCACTGAGATTTTTAGCTCTATTTAATATATTGGTTCTTGACGTCAAAATCATCTTTTTGTTTTTGTCGTTAATGATTTTTTTTATAAACTGAACGATTTTAGAATCAGAGTTTCTAGTGAAAATTTCTAAAAGAGTAGCACCGAGAAAATCATCAAAATAGAAAAATTGCTTTCTCTCTTTAAAATATATAGATTCTATTTCCGAAATTGATCCTTCAATGTGGTAAATTTCATAGTCGCGATTGCAATGCATAAGCATCACTTGTTTTGCAAGAGTGGTTTTACCAACGCCAGGTAAACCAGTAATGATTACAACTTTGTTTTTATCTAAAATCTCTAAAGCTTTTTGTAATTGCTTGGTTTCGATGAATTTGTATGATTCTTTCCTAGCATCTTCAATCAGGAAGTTACTATTTTGAATTGCAGCATTATTTAGTACACTAATTAAAAAATTTGTACTGGAAAGCCAAAGTTTGTAATGGTTCCGTTCTACTTCGGGGTAACGCGTTAAAAGATCATTGAGATGCTCAGGACCAATGATGTCATTATTGCTTAGAATGTAAGGATTAAATAAATCGAAGATTTCTTTTTTATTAGCAGGGGATAAACCAACGCTTGTGATGAAAATGTATCGATTAGGTTTTAAGTTTTCAACTTTTGTAATTTCTTCGCTTTTAAGTTTACTTAATAATCCACTATAACCAGTTTTAACATAGTGTTTAACTTGGATTATTACTTCGCCAGAGTGATAAAAACGACCATCAATTCCACCATCTTTTCCTGATTTAAAACGCTCAATAAGCAGATTTTCTCTCTTGCTTAAGAGGTCTATAGCTAGTCTTTCAAACTCTTCATTATTGAGTGCTCTGAAATCATAGTTTGTCATTGGAGTTCTTAATAATTGGCTGAAAATAATAGCAATGTTACATGGTGTAAAAATCAAAAAAAAGTGGAATGATGATAGATTGTTATATTTATAGAGTTCATAGGATTAAATTGTGATTTAGTGCAAAATTGCACAATTTTCAAGGTAACTAAAAGATGTGTCGCCTCGTATATGGCGCAGCTTTTCCGCCCTTCAGAAATAGTGCTAGATATTCTAACAGAAGGTCAGAAAGGGGCGTTTACCAAAGAAGATAGTGAGAAAGTCATTGACGAAACGGAGAAGCGGGGAAGCGGGTTAAGTAATCTGCCCACTTCAGAATATCGGACGCCTGTTTACACTATGTGGGCGTCCGCCCTTCGCTCTGAGCAGACCGTCAAGTTTAGTTGTCTTATATAGAGTAAAGAAAGTTTGAGCGATTAGAAAAGCCGATTACTGTGATGGGGTAACCTTAGCTATATTCAGCTTAAAATTTAAAAACACTAATTGGTTGGATTATATTCTCTATGAACGCTAGGTGGAAGGATAGGATTTAAGTGTGTGAAAATCGATTGGTTTGTGTTCAATTTTTAAGAAATAGTAGTTATCAAAACTAGATTATTATTTTATATAATCAATGGCTTATAAAACACGATTTTGACTGTGTTTTAGTGAAAATATTATCAATAATATTAAACCTATCAGTAAGTTATGATTAATGTAGCTATATACTGCTGCGCCATATGGGCTGGACTGAAGCGGCTGACCTAATCGTTAAAGGTATGGAAGGCGCAATCGAAGCTAAGACTGTAACCTATGACTTCGAACGTCAATTAGAAGGCGCTAAATTACTGAAATGTAGCGAATTCGGTGACGCTATCATTAAACACATGTAATTTATTACGTGGTGTAATTAATAACGGGAGCCTAATGGTTCCCGTTTTATTATGGTTTGATAACTTGGTACGGGCGCTTCAAACTCTTACTACACCCAAGTTTTCAATGTTTTTGTCTGTGTCACAGAAAATACTGCCACACATCTGTCTCATACAGATTTAAAATTAAATAATATCGCTATCAGGTTTAATTAAATTTGGTGGATAATATCTACCAGCACGTGGGTATATTTCATTTTATTCTCCCTCCATGTTTATTTAGAAAAAAGTAAATTCATAAATCGTGCGAATTCCTCTAAATCACAATCAATAAAATTAGCGCTATATGCGCTGATTGAATGATTTCGTGCAAATAGAACGCCAAATTTCATTTGTTTTTTTGTTGTATAACGAGTCACTACTAACAGTGATAGAACAATGTGATGTAGATAAAAAGGCCATTCGAGAGATTGAAGTGGGAAGGCATAAAATTGAATTATCTTAGAATGGAGTAACAGTATTTTTTAGTGTTTATATTAAACATGATATAAAATAGCTATACAGTTTGTTTAATAAAAAATGTTTTCTGGCTAACAAGTTTATTCACTGAATATAATGGGTGTTATGTCACCCTTTTGAGAGCGATAAATGAAATTTTTTGTTTTTTTTAAAAGGATACTACTAGTAGTCTTCATTGCTCATCTATCATCTTGTGCTACTTTCAAAGGCGGTGATCCTATAGATGGAGGGGTAATCGATTATTTGGAGACTCAATATCCCGAAGATTCACATATCAGAACGATAGTGGCTAAAGGGGTCATCGAGTTAGATTTAGCTCAGATCCGATTTTTGGCACTAAGAGAATTTTGTGAGAGCAATGGCGGAAATTTTCAGCAATCTTATATTTCTTTGGCTTGGTGCTTGAATAAGAACAATGAACCTACATTCATAGTGCACTCTTCTAGGCACGACTATATGATCGCAGTGGTTGAAAGAAATAAAGGGATTAGCGTTAATGAATGGATAGATTCCGCTAAAGATATTTTCCCAGCTATATGGAAGAATCCTAATGAAAATAATTAAAAATAAATTGCTTCATTATTTATTTCTAATAACGACTATATTCATTGTTTCTGGTTGCTCAAATGGTAAATTGCGCCTAGGGGAGCCAAGAAATAATGGCACTATACAATACATTGAGAAAAACTTACCAGGCGCAGCTGGTGGGATGACAGACAGCGGCCCAATTTCAATACTTAATCTTCGTGAGGATATTTTTTTAAAACTAAAAGAATATTGTGAAGAAAAAAATTACACATTTGAAAACCCATTATTATCTATGGGATGGTGTATTGATAAGGGTAGCATACCTGTGTTTGTTTTTTATGATAGTTTGTATGGGATGAGCATTTATGAGCGTTCAGCGGAAGGTACTGAAGAAGAATGGATAGCCTATACTAAAAACAGATTCGGTATACTTTGGGTTATGTCAAATGTAATGAATTCAAATTAATTATTGGCTCTGGTGAATATGATGAGATGAAATAACGGGGGAAATAATTCGTCAAAGTGGAACTATGCTACTGAGAGCATTTATACTGTATCTAATTAATGCTCTCAAGGTAGCGATATGAGTGATTTTATGATTTTTATTTTAGTTTTGTTTATTTGCGTGGCTATGATGCGCCATCAAGTAAAATCAATGGCCACATATAAACACTTTTTGTTATTTTTTATTGGCATATCAATAGTAATGGTTGTCTACATTGTAAATGCTATATATATGTGGCTGAAATTTGACCTTACTCTAGATTATTGGTTAGTTCTTACTTTATCTATAGTGCTTATAACTTCTGTATTTTCCCTCATTAGAATACTTAGAGATTGATTATATTTAATTCTACAAATGCTATTCATTGAGTAGAATTTGGTATACCAGATTAACTACCTATGACTGCTTTCATTGCTTCGTTTTGTTTCGCAACTGCACTCAGGTAGGCGGGACTCGATTTTAAATTATCATGATGGTTAATAACATTTTGAGGTATTTTGAATCCTAAATTCAAAGCCCATTGAGTCGTTTGGAAAAGGAAAATATCGGCGATAGAAAATTTATTATTAGCGATGAATACATTCCTGTTTAATGCTGAGGAAAGAACTTCAATCGATGAAAGGTATTCTTCTTTAGCTATAGGGATTATATCAACAACTCTCTTTGACTCGGGAAGAAACATTGAATGCTTTAAGATGGTCCATAGTGGGGATTCAAGTTCGTTAATGATAAAAGCAAGCCATTGGTTTATTAAAGCTTTTTCATTGATATCAATTGGAGATAAAAGGTTGCTTCCATACTTCTCAGATAAATAAGTACAAATAGCGGAAGATTCAAAAAATACTAAATCGCCATCGACAAGAGTAGGAACTTTCATTGTAATGCTTGGATTATCTTTATTTTTGTTCATCACATCAAAAAAGATGCATTTGTATTCTAAACCAAGAGCTTCAGCTGTCCACGTTACACGAATAGATCTAGATTTAGGGTAAGTATAGATTTCCATCATTAGCATCCTTTTAGTTGATTTTTTACTCTAGTATATAATCAACTTATCTCAAATTAGACCAGTAGTGTTTATAGAAAGCTCTTGGGAAGACGACAGGTAGAAAAGAATTCTGTTTCTCGCTATTTCTAGATAACAGATATAATCAAATCTCTTGTGATGTAGAGATTTAATTATGATTGTTATTTTGAAAGTGCTGCAAAGATTGCCGTTTCCATTTTTTCAGGGGGTGTATTGGGTGCAAAGCGCTTGAGCGGGGCGCCGTCACGACCAATTAGAAACTTAGTAAAATTCCACTTAATCCTCTTACCTAACAAACCGGGCAGCGCGTTCTTAAGATAGTGAAACACTGGATGTGTAGCGGCTCCATTGACTTCTATTTTCTCGAACATCGGGAAACTTACACCATAGTTAATGTAGCAGGTTTGTGCGATTTCATCAGCGTTGCCAGGTTCCTGCTTCCCAAACTGATTGCAAGGGAAACCTAGCACCACCAAACCTTGGGCGGCGTATTTCTTGTAGAGTGATTCAAGTCCACCGTATTGTGGAGTAAAACCGCAATGACTGGCTGTATTAACGACTAGAACCACCTTACCTGTGTAGTCTGCCATAGAGACAAGCTGACCACTAAGACTTCTAGCTGTTAGTTGGTAAAAGGTATTCATATTCTAGTCCTCAAATGTGTGCGATGTAGCATTGAAGATATTGATGATACAGTTTAGTGCTTTAATTTTATTATTTACATAAATAATTATTCGCAATTGCCATCTCGATTTTTGTCATAAAGCTTAAGAAATTACAGCTTGTGATAATCATAACCTCTATGAACTTAATCAGCTCCAGCGAGAATTTGACGATCTTTCTTTCAGGAACAGGGGCAACTTTGAGCAATATTTTCCCTTCCAGTTTTATGGGGGAATAAGTTCGGCTTACTGCAGCAAGGGATTGCTGGAGCGTGGACTTATAATCTTCGTTATGCTTTTTTGATTTAAATCAAAGTTGCATGCTATTTGCAATTTATTAATTGACCATTAATTACCCTTTAAATTATAAATGATAATAATACTAATTATTATTATCATAAAGGTTAACTATGCGTACGGATATTAATGGAACATTTTTACTCAGCTCATTAGCGCTTTTTGTTAGTCAAGGCGCCTTCGCTGCATCAACGCCTTCACCGCGTGCCCATATTGATGCCAGTGAAACGATGGTTGTCACATCAACACGAAGTGAAAGTAGTTTATGGAATAGCCCAGTAACAATGCAAGTCATTGATAAGCAACAGCTTGACAGTTCGACAAACATAGCGTTAGCAGATGATTTACGCGATATTCCAGGTGTTGAAATTACCGATAATGCCTTAGCGGGACGTAAACAAATTCGCATTCGTGGGGAAGCCTCTTCCCGAGTATTGATCTTAATTGATGGGCAAGAAGTCACTTATCAACGGGCAGGGCAAGACTATGGTGCTGGCTTGCTTATTGATGAATCCGCATTGGAACGAATTGAAGTGGTGAAAGGCCCCTATTCAGTACTTTACGGCTCTCAAGCTATTGGTGGTATCGTTAATTTCATAACCAAAAAAGGTGGCAATAAGCCATTGGGAGGCACTGTTAAAGCGGTATATAACTCCGCAACGACAGGGTGGGAAGAGTCAGCAGCGGCATGGGGGAGCATAGGCAAGTTTGATTATCGGCTCAACGGAAGTTACTCCGATCAAGGTGACAGAGATACTCCTGAGGGGCGCCTAAAAAATACAAACCATCGCAATAATAGCCAAGGTATGTGGTTAGGTTACACCGAAGGTAAACATAAATTTGGTCTTTCCCTTGATAGATATAAATTGTCGACACAAACATGGCATGAAGACCCAAGCTATGAACACTTCAGTGTCAAAATTCCTGATTTAACTCGTGAAAAAATTGGTCTTTTTTATGATTATCAAGCGGATGGTGAATATATTAAAAATATTCATTTAGATGCTTATGAACAAACTATTGAGCGTGATTTTGAAAATAAGCTGGCGGTTGTGACACCAACAGGGAGCCCAATGATTGGCGATTTACGGGTGGCTAATCAGACTCAATCGAATGACAAACAATATACTCAAGGGATCACACTACAAACAGATATTACATTACCCGCGAATAATCAACTGGTTGTGGGAGCTCAGCTTCAGCGCGACCGTGTAAAGCAGTCTTCAAAAAGTTCAACAGAATCCCAAAGCTCAACGCAGTTCCCTCCTGCCGTCAATTATACAAAAACCAGTGATTCACATAATCGAACAGAGCAAACAAACTGGTCGATATTCGCTCAAAATCAATATGCTTTTGCAGATGATTGGAAATGGACATTAGGGGCGCGGCAGTATTGGTTAAGTTCGGAGTTGTTAAGTGGTTTTGAAAATACAAATCACTCAACAACGGGGAACACTTATCATAACCTTAAAAGCTCAAAAACTCATGATAATCAATTTATTACATCAACAAGCTTACGATATTCAGGGTTTGAGAATACAGAGCTGCGTATCGCATTCGCTCAAGGTTATGTATTTCCAACATTGAGCCAGTTATTTATGCAAACCTCAGCGGGGGGAAGTATCAATTATGGAAATGAGGGACTGAAAGCTGAGCGTTCTAATAACTATGAAATCGGTGCGCGTTATAACGGTAATCAATGGTATATCGATAGCGCTTTATATTATTCCGAAGCGAAGGATTATATCGCCTTAGTCACATGTTCAGGGCAGTCAATATGCAGTGGAAACAGTAATTCTTCACGAACACGATATCACTATTATGACAATATCAATCGTGCAAAAACATACGGACTAGAGATGACCGTCGAATACCAAGGATGGGATATCACTCCCTATGCCACAGGGAATTATTTACGTCGTCAATTTGATGGTGTGAATATAAAAACTTGGGATACCGGAGAGCCTAATATTAGTGGGCGCTTTGGGGCTAAACATCAACTGATTTTAGACCAAGTGAACTTAACCTCAGATTTATATCTTCGAGCCGCTGCAAAAGCACAGGATAAAACGGGTGAAAAGCCAACAAGCACAGCAGGCTGGGCCACTCTTAACCTTGCGTTTAATACAGAATTTGGCTCAGACGATCAGTACCAAATTAACTTATCGTTAAATAACTTAACCAATAAAAAATACCAAACTGCCCACGAATCAATCCCTGCTTCTGGTTTTAGCGCTGCAACAGGCTTTGTATGGAAATTCTAAAAATGAAAAAAATGATAGCTGCACTATTTGTACTCAGTTTTTCAATGGTGAGTGCTGCGAGTGAAAGAATTGTTGTGGCAGGAGGCTCTCTCACTGAGTTGGTATACGCTTTAGGTGCTGGAAACCAAGTGGTTGGTGTTGACGAAACAACCACTTGGCCAGTAGAAACAGCAAAATTACCTCATATTGGTTATTGGAAACAGTTAAGTACTGAAGGGATTTTATCTTTGCATCCAACGTTGTTTATCACTTGGCAAGATGCAAGCCCTCAACTGGTTTTTGAACAGCTAAAACTGCAAAAAGTCAGTGTATTAACGTTACCTCGAATACCAGCCACAGTTGAACAAATGTATCTCAATATTCATACCTTATCGGAGGTGTTAGATAAACCGGAACAGGGGAATGCGTTGGTTAATCAGTTACGTAGCCGGTTGGATAATATTGCTCAACTGAATGAAAAGAAAGGCAAAAAAATCAATGTGTTATTTATTCTTTCCGCGGGTAGTAGTGCGCCACAAATTGCAGGGAAAGGTAGCGTTGCCGATATCATTTTGACACTGGCGGGTGCGAACAATCTTGCGCAACACACACAGTACAAAAGTTATAGTGCAGAAGCTCTGATTGCGGCAAACCCTGAAGTGATCATAGTAACCAGCCAGATGGCAGAAAAGGGACTTAACCAACTAGAACAAGTTCCCGGACTTACCCGAACTTCTGCTTGGAAAAATAAACGTATTGTGAATATCGATCAGGCACTCATTTTAGGTATGGGGCCTCGAATTGCGGATGCCGTCGAGATTTTACACCACAATCTTTGGCCAGATGAAACGGATAGTGAGTGATAATATGAAATATGATATTGATTTATCGCCTTATTTTGCATTAGAAGGCCATCAACCATTTAAAGATAGGCATGCAACAATGCCTTGGCGCGGGGCGGTACCAATTAGTGCTGATAAACGCCAAGACACATGGCAGAAATTAACCAATTCGACGTTTGAACCACGTAAGCGATTGGTGTACCTGCATATTCCTTTTTGTGCAACACATTGTACTTTCTGTGGTTTCTACCAAAATCGCTATGATGCCTCTGAAAGCCATATTTATACAGAGTATTTGATCCGGGAAATTGAAACGGAAGCTGACAACGTATTACACCAGTCTGCCCCGATCCATGCTGTTTATTTTGGCGGTGGAACCCCCTCTGCACTTTCTGCTAATGATTTAGCGCGTATTATTAATGTGTTACGCCTTCGTTTACCATTAGCCCCTGATTGTGAAATAACCATTGAAGGGAGAGTTCTTAATTTTGATGATGCACGTATTGATGCATGTTTAGATGCAGGAGCAAATCGTTTTTCAATTGGTATTCAGTCATTTAATAGCAAAATTCGTAAAAAAATGGCCCGGACATCAAATGGTGAGGAAGCTCGGAAATTTATGGAAAAATTGTGCCATCGAGATAGAGCAGCGGTGGTTTGTGATTTGTTATTTGGTTTACCAGAGCAGACAACAGCGTTTTGGGGTGAAGACCTGAGAATTGCAAGCGAGATTGGCCTAGATGGTGTCGACCTTTATGCACTTAACTTGATCCCAAGTACGCCACTTGGCAAAGCGGTTGAAAATAATCGAGTCACAGTTCCTGATCCTGCCAAGCGTCGTGACTTGTATTTACAAGGCTGCGAATTTATGGATAAACAAGGCTGGCATTGCATCAGTAATAGCCACTGGGCGCGGACAACACGGGAACGCAATTTATATAATTTGTTGATTAAACAGGGGGCTGATTGCTTGGCGTTTGGCTCTGGTGCAGGGGGCTCTCTCAATGGATATTCATGGATGGGAGAGAGGAATCTGACCTCATACTATGAAGCAATCAATGCGAAAAAAAAGCCACTCATGATGATGATGCAGACGACCGATCCGCAGTATCAATGGCGCCATCGCTTACAGGCTGGTATTGAAACAGCGCGAGTTGTACTTGAACAATTTACCCCTCATGCACAAATGCTGTCTCCACTCTTACAGCAGTGGCATCAATCAGGATTAACACAAGATACTTCGACGGATTTAAGACTAACGAATGAAGGCCGTTTTTGGGCAAGTAATATTCTTCAATCACTTCAAGAGATTATCGTGAATCTTAATTCTATCCAATTCACGCAAGAAAAAATATCGTAAAGGAACATTTAATGAGTAATGTAGCGTTAGCTGATTTTTTGAAAACAGAGCCCGATGGAACATTAGAAACTATTGCAAAACAATATGATACCACCTTATTGGATGTAGTAAGACATTTGCCCGATATGGCTTTGACGACAGGAAAACATTTTGACTTGGTTTGGGATACTGTCCATACATGGGGCAATGTCACCACGCTGGTTCATACGCAGGATGTTATTTTAGAATTTTCAGGTGAATTACCTTCAGGTTTTCATCGCCATGGCTATTTCAATTTACGCGGCAAAAAAGGCATGACAGGGCATATCAAAGCTGAAAATTGTACATATATTGCACTAGTTGAACGAAAATTTATGGGAATGGATACCGTCTCGATTTTATTTTTTAATCAATCAGGGGATGCCATGTTTAAAATTTTCTTAGGGCGTGATGAACATCGCCAATTATTACAGGAACAACTTGAAGCTTTTCGTTTATTAGTTAAGCAACTTAAAGAGAATAATTAATGGCAAGATGGTTAGTTTTTGGTGCTGGTGGGCAGGGTGTTGGCAACATGATTGCTCAACTGGCAATCGCGGATAAGCAGTCAGTGGTTGCGGTCGTTCGTAATGCAGGAGCCGCCGATAAACTATTAGCGATGGGTATACAGGTATTTGTCGGGGATGCTTGTGACAACCAGGTGGTCACGGAGGCATGCCAAGCTGCAGGTACTCAGGCGACTGTAGTTTCTACCATAGGTGGGGCGCAGGATTATTTAGCTCATCGCACAATCATTGATAATGCTGAGCAAACGGGTATTACTCGCATGGTTTTAGTGACATCGTTAGGGTGTGGGGATTCATGGCCTTATTTGTCATTGCGCGCTCGGGCTGCATTTGGTCAAGCTGTTCGTGAAAAAACGTTAGCTGAATCATGGCTGCAAACGAGCGCTCTCGATTATGCCATCATTCGTCCTGGTGGCTTACTCAATGGAGATGCAACTGGAAAAGCAATTCTACAACAAGGTATTGAGGTGCATGGCTTAGTGATGCGAGCCGATGTTGCTGCGTTAGTATACCAAGTTGGCCAACAGCCAGAGCTGAAAAAACAAATTTACAGTGTTATTCAACCAGATTTAGTACCTGCTTGAATTAATTGCGGCCAATTTGGTTAAGGCCGCCTTATTTGTCGTGAGTTAATGGAATATGAATGAGTTACGTGCATCTTCTTCTGTATTGTTAGGGTTGACTGTCGTTTTAGGAATATTAGTTTTTATTGCATCAGGACAAGGCGCAATTAAGCTCTCATTTGCCTCTTTGCAAGATGAACAATACCGTGATATTTGGCTTAATATTCGTCTTCCACGGGTATTGCTGGCGGTTTTAGTGGGTGGGGCACTTGCCGCATCAGGTGTAATTATGCAAGGCTTATTTCGTAATCCTATGGCAGACCCTGCTTTACTCGGCGTCAGTAGTGGGTCGGCACTAATGGTTGGCATTGCGATTGTCATTCCATTCTCTTTTCCAGCGATTTTAATTCTTTATGAGCAAATGATTTATGCCATCACTGGTAGTTTGATTGTTTGCGCTATTATTTATCTGATTAGCCGTCGTTACACGCATGGTGGCGTGATGCAGTTATTATTAGCAGGGATCGCAATCAATGCATTATGTGGTGCCGCAATTGGTGTATTGAGTTATGTAGGAGATGAGCAGCAATTACGCCAACTCACTTTATGGATGATGGGTAATTTAGGACAAGCGCAATGGCCGACCTTGTTGGTTTGTGTTTCATTTATTTTCCCTGCCTTAATCGCTGCAAGTTACCTGAGCCAGCGGCTCAATCTTCTGCAACTTGGTGATGAGGAAGCTCATTATTTAGGTGTGAACGTAAAACGAACTCGCCAGCAATTGTTGTTAATTAGCTCATTATTAGTAGGAGCAAGCGTTGCTGTTAGCGGAGTAATTGGCTTCGTCGGGTTAGTTATCCCCCATTTAGTGCGCATGACGATAGGTGCAGATCACCGTTGGTTATTACCATGTTCAGCGCTTGCAGGGGCTTGTTTATTATTAGGAGCAGATACATTAGCGAGAACAGTGGTTCAACCAGCGGAAATGCCAGTAGGATTACTAACCAGTTTAATTGGCGGGCCTTATTTCCTTTGGTTAATTTTACGTGTACGGAGAATGGCATGATTGTCGCGAAAAATTTGAACTATAGCGTGGGCAATAAAAAATTAACCGATAACGTCTCGTTAGTTTTACCTGACGGTGAAATTGTCGCAATTTTAGGCCCTAACGGAGCCGGTAAGTCGACACTTTTACGCCAATTAACAGGTTTTTTACCTTCAGATAGTGGTGAGTGTATGTTGTTGGGGAAATCTCTTAAAGAGTGGCAACCCGAGGCATTAGCTTGTGTTCGAGCCGTTATGCAGCAAAATAGCAATATGGCTTTTTCTTTTCGTGTGCGGGAAATTGTTCTAATGGGATGCTATTTGTCTCCTTCATTAAAAAAGAAGGATAATGCTCAATATATTATGGAATTGTGTGACTGTGCGAGTTTAGCTCACCGTGACTATATGAGCTTGTCAGGAGGAGAGCAGCAACGGGTGCAATTGGCTCGGTTATTGGCTCAGCTTTGGGAGGATGAACCTGTATCTAAATGGTTATTTTTGGATGAACCGACATCAGCGCTCGATATTCACCACCAACAACATCTTTTTCGCTTGCTACGGCAACTAGTCAATACACGAAAAATAAATGTGTGCTGTGTATTACACGATTTAAATCTTGCAGCTCGCTTTGCTGATCGCATTATTTTAATGCATCAAGGGCAAATTATTGCTAATGGATCCCCTAAAGAAATTTTAACCCAGCAGCAAGTGAATACATTGTACCAAGCCGATATTTCAGTTATTGATGACCCTCATTGCGGAGTACCTTTCATTATATTAAATCCTTAGTCCTCTAGCTAACAAGGAGCGGCCTTTTTACTGGAACTACCCAAATTATTGCGCTTCATGCAGCCAGCCGCTAGCTTTTTTGCATTTCTTGTTCGCTTGATTTAGGTAAAACAATTGTTTTCTTCAAGTTTAAGTATGAGGCAAATCAGGGTCAGAAGGTTAAAAGGCTAGTAGGAGCCAAGCCTTCTGACACAAGTGGTATTATCTAGTTTTTCAAATAAACATTTAATAATACATTTATATTGATATTAAAAATTTTAGATATGGATATTAAATGGTCTGCATAAATTGAAGTGTCCCCATGCTCATACTCTATGTAATGATTTTCTGTAATATTCAGATGGCTTGCCATTTCATGAGTTGATATCGTACTTTTTACTCTTATAGTTTTTATATATTCACCAAGGTTCTTATTCCTTTGTGTGATTTCTTTCATTATTATTTTTTTATCTGGCATATTGGTGTTGTGCAGTATTTTTTATTTGAGAATAAATATCTTCATAAATAAAGATATTGGTTTCTATTTGGTGATGAGTTAGAGTATAATTTTAATCCTAAATCAATAATCTCACCTTCACTCTCCAATTCTTTTAATAAAGAAACAAAGAAGGATTCTACACTAATATTTAATTGTATTAAAAATAGTAGAATTAGACTGAATGATATAGTATTAACACCATTTTCGTAACGTGAAACCTGTTGTTGGCTGACATGAAGTAATTTGCTTATATCTTCACCGGTCAGGTCATTTTCAATTCGTTTCTGTCTTAAATAATTTCCAATTAAGATGTTTACTTTGCTATTTAAAATAGCACGATCCATATTAACTCCTATAATGAGTAAGAACTTTCTGAGATAAAAAATTAGTCAAATAATAATACTAAGTACAATCGTTTAAAACGCTCAATGGTATATTTTTCATAGGTACAATCGATTGAAATGGAATAATCAATCGTTTGATTTTAATCTTCATTTTGTTATAAATGGATGATAAATAAAAATTAAATTGGTTTTTGTTGTTTTTTTAATATTGCGACATAAATGAATTGACAATCGTAAATACTCGCATAAAGAGTATTTACGATTTCATTTTTGTATGATACTTTGAATATTAATTTTAATGATTAAATTATGCTTATTGTTTAGTGTTTTATTTATTCTACTTTTTATTCTATATTTCCATTTAATTTATACATATATAAATATTCTTATTTACAATGTCATATCATGTTTGTAATAAAATATTACCAATTGAAATATTTTGTTACAAATTAATTGATTGGATAATAATAAATCAGCCCGAGAAATTTTATTATGTACGGATTTTACTGTAAGTAATAACGAACCTATATTAAATCTAGTCGTGATTATTTAGAATATCGGCAGTGGTTTTGCATACTTGAGTAAATTAATCGTGAAGGGTGAAATTTTCCTGTCTCGTTTCAATATGGAACGATGCGTTTGTTATTCATTTTCTGCTGAAAAATAAAACGGTATAACCATTCATGTTTTCAAAGGTAAAGATTATCTTTAGTGTTTATTGTTATATTCTTTAAATAATTACTTCCTATGTGAATTGAATTGGTGCGTTTTTAACTAAATGTAAAAATCAGCACACTCAAATATTAACTTTCTTATAAAATAATGGGTAAATATACATATTAAAGATTGATTAAATACACATAATTGATGTTTTATCAGTTGTAATTTCTGTATCAGATTTTATCTGCCATGATAGATACAACATCGAATGATAATAGCGAATTTTAACCGAAAAGGGGTCATGTAAGTGCAAAACAGATATGGTTTTCTTCAAAGGATAAGCAAATCACACGCTAAATAGGGGTTATGATTGCCCTAAACGTATATTAGGAATACATTACAAGCAATTAATTTCAGGAGTGGTAGCTTGCTGTGTACACCAAAATTTTGCGAGTTTTATGTGTTTTATTGTTGATATTATTAGCCTTTATCATAGGTGTTTCAATAAACTTTAGTAAAAAACCAACCCTTATTGATGGCGCTAAACAAACAGTAGTGGATTTTATGCACCAACCGAAAGCTGCTGACATGAGAAATGTTAAATTCTATTCACATGGTTCAATGATGGGTCATAAGGTTGTTGGAGATGTATGTGGTGAAGTATTTACATTTAAAGATGATTTACCATATAAGTATAAGCGGTTTATTGTTGAAGTTGCTGCTAATCATGAAGGCCAGTGCGTGTTTTCCATTCCTTTATTTGATTTCGAGGGGGAAATGATCCCTGAGCCGGATTTTCAGAAGATTTGGGATAATCGATGTCAGTAATTAAGCACATTATTCACTACAATGGTGTTGTGGTTGCTTGGGATCATTAAAGTGATTTCTATTTAGTAACTGTTCTTTGTTAATTTATCGTTCGAAAAATAAATATCGGTGCGATAGTTCCTCTAGAAGATTCACTGGTAATATTCTTGTTTTCATAAGAATTTTAGTAAAAAAACCCCTTTAAGTATAACTGCATGAATAAAGATATTGTTACAGAGTGAGCGAGAAGGCGTATAATTCTGTAGGTAAGTAATTTTATTTAATCATCATTGATGAGATGGAATGATAAAATGAACAGAAGTGAATTGATTGATTATATTCAGTATCATTATGGTGTGGAGCCTGAAAGTCCATGGATGAAGTATCCTGAATATATTGTTTTTAGACGAAAAAATAACGCAAAATGGTTTGCAGTTATTATGTGTATTTCATCTAAAAAATTAGAAATAAATAAAAATGAGGAGGTAATTAATATTATCAACCTTAAAGCTCCACCTGAACTTATTGGTTCATTGCGGTTAAAAGATGATATTTATCCAGCGTATCACATGAATAAAGAGCATTGGATTACGATAAAGTTGCCAGGGCGCCTTACTGATGATGAACTCAAGGAGTTAATCGAAGATAGTTATAGGTTAACAGCATAGTATTTCATTATATTGCTAGACTATCCCATCCGTGGGAAAAGTTTCCATACTAATTAGTTAAGCATTCTTGCGATGATAAACAATCGAGGAAATGGCATTAAAACATGGCCATTATCTTGTGTTGGGTAAGCTTCTGTTAATAATTCATGGTAACGCGCGAGAAATTGTTCGGTTTGTTTTTTATCTAGGTTTTCAACGTAGGGTCTTAATCCTGTCGCGCTTAACCAATCAATGATTGAATCAATAGATGGCATGACGTGATAATAAGTCGTTTGCCATATATCAACAGAACAATGGGCTGCTGAAAGCAAATCATAATATTCAGCTATTGATAAAAGCGCTGTTCTATTGACGGCGGAAATAGCGTGCTCACTGGCCACTTTGCGCATTAAAGCATGTGTGGGTTCATTCCAATTATTTGGCATCTGGATGGCTAAAATACCGTTGCTTTTTAATTGATTAACTAGATGAGGGAATAATAGGTTGTGATCAGGTAACCATTGTAGCGAAGCATTAGCAAATATAAGGTCCTGTTTGATTTCAGGAACCCAGGTTTCAATGTTTGCATCTATAAACTGGCAGTCAGGAAGGTTCTTTTTCGCTTCAACTAGCATGGCAGGAGAGTTATCGACCCCAATTATTCTTGCTAATGGGTATATTTCACGAAGTATTTGAGTTGAATTACCCGGACCACAACCTAAATCGGTTAAATTACATACGTTATCGGCATGAATATGGCTGATTAAGTCGTATGATGGACGCGTTCTTTCCTGTTTAAATTGCAGATACAAATCTGGGTTCCAATCTTGCATGTGCTAGCCTCATTGTTTTATTGAATAATTAAATCATAATTTATGGCCTAAGATATTGTCTTTCTAGTTAAATATGTATTGATCGAGTTCCCATCATGGCGGCTTGGCCGCCAACTTTCACTTGAGTAATATTTTTCGCTTGTGAGTGAATGTTGACTTGAATCGATGAGGAGCATCCCATGGCACGACCTTGCTCAAATAGAAATTGAGTTTCATTTGGTAAGACATAATTGACCAAATAACAGCCAAGCGCTCCGCTAGCGCTGCCTGTTGCCGATTCCTCATTTATTCCATAGAGCGGTGCGAAATTTCGACAATGTGCTGTGATTGAGGTGTCTTGATTTAACTCAAATACATGAAAGCCGATAGCATTTGATTCTCTACTTATTGTGGTTATTGCGTCATAATTAGGCTGTAGTAAATCTAAATGACCTGTTTTTACAGGAATTATAATGTCGGGTAACCCAGTTGAAATTATCATGATAGGTAAGCTTGTTTCAGTGATAATTTCACTCGTTATGCCAAGGGCTGCTGCAACTTCATTGATATTAGGCCCATCTCGCAGGGTGGGTAGCGCCTGCTCCATAACGATATTGTTCGGGCTAACAGACACACTTAGAATACCGGCCTTGGTTTTTTGGGTGTAACACCCAGAGGAAATCAGCTTAAGTGACGCTAAAGTAAAAAACACCGCTAATGTGGCATGACCACAAAAATCGACTTCACCTTCGGGGGTGTAGAAATCTACTTCAAAATCAGTTTGTTCACCATTATAGACAAATGCTGTTTCTGAAAAACCGACTTGTTGCGCAATAGCTATTTTTTGTGAAGTATTGAGTGCTGGCGGGTTGAGAACAACACCAGCAGGGTTACCACCAGTATTATTTTGTGTGAAAGAATTTACAAGGTATACCTGAATATCTTGCTCAATTTCGCCGGTATTTTTAATTTGCATTTATTTTCCCGAGTTCTAAATAGATATCTTAAATTTTCGAGTGTACCTTACTCGTTGGTTTAAATTTAATAAGAGATAGAAACGCCATATTAACATTAACGCATTGTATAATAGAGTCATTATGATGCTATTTTTTATTGATAGTTTAATGAACTCATAAATAAAGTATTAATAACCTGCTTAAACTAACATAGTGATGATACTTCACTCAAAATGACATAAAATTTAGTTGAAGTTGGTTAGGAATTTGATATAAGGTGGATGATATTATTTTTGATTTAGGTGAAAATGACTAGATTATGTGCTGATATAACTAACGCAGGAGAAATAACTTATGTTTCCAGAGTACCGCGATTTAATTTCTCAACTTCGTCAATCAAACCCACATTTTCGTGCTCTTTTTGAAAAACATAATCAGTTAGACCATGAAATTGCAAGATTGGAACATTCAGACCGAAGAGGGTATGGCGATGAGGTGGTTGAGTTAAAAAAACAGAAACTACGATTAAAAGAAGAAATATATAAAGTACTTAAAAACCCTGATGAAGAGTAAAAATTTATTTATATGGCAATAAATTTTATTATTGCCTAGAAGTAATCGTATAATTTAACCATTAGAACAATGTTCAAAGTTATGTTTAAGTTGTTTAATGGCATACTTTTCTATATCCCTTAAACTCATATTCATGGTATCCAAACCTTTTATATCCATTTTAAGTGTATGAACAGAACTATCATCACCGAGTAAAGTTATATGTAACCCTGTAATCTTTGTGTTTTCTTCTAATATATTTACTTGAGTTAGATTAAATCGCATAAAAATACCTTTTATAAAAGTTATAATTATTAATTAATTTACTCTAATTGCATGTTTATTTCCTTTACAAATAGTTAAAGATTGTAACTGTCATTTATCTTAATATTGTCATAATAGAAATAAAATCCCTCAATACTTATTAATTAAGTCGTGAGGGATTGTTGTTTACTTAAAGTTTATTCTTTATAAATAGATACATGAGGGATACCGTCATTACCTATGGTTCCACGGTACATACCTTCTGAATTAAATTCCATTGCGTAATTGCCAGATTTATCCAACACAATCACACCGCCACTGCCTCCGATAGCTTTAACGTCATCGAGTGCATTACGAGATGCATCAGAAAGGCTGGCTTTATTATATTTTACCTGTGCTGCAATATTATGAGCCGTAGCTGTTCGAATAAACATTTCTCCAGAGCCTGTTGCGGAAACAGCTACGGTATTATTATCTGCATAATTTCCTGCACCAATAATAGGGGAGTCGCCAACGCGACCATACCGTTTGTTTGTCATACCCCCTGTTGATGTACCAGCTGCAAGGTTACCTTGTTTGTCTAAAGCAACAGCTCCAACAGTGCCATATTTATAATCGTATAACATCGGGTCTACAAATAGGGCAGCTGTTTTCCCATCATGATCTAATACGACTTTTTCTTTTTCTTTCGCTTTTTGCAATTGCTTCCAGCGAAAATCAGTACGGAAATAAGCTGGATCGACAATTTCAATGCCTTGCTCAGCAGCAAATTGCTCAGCACCTTTAGAAACCATCATCACGTGAGGGCTTTTTGTCATAACTGCATAGGCGGCATTGATTGGGTTTTTGATAATGGTAACACCAGCAACGGCGCCTGCTTTCAGGTTACTACCATCCATTATTGAGGCATCCATTTCATTTTTTCCATCGTGAGTGAATACCGCACCTTTGCCTGCATTAAATAAAGGCGAATCTTCCATTACATTAATGGAAGCTTGTACTGCATCAAGGCTAGAACCTCCTTTATTCAATATGTTATAACCTGCTTCTAGCGCTTCATTTAGTTTATCTTGGTATGCTTTTTCTTGTTCAGGCGTGATTGTATTTTTCGTAATAGTACCTGCACCACCGTGGATAACTAGTCGGATCGGCGTTTCAGTAGCGGCAATTGCTTGCAAAGAAAAAGAAGCAGTAAGTATGCATCCTAACAAAAGTAACTTCATGATTAACCTCTTTAGGTGGTTAGCTAAGATATTTTCATAATGCTTAAAAAGTATGGGATTGGAGTATGATGTTAGCAATTAGGAGAGTCGTAAAATGAGGAAAAAGTCACAGGTTATCAATAATGGTTCTTTAGGGGATGAAATTATTTAATAAAAAAAAAGCCCCTGCATGCAGGGGTATCTAATGGAAATGTATATTTATAGTTATTGTTATAAGGTGTCTATTGCTTAGATAGACCATTAGATAATACCAGTGATTAGTACTTAATCCAAATCAGAGTAATCATAAAAATAGTAAATTAAGTGGTGTTTTGTAGATTAATTTACGGACAAATAAGAAATTATTGAAATATAGTATAGGAATAAAATTAAAAAGATAATAAATTGGTTTTTGACTTGAAATACAAAATAATACTCCCATAACAATTATTAATGCTGTTTTTATGATAAGGGATAAAATATGACTAATGCACAGTGGGTAACACAAGCATTAAATGCGGTATTAGGCGAGGATATAGGTTCATTGTCTGTGGCTAAGCAATATTTTTCAGACAAATATATCCAAGTTGTTGATGGGAAACAAATTGATTTTAATGAGTTTATTGCCCATTTGCAGGTATTGAAAGAAGCCACTGAATCAATCGTTATTACTATAAAATCGATCGCAGAAGGGAATGGGTGTGTTCATACTCAGCATCTGGCAAAAGCGACTAAAAAAGATGGTTCAATAAGTGAATTTGAGGTATTTGCTTGTTTTCAAATAGAAGATGGGAAAATTATCCGTTGCGAGGAAATGACAAGAATGGTTAAAGGCAGTAATACGGATGAAGATTTGGGTTCAAGAACCTAAATTTTGATTGTTTTTGTAAGGGCTTAATATTACTGGTGTAGGTAAAACCTAATGTAACACTAGGTTTTACCTTATTCTATTTTGTGTTAACTGGTTTTATATTAACTTGAGTAAGTTAACTGTAATCCTGTGCCAACTTCTTGTACGGGCGCAAATTTCGCTAAATGTATTTTGGCGTTAAGATCGGTACAGTGACATGGGTGTATAAATTTTAAATCTTGCTGGCGAAAGTAATTACCTGTTTGTTCTAAAACTTCTTCTGAGGCTTGCTGCAAATGAAACCCGCCTATCACAGTCACAATGTTATTGATGCCAGTTACATGCTTTGCATATTCAGTAATATTGCAAATTCCAGAATGAGAGCAACCCGTTATCACAATTAGGCCTTCCGATGTTTTAATGGCAAGTGCAGAGTCATCAAAGACATAGTCGTCAACGATATTATGGTTGAAGTCGAGGGTAGTACCAATGGGTTCTTTTCCTTCAAAGCTATTGGCTCTAGGAATTTGGCCTAAAAATATAATATTTTCAGAAAGATAATATGGCTTAGTCGTTTCAATACAATGAAAATAAGAAGCTAAAAACTCTTTAGGTGTATTTGCTCCGATGACTTTAGATTGAAATTTTTTGGGAATTAAGGCATCTGGATGGTATATCAGGTGCTTAGCTTCTTGTGTTTCAATGTTACGGCGGTCAAAATGTTGAATTAAGTGACTTAAGCCCCATGTGTGATCGTTGTGGCCGTGAGAAAGAACCAGATCAGTGATATCAGCAAGGTCAATATTTAAGATATGTGCATTATCAATAAATATATCTGAATAGCCTGTATCGAATAATATTTTTTTATTATCAGCTTCGATATAGTAGCAAACACCGGGCTCACCGCAAAAATAGCTATCAATCAGGGTATTATTATCTACAAGAACAGTAATTTTTATTGTCATCATGAACTCATGTTTAATAGAAGTAATCGTAATCAGTTATATCAGATAAACTGTAAAAAGTTATTAAATGGCGATAAAACATAGTAACAAAAATTGGAGGAATGAGAGGGACATGAGAAAATTATCGGAGGCGACTATCGAAAGCCAACCTCCTAAATAAACGGCATACAAAATAATACATGATTAGACAAATTGTTTTACTTTTTTCACTTCGTGGTGAATATCACTGTCAACTTCATGGTCAGTTTTCGGTTTAGTGTGAAAAATAGAAATAATATCTTCTAATAAATCTGATTGAGATTCTAACGCTTTTAAGGATGATTGTAATTCGCGAGTCATAGCCGCATTCGCTTGTGTGGTATTATCTAACTCATTAATTGCTAAGTGTATTTGGCTTACCCCATGGGTTTGCTCATTTGAAGCAAGTGCAACACTTTGGATCATTTCATTGATATTAGATGTGTCTTGTGCAATTGAAACGATATTATCATTTGCATCCGCAGCTAATTGGAAACAGTGATTAATTTTATCGTTTGAATTATTAATTAATAACTTAATTTCTTTGGATGCTTGAGTACAACTAATTGATAATTCGCGTACTTCATTTGCGACAACCGCAAAGCCTTTGCCATGTTCACCTACTCTGGCAGCTTCTACAGCGGCGTTCAATGCTAATAAATTAGTTTGAAAAGCAATGTTATCGATGGTGGAGGTGATTTTACTGATTTCTTTGGAAAAATCGACAATATCATCCATGTTTTCTACAACATCAGAAATAAGTTCATTACTTTTATCAATCGTTACACTCGTCTCGGACATCAATTGGCACGATTGATTAGTGTGGGCCGTATTTAATTTAAAAGATGAATCGAGTTCTTCGACACTGGCTGCTGTTTCAACAATGGCTGCGGCCTGTTGATCTGCTCGAATAGAAAGATCGTGATTCATCTGAGTGATGTCACCAAGTTCAACTTTTATATGGTGAGTGTTGTCATAAATATTTTTGACGATATCAATCAGTTTACTTTGCATATTAGACATATGCTGTTTAAGTAACTTGATCTCATATAACCCCTTATTATCAAAGCTATGATATAAAACGCCTTGGCTAACTTTTTCAATGCCATCAATAACTTGGTTTAGCGGACGAATAAAGAAAAGTTGTAGAATAAATCGAATAAATAGAGCTAAGAGGATAACTATTGAAATAGTAATAATTAAACCAATCAAACTTTGTTTATACAGTTGCTCACTTGCAAGAGCAATATCATGATAACTACTATTTAATTGTTGATGATAACTTACGTAGTTTTTTTCAAATGTATCCTGAAATCCTTGAGTAGGCTGATTTAAAAAGTCATATGTTTTTCCTTGAACTAAAAAGACTGAAAGCTCATTCAATGCAGCATATAACGCTTTATATGATTTTTCTAACTCAGCAAATTCACCGCTGTTTTTGTAGAGTGAGGTGGCAGTGAATGCATCCCAATAATTACCTGTTTCTGCCATTTTTTTATGATAAAACTCGATAAGGCTATCTATGTCAGTATTTGAAGTTTTCATCTTATTGATAATCAATAAATGGCGAGAGCTAGCACGATTTAAGGTATTTCGTGCCTGCAATAAAGACTGCCATGTATTATTCAACTGTGTTTGTTCGTTATAGATAGTATCGAGCTTGGTTAATGTTTCTTGATATTGTTTTAAAGAACTAAAGAAAAACCAACAAGTTGAAAGAAGAAGGGCGATAAGTAGGCCTGAAATAAACCAGACTAGGGTTGTTGTCTTAAAACCAGAAAAAGAGACTTTAGCTGAACTAAAATTAATTTTTTTTAAATTACCAGACATCATTGATTATTTCCTTTCATACCATCGAGTAGTATGTTTGTACGCATACTAAGAACGACTTCTAAACATAACGTTATTAACCATGAGCAAATCGAAGCTGTCCGATAGCTAAAAAGTTATATGTAGTCACGCGAAAGCATCAGGCGTAGGGACTAAGTAAATGTATCGGCACTAATTCTGGATACTTTATATTCAACAATTTGACTTAGCTCATAAAATTGAAAGGGATTAGGCAACCTTTACTGATAACGAGGGAATTAAGAGGAAATAATTGTTGTAGATTGCTACCTATAAGAGAGTTAATTTACGAGTGATTTGTGATAATAATAGTCAACGTTTAAAATTTGAGTCTTGAGTACGGTATGCTTTCTTTATTCTTTAAATGCCTTTTAGGTGCTTTAGCCGTATTGATTATTGCACTATTTTCACGTAGCAAAATTTACTATATTGCAGGTTTAGTTCCGTTATTTCCTACATTTGCATTAATTGCACATGTTATTGTCGTTCAAGAACAAGGAACAGAAGCTCTCAGAAAAACTGCACTGTTTGGGCTCTGGTCTCTCATTCCTTATGCAATGTATTTACTAACGGTATATTTATTAGCAACGAAAATGACTGCTTGGGGAAGTTTAAGTATGGCAACCGCTATTTGGATAATAACAGCGGCAATATTAGTTTATATATGGCAACTAACTCAATAAATAACATAGAGTGAAATAATTAGCTATAAAACATCATAAAACTAAACTCTTTCGATATGCTGACGGCTTAAACACACTTGGTTATAGTCGCAAAAATTTAAGTATTAACTATAATGATAAGCAGTGTTTTCTATTGAACTGTACCACTAAAATGTTATTAAGAACCCTGGTATTACTGTTAGTTGCTGGCTGTGCGTATATTGCAGGAATTATGACTGAAGTTAAACTTGATGCTGAGTTAGATACCGAAAGCCGAGTGAAAAGTTCTGTCGAAGATTTTCTTGCTTACCCCTCGGCTGCAAATTATAAAAATGTTCAATATTATGTATTGACGAAAAGTGAAGAAGGGGATGAAACGGGCTATTATTGCGGTGAAGTCTTTGGTTTTGAAAATGAATTACCCCATGGCTATAAAAGGTTTATCGTTAGGCTTCATAAAAATAGAGCTGGAAAAGTAATGATATCCATTCCTTTTGTAGAAAAAACAGATGATATTATTCCCGCAGAACAATTCGAAGCTGTGTGGGATAGATATTGTAAAAGAAGCTAAATTAATGATAGCTCGTTGAGTTGCTAGCAAAACGAGCGTCACTAATATTAATTTGATTTAACTGCCATCGTCGTTAGGAATGTGGGTAGATAATTATCAACGACAAACCGTGGATTAGGTTGCCAGTCCTCTTTAAAGCCAGTGATATGAAAGCCTACCTTTATTTGCCCACCAATTAGATCTGTCAGTGAGTGACCAAATACAAAAGCTTCTTGCCTTGCCTGTTTTTGTGCTATTTGCTCTGCTGATAAAGTAGATAACTCGGAGTAAGGCATAGTATAACTTGGCTTTATTATGCCTTGTTCGTCATATTGTTTATCACGTGCTCCAATAAAAACAACAGGATTAAAAAAACTGGATAACAGCCGTCCATTTGGTTTTAAAACACGGTAGCATTCTTGCCAGACAGGGTTAACATCTGGAATATATAGATTAGAAATAGGATGAAATATAATATCAAATGTTTCATTAGCAAACATGTGTAATGATCGCATGTCACCTTGAACGATCTCTAAGGTTAAATTATCTCTTTCTGCCACCATTTTGTCTTGATCAAGCTGTTTCTGAGAAAAATCAAAAACAGTCACATTTGCTCCTGCTGCCGCGAGTACCGGCGCTTGCTGTCCCCCTGCAGAAGCTAAGCAAAGAATTTTTTTATCTTTTACATTCCCTAACCAAGCATCATCAACAGGAGTTGGTGTTAAATGAACTTGCCATTTTCCCTGTTTGGCATCATTGATAGTTTTGGAATCAACGGGGGTTGACCAAGCAAGTTGTGATTCAGCTTGTTTATCCCATGCTTTTTGATTTGCACTAATGAAATCTGTCATAAAATGACTCCTGTATACAATAATTTGTCACAGTGTAGCAAAAAATAAGCAAATTAAAATAAAAATGTACTAATTAGTACACAATTAACTCCCAACCATTAGATGATATGTGATGCCATTAAATTCAAAATTAGTGGCATTGCTCATGCCTATTTTTTGATGTGCCATAAGTGATCTGAGATTGTCTGCATTAATAAAGGCAACAGGTTTTCCTTGATTGTATGAACAAATTTTATCAAAAAGAGATTTGAGAATATTTTTCCCTCGATAATCACTATCGATACAAACAGGGCCATAGAACCAGTTATCTTGTATAATTTCTGCATGCTGTTTAATGATCAAATGCGCTATAGCGGGTAGGGATGAAGAGTTAGCGTCAAAGCTAAATACGACAGCAATAATTTTATTTCCATCTCGAGCTACAACGGTAGTCAGACTTCCAGTAAACATTGCATTGACTTTGGCTTGAGGATACTCACCGAGTAACCCACCTTGTTGGGATTCAGAATTAGATTGCAATAATTGGGCGACAGCAGGACAATCTGGTTGTGTCATTAATTCATATTTAATATTCATTATTACCTCGTAATGATTGCTAAATACGTTTAAATTTATGATATGAAGTGCAGGGGTATTTATGGGAGCACATTGTCGTGTGTTAATTCTAACCTCATAATATCGGTTATTTATTCTTTGTCTATTGAATCAGCATGTTAACTAAATTTTACCCAGTATTCTTACTTATTATTTCAAATGTATTTATGATGTTTGCTTGGTACGGGCATTTAAAGTTCACAACAAAGCCGTTGTATGTTGTTATTTTCTTTAGCTGGTTAATTGCATTGGTTGAATACTGTTTTGCAGTGCCAGCTAATCGGTTAGGGCATCAGTATTACAGTGCGGCTGAATTAAAAACAATGCAAGAGGTGATAACACTCTGTGTTTTTGTTCTTTTTTCGGTATTGTATTTAGGTGAAAGCTTTACCATTAACCATTTAATTGGTTTTATTCTTATTTTTGCTGGCGCCTTTTTTATCTTTAAGGGGCCATTTTAATTTAAAAAGAGCAGCTTGAACTGCTCTTTTTGGGTTAACTTAATTTATGCCCACCCTTTTTCATGAAACTGCTTTAATATCACAACAAATTGCTGCATTTCTTCGGGGGTTCCTAGTGTGAGTCTATTCCAGCCAATGGCTGGTGGGAATTCACGGCCAACCATAACATGAGCTTCAGCCATACGTTGTTGATAGGTTTTTACGTCACCTTTAACTTTATGGAAAATAAAATTAGCCTGAGATGGGGCATATTCTAACCCAATCTCATTTAATGCTTTTTCTACGATTTTTCTCGAAATATTGTTAGATTTTAGGCTGTATTCAATAAATGATTTATCCTTTAGAGACGCGATTGCAGCGACTGCTCCTGCTGTATTGGTATTATCAATAGATAAAAATTCGTCTACAGCAGCAATAATTTCGGGAGCCGCAACACCATAGCCAACTCTTAAACCTGCTAAGGCGAAAATTTTTGAGAAAGTACGTGTGACAATCAGGTTACTTTGGCCTTTTTTGACTAATTCAATAGCACTCGTAAAATTCGGGTCTTCAACAAATTCGGCGTAAGCTTCATCAACGATAAAAAATGTGTTGTCAGACTCTTTACCCATCCATTTAACCAACTGGCTATAAGGCGTGATCATTGCTGTCGGATTATTCGGGTTACAAATATAGACCATTGATAAACCGTCAAAATCATTAGCCGCTTTTTCCATTCCTTCTAAATCAAATGATAAATCAGTTTTTAAAGGAATTTTCGTTATCGTAATACCCAATGGCAGAGAATAAAGTTCTGCATAATTGAACGTTGGGTCAGGAGTGACTAGTTGAATTTTTTTACCGAGTTTGTTTGCTTTATTTGCCAACATAGCGACAGCAGCTTGAATCGTTTCAGATGATCCATTACCCATGCTAATGTGCTTATTAGATAAACTGTAGCGCTCACCGATATTATGCTGTAATTCAGCGCGAGCGTCATCCGGATAACGAAATGCATTAGGTAACGCTTTGATAATGGCCTCTTTTGCACTCGGTGACATCCCTAATGAATTTTCATTAAAATTCAGCAAGAGAGGTTGTTTTTCACTTGGTATATTTATGTTGTTTGTTTGCGCAATGGCTTGATTAAAAAGCGAGTTAAGTGCAATTCCACCTGCAACTACTGATGTGGATTTAAGAAACGAACGGCGATCCATAGTTATTCCCTGAAATTATTATCTTTGAAAGTATTAGATTACTCAAAATAGTCTTAAAGTAAATAATTATTTACTTTTTATGATTACTTATTCATTTGATTGGCTTGTGAACTATTGCAAATTTATCTATGGTAAATATGAAAAGAAACATGCCAAGGTAGCAAAGTAAGGGAGAGCAATTATATGGGGGGTATAACCATTGAAGTGATATAAACAAAAAAGGGTAGTGTTATTCTACCCTTGGTAAAAATTATTGGCCTTGTACAGGGGGATTAGGTGTAATTTCTACAACCGCAACTTTAACCATATATTGTTTACCATTTTCTCCTTTAGGAGCATCCGCAGCAATTTTTTTCAGTGTTTCATCTGGTTGAGTAGTTTGAATTGATGTTGAATACTGCATCATACCACGGTGACGATTTGCATAATTAGAGTGGCGGTAATTATCGCAAGGCCTATCATTATATTGCTGTTGGTTTTGGTACCCTCCGCGGTGCCATGAACCATTGCCATCTCCTGGGTAAGCGAATGTTGAAAAGCTAACCGCGATTAAACTTGCACTGAGAATTAATGGCTTTAATATATTCATGTTATATCTCCTTTAGATATTTATTAATTATTATTCTGCCATTTGAATTAATTAATTCAATTGTATTTACTTATCTAAATGAATAAACCATAATTCAGTCATGTTTCTTCCATTATTTTCTCATAATGAAAATTATTTGTTAAACAAATGAATTTTACGTTAAATTGATATTTTTTAGTTAGTTTTATTTTGTTGGGTTTCATGGAAGAATTTGGCTAATTTGCTAATTGATACAATTGATGCGACAGCTATATCTTTATTATAATCCTCACATAAGGCTAATAGTCTATCGATAGCATCTTCTTGCTCAATAGAACAAATATAATCGCCTAATGCATTTATTGCCGCTATTTTAACATCATTGTTGGTTCCATGAGTCAGGCTAACAAGGTTTTTAACGATTTTTTCTTTCATAAAAATATATTAAATCAGTGAAGTAGTATATAGGCCAGTATAAAACTAACTAACTAAATAAAAAATGTTTTTTTTATTAATGTTAATTTAATAGATATACATTGAATCAATAATAACAGGAAGGATATTGGTAATATTCTCAGTTTTTAAAAATTAATTATTATAAACTAGTGTCAACTGGTTAGGACAAACGTAAATGAGTAAGGCAAAAGCTCAAATTGTTTACTCAAATTGATATAATACACCTATACTAGGTTGAGTTGTCATAAAATAGAAAGGGTGATGCGTTGAAACGTATAAAAACAAAATTATTAATTGTATTGCTATTGGCTTTAGGCGTATTTGCATACCATTCTTATACCAGTATTGGTGACTCAGATGTTAAAAATGAAGCGCAAAGCATGGTGGAAAAGAAGCTAGGAAACGCATCAGCGATTGAGTTCAGTGATGTGGATATAGTACAAAAAAGTGAGTTTAAGGAAGGAGAAAGTTATCGGGTTTGTGGCTTATACCGCTTATCGACCCAAGATAGCTCGCTACCATTTGTTGCAAATGTCAGCATTAAAGAAGGGCGTTTCTCTGAGCATGGGCAATTGATTATTAGTGAAACACCTGAATTACAATTCTCGATTGAACAGTTGTGTATTAAAAAACCAACCAATTAATAAAAAAACGCTCAAATTTTAGTTTGAGCGTTTTTTCTTTTCTAAAAAATTAAATCATTAAGATTTATTCAAAAGCAGTTCAGTTTGAATTTTACAAGCTGAAATAGAGTCATTTAGTGATTTATTGAAGTCGGCTTCATTAGCAAACTTAGATTTATTGCTACGTACGGCGTCAATCGCTGATGTTAGATTTTCGCGTAGGTCTGACTCTACAGTGGCTAATTGCTTGAGGTCGACATTTTCACTTTTCAATTTAGCAATAGTTGATTGGGTTAATTCACTGCTAGTTTTGTCAGTGCTGTATGCTTCACTTAGTGCTTGACCAGTGATCTCACAATAATCTTTGGCTATTTCACTAATATTTAATGGGGCATTATCAGCCATAACAAGGGCTGGAGCCAGGCAAAAAGCCAGTAACAAACGCTTCATAGTCATACCTCTATTTTGCACACAATGAATAATAACTCTATCTGGTACTAGAAAAATACTATAGCAGATTAGGCCTAAAATGGGGGATGACGAGTAGGTTTTTAGCATGATTTCATAAAAAAGAGCCAGTATAAATACTGGCCGCTATAATTAGCAAAAGCAATGTAAATGAAAATTACGTTATATACATTATCATATAGCGGTGTAAGGTAAAGCGATTTTAACTTGTTTTGGTGAAAGTTAAGGTTAAGTATGATCTTGATCAGAGTTTGAACCCATATTAGAGGCGTGTTATCGAAATATGGGCGAAATAAAAAATAACCAGCTAGAGGTCAGGTAGACTCATAGCTGGTTTTGTTCATGTAACCTAACAGGGAGATTACTGTTTTAACCAATGGCCATGTTTTAAGACATCTTCGACAAGTTCATGTAAGACAATATGTGCTTCGTTATCATCATGAAAGCCTTTAGTTTGAAAGGTTGTTGGGCCATTATCATGAGTAATCAAAAGATAGCTGCCAGGGTAGACTTCTAAAACACGTGCTTTTAGCTCAGCAATGAAGGACTCATATGATTTTTCAGGGAGCTGAGAAAGTGGGTCATCAGATAACTTGATATTAATTTCCATACGTTAACCTCTTGTCTATAAAATTTAATTAGGCTCAGTTTATTGTTAAGTGAAAGTATAAGCAACTATCTAATTACGATGGTTGTGCGGTGACGGTTTTTTTGATTATAAATTAACCTCATTCATTGATTAGATATTCCAAATAATAAATAAATTAAACAAAAGAAATATTATAAATATTTTTGTTAAGAAATAAGCTAATTAAGAATGAAACGATGAAATGAATAATGTTTTTTTATTTATTCAAGTAACTTGCTGGTTAAAATAAATACTGAAAATCAATCATTTGATTAATTTCTTACTTAATCATAAAGAATTTTTTCTTGGTTAGGTTTTTCAAGGTGTTATATGTGTTTATTTGGGAGTGTCTAACTTGTTTTAATTAAAGCACAATGTAGTTAACGATTGATGAAACGGAAATTAATTTACATTAAAGAGAAAAAAATATAATTTCTGATAATCATATTAAGATGATTGAGCTTTTGTAAGCTAAACTCCTTTTTCTGTGGGTATGTTTTAAATGTGAGGGGTTGATTTTCGATTAATACATTATTAATCGTTCTAATAAAAAAGGAGTGTAATTTGATAGAATTTATAAACTCATTAACTAATATTATTTGGGGTTCGTTACTTATTTATTTATTACTGGGGGCAGGCCTGTATTTTACGCTTCGATCAGGGTTTATTCAAATTAGGCATTTTGGCCATATGTTTAGTGTCTTAAAAAACAGTAAACAATCGGATAGCGCAGGTATTTCCTCTTTTCAGGCACTATGTACAAGTTTAGCCGCTAGAGTCGGTACAGGAAACTTAACCGGGGTCGCAATTGCACTAACAGCTGGCGGACCCGGTGCTATTTTTTGGATGTGGGTCGTAGCTATACTCGGAATGGCAACATCTTTTATTGAATGTACTTTAGCACAGTTATATAAAACCAAAGATGATAAAGGAAATTATCGTGGTGGGCCTTCATATTATATGCAAAAAGGCTTAAACCAACGTTGGATGGGGGTGTTGTTTTCAATATTCCTGATTATTGCCTTTGGTTTAGTATTTAATGCAGTACAAGCTAATTCTATTGCTCAAGCAACCGCAGTCGCCTTTGATTTCAATCCAATTTATGTTGGCATTGGCTTAGTTTTATTAAGCGGAGTTATTATTTTTGGTGGATTGAAATCCATTGCGAGGGTTGCTGAATTAGTTGTTCCTGTCATGGCGTTAGCCTATTTGTTATTGGCATTTTGGGTTGTTGGGCACCATATTGAACGATTACCTGAAGTTTTTATGCTGATAATCCGAAATGCATTTGGTTTGCAAGAGGCAGCGGGGGGGGCTGTTGGCTATGGTGTTGCTCAGGCTATGACACAAGGTATTCAGAGAGGGCTATTCTCTAACGAAGCCGGGATGGGGTCAGCACCAAATGCAGCGGCATCCGCAGCACCTTATCCACCTCATCCTGCATCTCAAGGATATGTGCAGATGCTTGGTGTTTTTATGGATACTATTGTTATTTGTAGTGCGACCGCAATTATTATTTTGTCATCTGGTGTTCTAGAAAGTGGGATGGATAACATTAATGGCATTGAATTGACACAACTTGCGCTATCTTCTGCCGTTGGTAGCTGGGGAAGCACCTTTATTGCGATTGCTATCTTCTTTTTTGCGTTTACATCAATCATTGCTAACTATGCATACGCTGAAAGCAATATGATTTTTCTAGAAAATAATCATACAGCGGGTTTATTTATTTTCCGTTTAGCTGCATTAGGTATGGTGATGTTTGGTGCACTTGCTGAAATGCCATTTATTTGGAAACTTGCTGATTTATCCATGGGGTTAATGGCAATAACAAATCTAATCGCGATCCTTTTATTATCGGGTATCGCTTTCAAACTCGCTAAAGATTATAACCAGCAATTGGTTGCAGGTAAAATACCGACTTTTGATATTAATCAGCACCCTGAATTAAAGAAACAGTTTGAGGAGGGGATATGGGAAAAAGAAGAAGTCGATAAGTGGGTTGAGAAAGAAACATCTCGCTAATATAAAAAACGTAAAGCATAAAATTCTTAGGTGAAAGCCTGAGAATTTTTTTATGCAATATTATCAAGGTTTAATAAGAATAAACGCTTGTTTTATAATTCTTTGAGCTATAAGGTTTTTTAAGGTGATGAAATAAATGTATTATCACAGTATATATCCTATTTCTAATTTAAATAGCCGAGAGAGTTATGAAATTGAATCAGTACGCCGCAACGCTGTATGGAGTTATTTCAATCTTGTTGTGGAGCACAATGGTTGGGCTGATCCGCAGTGTAAGTGAAAATTTTGGGCCTGTCGGTGGTGCAGCATTAGTTTATACAGTCGGTTCCCTTGTGTTAGTACTTGCCATGGGGGTGCCTAAAATAACGAAGTATCCCAAACGCTATTTACTCTGGGGAACGGTACTGTTTGTTAGTTATGAAATCTGTTTTGTATTGGCGTTAGGCTTAGCCAATAGCCGGCAGCAAGCTATTGAACTTGGTATGGTGAATTATTTGTGGCCAAGTTTTACTATCGCACTGGCGGTATTTTTTAACCGTCAACGTTTCACTTTATTGTTGGGATTAGGGTTAGTTTTAGCATTTATGGGGTTGATCTGGGTAATTTCAGGAAATCAGCCATTGTCGGTGCAAACGATTTGGGAAAATATTCAAAGCAATCCACTGTGTTATTTTTTAGCCTTTATTGGGGCTATTGTTTGGTCGTTTTACAGCAATGTCACTAAGCGTATTTCTGGAGGTCACAATGGTATGGTACTATTCTTTATCATGACCTCTATTGGGTTATGGATTCTGTATTTTTTCAGTACCCCAACACCGTTTATTATCAATAAAGAAAGCCTGTTATTATTACTGGTTGCCTCAATTGCGACTGGCGGAGCGAATGCATTATGGACATTTGCGGTTATCAAGGGCAATGTGGCTTTTTTAGGGACACTTTCTTATTTTACCCCAGTTATATCAACTGCATTCGCGTCTATGTTATTAAGCACGGCATTAACGTTAAGTTTTTGGCAAGGTGTGTTAATGGTGACAATGGGGTCGGTGATTTGCTTTTTAGCGACGAGGCAAAAACCAATAAGTGGTTAAAAGGTGCAGCGCGTCCAGATAAGCGCTGCAACAGAAATTAGACTAAAGTGAATTTTTGCGGACTTATACATTAATAAATTTATTAATGGCGACAGCAATGCCATCTTCATCATTAGTTGTGGTCACAAATTTAACCATTTGGCGAATTGGCTCTAAAGCATTGCCCATTGCGACAGAAACACTGGCGTATTGTAGCATTTGGATATCATTATTTTGGTCACCAATACTCATGACTTTGTCAGGTGTAATACCCAGTTTTTCACAGATACATTGCAATGCCGCGCCTTTACTTGAGGTTTTATTTGACACCTCTAGGAAATACGGGCTTGTTCGGGTTAAAGCGTAATTATCGAAGACATTCTCTGGAAGATAACTGATACCAATATCTAATTTCTCTGGATGGTCAATCATCATAAATTTAGTAAATTCCAAAGAAGAGTCCATTTCATTAACGGGGCAATAGATTAGTGGAGTGTGAGTTAAATAAGCATCTGCAACTGTATAGTGACTAATATGGCGGTTTGCCGTGAACATGCTGTTATCCGCAAGAGCATGCATGTGAACCCCGACATTTCTAGCTAGTTCTTCAAAATATTGGAAGTCAGCGAAATCTAACAAATTCTCTGCCAGATGACTTCCATCATTGGCTTGGTGAATGACACTACCATTATTGCTAATACAATAGTTATCTGCGGTATTTAAATCTAATTCCCGTAGGTAAGGGGAGATCCCCGAAAATGGCCTACCTGAGGCTAAGACAATATGTACACCTTTTTGTTTGGCTTGAGTGATAGCCTCTTTTACTGCGGGAGATATTTGGTGTTGGGAGTTAAGTAATGTGCCATCTAAATCAATGGCGACCAGTTTGATTGACATCCAATGCCTCCTAAAATGCGTGCTTTCTGCCAATACCTTACTCCAATTATTCAGAATGTAAATTATACGAATAGTTATAATTTTACTCACAATAGAATAATGGGTGTTTGATATGAAATTGAACAGAATACAAAGCAGGAACTCTGTTCAATAGTCGAAGCTTGAAATGACAATGTTTTATAGCATTAGCATGTGAATCAATAGATTAATGCGGCTAAAATATTCTCACTCATAATTATGAATTAAATGAAGCGGTTGCTTCACATCTAATTGAATTTGGTCATTCTGTCTAAAATCAAATGGCGTAATGCCATATTCTTTACGGAACATATAGGTAAAGTGGGATTGTGACCCAAAACCAAAATCCAGAGCGATATCGAAAATAGACTGGCTGCTATTGCGCAGTAAGTTAACCGCACCCGCAAGACGGCGTTGGCGGATATATTTACCCAGTGAAATCCCTGTGACTTCTTTAAAGATTTTTTGCATATGCCAAAGTGAATAGCCTGAATAAGCCGCGAGCTCTTCTAAGTGGATCACGCGCCCTAAGTGTTCTTCTATCCATTTACTCAAAGCATAAACAAGTGCTAAGTGGTTATCTTGTGGCATCTCAAATGTTTTCTAGTTTTACGGTAGCAGAAGTATACACAACTTCATTTCATGATGACAAAGGCTGCTTGTGCGGTATTTCCCATTTTTAGGGTAAAAAAAGCACAATCAGAATAAGTTAATGACCAATAGCGCCTAAAATGAGCGGAATTTTTGTAAAAAGAGGTCAATTGCATATTTTCCTCAAATTTGATGCTCTAAATTAGAGTACCATTTGTTCTATAAACGCATTACGTGCAATGCCATAAATGATATCTATCATAAAATGGCAGTACCTTAATATTGTAATCATTTGAAAAATAAAATCATCATAGAAATATGAAGGAATTGTCGGTGTTTGGTCGTAAATTAATTATTGCTGTAAGTGCTGTCTTAGCGTGTCTTTTTTTCTATCTCTTAGCGATGGACAACCTGTGTGATCAGGGGGGAGAAAACTTTATTTTTGGTATTTGTCGTGTAACTGACTTGTTACCATTTTGAATTTGCTTTTTAATGCACAATCCATGATATTGAGTTGGGGTAACTATCCTGCGGTATCATTTTGTTATGTGATGAAAAAAAATAACTAATAGCACCTGCTTTTGGGCCGTAAAATATGGTAAAAACAGCGCCAGAAGAATGTAGTGTTAATAAGAAAATTCAAATAAACTTGTGTCATTATCATTATTTTGGACGATAAAAAGCAAGTAAGAGGACGAAAGGGTAAAGTTATGGCGCAACAGCAACAGACGCTAAAGCGGGGATTAAAAAACAGGCATATCCAATTGATTGCTTTGGGAGGCGCTGTTGGTACAGGGTTATTCCTCGGAATAGCAACAACCATACAAATGGCAGGGCCATCGGTTTTACTTGGTTACGCACTGTGTGGGTTTATTGCTTTTCTTATTATGCGCCAGTTGGGAGAAATGATTGTTCAGGAACCTGTCGCGGGTTCGTTTAGTCATTTTGCATTTAAGTATTGGGGTGGCTTTGCAGGTTTTCTCTCAGGGTGGAACTACTGGGTCATGTTTATCCTTGTTGGGATGACAGAACTAACCGCCGCAGGTAAATATATGCAACATTGGTGGCCTGAACTCCCGATATGGGTTTCTGCCGCGGTGTTTTTTATTGCTGTGAATGCGGTTAACTTGGTCAATGTGCGCTCTTATGGGGAAACTGAGTTCTGGTTTGCATTAATCAAAGTCATTGCAGTCGTTGCTATGATTATTTTTGGTTGCTACTTACTGCTCAGCGGTCATGGCGGCCCACAAGCGAAAGTCAGTAACTTATGGGAATATGGTGGTTTCTTTGCTAATGGCTTTAATGGGCTAATAATGGCTTTGGCAATTATTATGTTTTCATTTGGGGGCTTAGAGCTTGTCGGTATTACCGCTGCAGAGGCCGAAGACCCAGATAAAAGCATTCCAAAAGCAATAAACCAAGTGGTATATCGCATCTTGATTTTTTATATTGGCTCGTTAGCGGTATTACTCGCGTTATATCCTTGGGTTGATCTTGATGGCAAAACAAGCCCATTCGTCTTGATTTTCCATGAATTAGGCGATTTACTGGTTGCTAATTCATTGAATGTGGTTATTTTAATTGCTGCGTTGTCTGTGTATAACAGTGGGGCTTATGCAACAAGCCGTATGTTGTTTGGTTTAGCACAACAAAGTAATGCACCTAAATTTCTTGCGAAAGTGAATAAAGGTGGCGTCCCCGTCATGGCATTATTCATTTCAGGTATTGCGACTTCTGGTGGAATTTTAATTAACTTTGTGATGGAAGGTAAAGCTTTCGAATTGTTAATGTCATTGGTCGTGACAACCTTGGTTCTGAACTGGATTATGATTTGTGTTTCAAATTTGAAGTTCAGAGCAGCAATGAACAAACAAGGTGTTGAAACGAAATTTAAAAGCATTTGGTATCCATTTGGAAACTATCTGTGCTTAGCATTTTTACTGTTGATTTTAGGGATCATCCTGACAATGGACGGCTTGCGCATTTCGGTATTAATTATGCCATTATGGATAGCAGTTCTATGGGTTGGGTATCAATTCTCAGGGGCTAAAAAGCAAGACTTAGCCAAAAGCCAACAATTAAGCTAGATTTGGTTTTTTTCTTATAATAAAAAGACCGGTGGGAATACCCGACCGGTCTTTTTATACTGCGATGAAGTCGTTAGGTCACCACTGCCAACGTAGCCAAGCAAATAATACGTTACCGTTATTATAAGTTCCTGGAATATAAGTGGCTTGCAGCGAAAGCTTGTCATATTCCACTGATACTAGCGGGAGCGGTGCTGGGATTGGAATGTAGTACATATCCCTACGGGCAGTGACACTTAGAGTGAAGCCTGCTCCCATACGAAAACCATCAATGTCCCCTGGGATCCACATTTTTTGGAATGCATAACCACCAATTGGTTCCCAATCATTATGTGAATCTTTAAATGCCATTGCATAGATAGCATGCCAGTCATTGTCTTCATCATAACGATATTTACCAAGGCCAAAACCCCAAGGTCGCTCGTTATACTCATCCGTTTTTTTCTTGTCGTACATTGCACGGTTGTGCCAAGTCACCGCTGGAACATATAACTCATATTTGTCAGAGTCCCATGTGGTACTGACATTATTTTTAAATTTATCCCATAAATTTGCCGGTTGCTCTTGCGCAACGGCAGGCGATGATATGCAGATTGAGGCGCTCATGAGTAGCGAAGCACCTACGGCCAACTGTATGTTTTTATAAACTCTCATTGTAAATCCAGTTCTGTATCGCAGATATAAAAATGATGATTAGCTCGCTAATGATTATCAGATTAGCATTATTATTATAATTTTGAGCTCAATTATTTTAATTAAGATGTACAGAATATAACAGTATTAATTACATAGTTAAGGATAATAACTAGCTGGTCATATTAGAACTGTTTAATTTTGCCTATTTTTAAGGGGGATAACTGACAGTAAAAAGGGATATTAGCTGATCAAATTGGCTATTGAATAGGTTAATTCTCCTAAAAAACCAATAATTGACAAAATACTCCATTTTTAATTAGATAATGTGATTACTTGATGAAAATAAATGAGCTGAATTGAGTTAGTAAAGATAAGAAAAACCAATGTATCACTCATTCTAGATGTGGCTAACTTTCTGTAATAAAGAGGTATTTCGTATTATTTAGGTGATAACGACTAGTAATGTTGATAGAGCAGACATTTATGAAAAATAGCGTGCAAACAAATCCAAAAAGTATGACGCACGTCAAATAATGACTTGTCTCAATGGGATGAAATGGAGGATATAGGCGGCGGTTATAAGTTGCTGCATGTCAACACGGCTAGGAGCTAGTTCTTGAAAGTTTACGGCATATACATTGCTGTAAGCAACGTTAGCTTCTAACTAAAAAAGGAACATCACCATGATGAAACGTCAAGAACCACTGACTGAATACCAAGCTAAATGCTTGGCTATCGCCACAGATAAAATATTATCACCAAAACAAAAAGCCAATTTTTTAGCGGTAGAGGCGGATAGCCACATTCCCTATCTTGCGATGAGCCAACCCCTCGCAGAGGCGTTAAGTGAACGTGTTATTTGTGATATGTATGAAGGAAATGCACCGTATAGGCCACGCTATGTGTTGCCTGATTATGTAAAATACCTCAACCAAGGTTCAGCATACCTAGAATTAGCTCCTGCTGAGGACTTTGATGATGCGCTTAATCATCTGATGATTTTATATCATCACGTTCCATCGGTAACCAATTTCCCTGTATTTTTAGGGTACTTAGATAAAGTACTCATGCCATATGTAGGGGAATTGACAGAAGAACAATTGTATCCAAAATTAAAAAGATTTTGGATACAATTAGACCGAACTCTACCTGATGCCTTTATGCATGCCAATATTGGGCCGGATGACAACGTGATTTGCCGTTTGATTTTACGTATCGATGCGGAATTGAAGCAAGTCGCACCTAACCTGACATTTGTTTATCACCCACAGCGCACACCTGAATCACTTTTCTTACAAGCGATTGAAAATATTTGTGAATGCAGCAAACCGCATATTGCGAATGATATCATTCATCGTGCTGCATTTGATGAACAAGGTTACGGCATTGTCAGCTGTTATAATGCATTGCCTGTTGCAGGCGGAGGAAGCACTTTAGTTCGTATTAATTTGCGCGAGGTTGCATTACGCAGTCAAAATTCAGCTGATTTTTTAAATGTGCAATTGAAAAAGTATTGTGAGTTACAAATGGAACTCATTGAAACACGTAGCGCATTTTTATTTGAGGAATCAAACTTCTTCCAAACCAGTTTTCTTGTCCAAGAAGGATTAATAGAGCCAGAACGCTTTGCCCCGATGTTTGGTATTTATGGTTTAGCTGAAGCCGTGAATATCCTTATGGAAAAAGATGGAGCGAAAGGTGCGTATCAAGCAAATTCACCTGCCTTGCCACTGTCTTATCAAATCAGTGAACAGTTGGCAGACTTTGTCGAAACCACACCTGTTAAATATGGTTATAAAAACCGAGCCATGCTCCATGCCCAATCTGGGATCAGTTCGGATATAGGGACTACACCGGGGGCTCGCATTCCATACGGTGAAGAGCCCGATCCTGTTTCGCATATCCAAGCCGTAGCGCCTCATCACAAACACTATTTGTCTGGGATCAGTGACATTTTAACCATCGATGAAACGATTAAACAAAACCCGCAAGCATTAATGCAATTGTGCAAAGGGGCATTTAGCTGTGGAATGCGTGAGTTTACTGCAAACGTGGCGAGTAATGATTTAGTCCGTGTTACTGGCTACATGGTACGTTTGTCGGATATCGAAAAATACAAAGAACAAGGTTCTAGAAGTAACACTACCTGGTTAGGAGAGGAAGCGACTAAGAACTGTAAAATTACAGCCCGTCAGCAACGAGTAATTAGTCATGAGCAATCGATGCGCTACGCTGAATAAGGTTATTCCTTTTTCCTGTGTAGATGGCCCTGGTAATCGGCACGTTATTTTTTTGCAAGGTTGCAATTTACGGTGTTTGAATTGCCATAATCCATATACCATGTCGCTTTGTGACCATTGTGGGGACTGTGTTTTAACCTGTCCTCACAATGGGTTATCGTTTGTGGATGGTAAGGTTATCTGGGATAGCGATGCCTGCCAGCTTTGCGATACCTGTTTGCAAACGTGCACTAAAAATTCAAGTCCGATGACGGTGCCATTAAGTGTTAATGACGCCATTAATGACTTGAAAAAAAATGTTGTTTTCCTGAATGGCGTAACCATTAGTGGTGGGGAAGCAACAACACAATTACCTTTTATTATTGAATTATTTAAAGCAATTAAGGCCACACCGGAGCTCAAGCATTTAACCTGCTTTATTGACAGTAATGGACATCTGGCTTCTGCGGGCTGGAATAAAGTGATTGAGTATACGGATGGCGTGATGATTGACCTAAAATCATGGAGTGATGAGTGTGCTTTAAGGCTAACAGGAAAAGATAACCAGCGTGTTTTTCAATCGATTCAATATTTGGCGCAAGCAGAGAAATTGTATGAATTGCGCTTATTGTATATTCCTCAGCAAACAGATTACCTAGAACATATTGATGAACTTGCTGATTTTCTAAATCAACTTCCTACGAGCACACGGATAAAGATTAACGCCTTTCAACAGCATGGCGTAAAAAATGAAGCAGCTAACTGGCCTGCGGCAACCCAAATAGAAGTGGAGGCATTCGCTCAACTATTACAGCAGCGAGGTGTTGATAATATTCATTTGCCTAATGTGTACTTATAAATTATGTTAATTCTCCCTGCGTGAGATATCCTCTCTTTTTATCTAACTCATTAAAATTCATTCACTAACCGCTGGTATTTGTTAAATGTTATGAGACAATTAAGGCGGTTTTATTGTTTGATTTAAAATGATTTCAGTAAACCTTGCTTATCAATCTATTCAATTGCTTTAGCCGACGAAAAGGGGAGTCACACATGAGGATCAATGCGTTAACCATAGCCGGAACAGACCCATCGGGTGGGGCGGGTATTCAGGCAGACTTAAAAACGTTCTCTGCGTTAGAGGCTTATGGTACGAGCGTGATGACAGCATTGGTGGCTCAAAATACTCGAGGTGTGCAATCTGTTCAAGACTTACCCCCTGAATTTGTGGCGGCACAATTAGACTCGGTTCTCAGTGATGTGCGAATTGATAGCGCAAAAATCGGTATGTTGTTTAATCAAAGTAATGTCGCCGTTGTGGCGAATGCGCTGAAACAATATTCTATCCCGTATGTGGTATTGGACACCGTCATGGTGGCTAAAAGTGGCGACCCGTTGCTATTACCAGATGCGGTTGATGCGCTGCGTCAACAGTTATTACCCCTCGTTTCTATTATTACACCAAATCTACCCGAAGCAGCGGTATTGTTAGACGAAAAAGTCGCACAAACAGAAAGTCAAATGCTGACTCAAGGGTATAAATTGCTTGAAAAAGGTTGCCAAGCGGTATTAATGAAAGGCGGGCACCTAAGTGATGCTGAAAGCCCAGATTGGTTAATCACACCAAAAGGCGAATGGCGTTTTACTTCTGTTCGTATAAATACTAAAAATACCCATGGTACAGGGTGTACTTTGTCAGCAGCTTTGGCTGCGTTGCGCCCTCGTTGCGCGGATTGGCAAGAAACCGTTACGCAGGCTAAAGCGTATTTACAAGCCGCGTTAGAACAAGCGGATAGCTTAGAAGTTGGAAAGGGAATAGGTCCTGTGCATCACTTCCATGCATGGTGGTAACCTTAAAAGATTGAAAGCCCAAATACTCGGGCTTTCATATTATGCTTTAAGTTAATAAGTTACATTGAGGAGGTAACCGGCACTGAATGGCGTTTGGCTGCACTGAGAACGTAAAGGTATCTCCCGATAGTGGCTCACCATCAAGGTTTAAGATCATATCGTGAGGAGATGAAATTTTTACCCATGATAATTGCTTTTCAACTAAGTGTTCGTTTTTATCAGCTGAAAATAAATTCGATAAAAATGCGGGTATCACATCCCTTGCAGGAATAATCAGTAAATTTAATGCACCGTCATTAATGAGTGCCTGTGGTGTCAGTTGCTGGCCTCCACCTGCTTGCCGGCCGTTTCCGATAGCGATCACTAACGTCTCCCCCTCCCAACTAAAATTTTCCCCTTCAATATGGCAAATGTCCGTTTTCAGTGTGTCAGGACGCAGTAAGCCATTTATTACGTAAGCCGCTCCTCCTAACGCCGACTTTAGTGCTTCTGGTGTTTCGGTGGTAATACGTGTCCCAAAGCCGCCAGTGGCCATATTGAGGAAATAATATTGCTCATTAACTTGGGCAATATCAATAGGCACAGCTTTGCCTTTTAATGAGAGTGCTAGGGCAGATTCAATATCCATTGGAATATTCGCGCTAGTGGCAAAATCATTTGCTGTGCCCATCGGGAGGATCCCTAAAGTAGGACGGGACTCGCTAGGGAATTTCATCAGGGTACTGGCAACCGCATTCACAGTACCATCACCTCCGGCGGCAATGATGGTATCAACACCATGTTTTATCGCCTGAGAGATAAAATAATGCGTATCATCCAGCTCCCAAGGAATACGGACTTGAATTTGATGGCCTTCTTTACGCAGGTGAGTAATGGCTTTTCGCAGCTCAATGTGATTGGCTTGTTTACCATTAAGAATAACCATGGCTGACTGATATTGATTCATAAATACCCATCCATTTGGCTTAACGTATGTCAAATATTCGTTAAAACGAGTATAAATGGATTAATAAAATATGGATGAGCTTTTTTTCGTTTTTTTACAGAAATAGCGTTAACAAGAGAAATGAAATAAAAGTAGTAGATAAAAGAAATGGCTAGCTCAAGGGAGATTGAGCCAGCCAAGGAGGTGGTTCCTAGTCTTATTTTATGACTTTCTAGTTCTTCGTTTTCGAGAGTGACTATACGATATCGAATAACCAATTGATGTGATCTGTTGCATAAAATTGGATATTCAGCGCATTTTTTAATGAAAATGTCAATAACGCGAATGATTATCATATAAGAAAAAAGCATATAAAGTGAAATAATATCGTTTTATAGGTAAAAAAAAAGCCAAAATATCAAAGTATTAAACGATGAGATTTTGGCTTTTAGTGAACAAGTTATTTAAAAATAACTAAGTGGCGATTAGCCCGCAATTTGCTTTTCTGGCTGAGTTTGATGAGGTGCCCGGGTGTTTGTTCCTGCTAGATTACGGATCAACAAACCAAAATTGACATCAACATCTTCAGGGATTGGTAGATAAACCACATGGCCGTTGCCTGGTGCAACATCAATCGCTTCGCCTTTGCGGTTTGTTAAAGCGTCTAAGGTAAAGACAATATTACCCGCAGGTGTCATCATCTCTAAGCTATCCCCAACGCTAAATTTATTTTTTACATCAACTTCAGCCATCCCATTGACACGTTTGCCGGTAAATTCACCCACAAATTGCTGCGTTTCAGAAACAGAGTAGCCATATTCATAGGTTTGATAGGCATCGTGGGTGTGGCGGCGTAAGAAACCTTCAGTATAACCACGGTGTGCTAAGCCTTCTAAGGTAGATAGCAACGTTGGGTCAAAAGGTTTACCGGCGACAGCATCGTCAATTGCACGTCTATAGACTTGTGCAGTACGAGCACAGTAATAAAACGATTTTGTACGGCCTTCAATTTTTAAGGAGTGAACACCCATTTTTGTTAGGTTTTCAACGTGCTCGATTGCGCGTAAATCCTTTGAATTCATGATATAAGTACCGTGCTCGTCTTCAAAGGCGGTCATATATTCGCCCGGACGTTTGGCTTCTTCTATCATAAAGACTTTATCGGTTGGCGCACCCGCACCTAAGGTTGGCGTCACATTTTGTACTGGGATCGGCTCATGCATATGGACAATGTTACCCACATCGTCTTCTTTACCTTCTTGGACGTTATATTCCCAGCGGCAAGCATTGGTGCAAGTCCCTTGATTAGGGTCGCGTTTATTAATATAACCAGAAAGTAAACAACGGCCGGAATAGGCCATACAAAGGGCACCGTGAACAAACACTTCAAGCTCAATTTCCGGTACTTGTTGGCGAATTTCAGCAATTTCATCGAGGGATAATTCGCGCGATAAGATCACGCGTGTTAAGCCCATTTGTTTCCAGAACTTCACCGAAGCCCAGTTAACCGCATTGGCCTGTACAGATAAATGAATATCCATCTCAGGAAACGCTTCACGAACCATCATAATAAGGCCAGGATCAGACATAATCAGTGCATCTGGGCCCATTTCAATGACAGGGGTTAAATCACGAATAAAAGTTTTTAATTTCGCATTATGAGGGGCAATATTCACGACCACATAAAACTTTTTACCCAGCTCATGAGCTTCTTGAATGCCTTTGGCTAAGTTTTCGTGATTAAATTCGTTATTTCGTACGCGTAAGCTGTAACGAGGTTGGCCTGCATAAACGGCGTCTGCGCCATACGCAAAAGCGTAGCGCATATTTTTTAACGAACCGGCAGGGGATAAAAGCTCTGGTGTAAACATGGTTATTCTCTATCTGATGTCAAGTCAGCACTCACTCATACGAGAGAGTGTTTTTAAGGGATGGGGATTTTACTCCTATTTGCTAAAAAAACCAAATATCCCACAAGAATAGTATGTCTATTGATTGCTTAACATTCATCCCAACGGTAGCCAAGGCCATAGATTGAACGAATAAAAGTTTTTTCGTTATCGAGGGACTCTAATTTACGGCGTAAATTTTTGACGTGGCTATCAATTGTGCGGTCCGTTACCACGCGGTGGTCGTCATACAAGATATCCAGTAACTGGTCGCGAGAAAATACCATACCTGCATTATCAGACATAAATTTGAGCAACCGAAACTCAGCGGGTGTGAGTTCAAGTAACTGAGAGCCGTAGCGTACTTGAAAGGCATTCTCATCAATAATAAGTTTGGTTTGGTTATTGCTAGTCGTTATGTTTGGTTGGCAACGACGTAAAATCGTTTTGACACGAGCCACAACTTCTCGTGGGCTAAAAGGTTTACAAATATAGTCGTCAGCGCCGATTTCTAACCCTAATAAACGATCAATCTCTTCAGTTTTTGCCGTCACCATAATAATGGGAACATCACTGAATTTTCGCAATTCACGACATACTGAAATGCCGTCCAGGCCCGGTAACATTAAATCTAATAAAATGAGCGCAGGTTGGTGTTCTTTCACATAGTCAATGACTTCGTCACCACGCGCAATTAATGCGGGTTGGTAGTTTGCAGCTTGTAAGTAATCAAACAGCAGTTGGCCTAGTTTGGGTTCATCCTCCACAACCAAAATAGGGGTATTGCTCTGTTCAGCCATGATCATAACCCTTTATCTTTTAATTGAATCGGTAAATTGATGGTAATTTTGACACCTCCTAATGATGACGGTGCTGCAGAAATTGTACCATGGTGAGCCTCAACAATATTATAGCAAATGGCCAGCCCTAAACCGGAACCACCACTGGCGCGATTACGTGAGCCTTCAGCGCGATAAAAACGCTCAAATAAATGTTGGCATTGCTCAGCTGTAAGCCCCGGGGCGCTATCTTGCCAAATTATACAGAGCTGGTGTTGGTCTTGTGTGACTTGGATGGCAATTTTACCTTGTGGATCTGTATAGCGTAAGCTGTTTTCCATTAAATTATAGAACAACTGAGTGATGCGATCTGGGTCGGCAAACACGTAGCCTTCTGCAATAAATTGCCGTTCAACTGAAAGCTGTTGGTCTTCTAACCGCCAGCGAGCTTGCCCTATTGCCATTTCAATTAAAGGAATAATATCGGTAAGTTGCATGCGATAAACCAATGAGCCTCTATCCGATAATGAGAGCTGGTGGAGGTCATTAACTAGCTTAATTAAAGTTTGGGTTTCATTGAGTAGGGAATTGATTGTTTCGGGAGTGGCTTGACGGACACCATCTTGCACTGCTTCTAATTCGCCTCGCAGAACTGACAACGGTGTGCGGAGTTCATGGGAAATATCCGCCATATAATCACGACGCATTTGTTCATTTTTTTCGAGGGTCGAGGCAAGATGGTTAAAATCTTTAGCCAGTTGCCCTAGCTCATCGCGGCCGGATTCAGGAACCCGTGTGGCAAAATCACCATTGGCGAGCCGGTTAGTGCCCTCGAGTAACCGCTTAATCGGTTTTAAAAAGCTACGGGCAAGGAACAATGTGGCAATCAGAGCCACAAACAAAGACAGCCCAGCGATGATCCAACTGGTATACATTTGCTTGGTATCAAAACGGCGGTCAAGGGCGCTGCTAATTCCTGTTTCATAACTGGCAACAAGCCAGCCGACGGTATCGCCATTGCTAGTCACAATAGGTTCACGGAGAACTTTACTCGGTAAGGGCGTGTCTTGCCCGAAAATGAGTCGGTCTTGTGTATCATAAACCCAGAAAATGGTTCGCCAGCGTTGGCGCATCGGGCCGCGATGTTGTTGATGTTCTACAGAGCGCAAAATGCGAAAGAAAATGCGCTCATTACCAATCAAAAAAGCCCAATTGCCCATTTCTTCATATTGTTCCGCAAGGGCAGAAGAAACCAGCTCAACACGTTGTTGATCATTTTCTTTAATATAATCAATAAAACCGTGCTGAAAACTCATGCGTACGCCTTGGTGCATAATCACCACGAGCAGCAAGCATGTCGCAAAAATAGCCAGAAAGAGCCGAGTACTCACGCTATTCAACCTAAGCTTCATGGGTATCCTCCGCAATTTGCTGCGTTACTGATTTCTTGCGCTGCCAACGTTGTCTCAAGCTATCAAAACTTAAATACACCACAGGGGTAGTAAATAAGGTCAGCAATTGGCTCATTATTAAGCCACCGACAATGGTGATCCCGAGAGGTTGACGCAATTCTGCGCCATCACCACTACCCAACATTAACGGTAATGCACCAAAAATAGCGGCGAGTGTTGTCATTAATATAGGGCGAAAACGTAATAAACTGGCACGGAAAATGGCTTCTCGGGCCGTTAAACCTGCGGTTCTTTGTGCTTGAATGGCGAAGTCGACCATAATAATCGCATTCTTCTTGACGATCCCAATTAATAGCATGATGCCTATTAAGGCGATTAAACTAAATGGCGTATCGAATAATTCAAGAGCTAATAATGCCCCGACACCTGCAGAGGGTAGGGTTGATAAAATAGTCAGTGGGTGAATATAACTTTCATATAATATACCCAGTACCAAATAAACGGTCACAATGGCGGCTAAAATTAAAAATAATTGTGACTGCAAGGTTTCTTGGAATATTTGTGCCGTTCCTGCAAAAGACCCTCTTACCGTCGATGGCACGCCAAGTGCAGTCATGGTTTTTTCAATTTCGACAATGGCATCATTTAAGGTATAGCCGTCCGCGACATTAAACGCGATAGTGGATGAAGCTGATAGCCCTTGGTGATTCACACTTAGCGGTGCATTTGCGGGTTGCCAACGTGCAAAATAAGACAGTGGGATAGCGTCGCCATCTTTGTTGATGACAAACATTTTGTCGAGAGCACTGACATCTTGCGTATATTCAGGAGCAACTTCCATCACGACTTTATATTGGTTCATCGCCTCATAAATAGTGGAAACTTGGCGTTGGCCAAATGCGTTGTTAAGCAAACTGTTAGCTTCACGGACATCGATACCTAGCTGGGCCATTAAGTCCCTATCGTAGGTGATCGCCATTTCCGCGCCTTTGTCTTCCTTATCCGAGTTCACATCTGTCAGCTGTGGCAATTCACCGAGTGCTTTACGAATGGCGGGTTCCCAGTCACGCAATGCAGAAAGTTCATCTGCAAGCAAGGTAAACTGGTAACTGGCATTGGCTTGTCGGCCTCCCACACGAATATCTTGTACTGGCATCATAAACAGGTTAGCCCCAGGCTCATTGGCTAATTTCATGCGTAACCGATTGATGACTTCAGCTGAACTTTCAGTACGTTCACCCAGTGGTTTTAATGAGATATACATAAAACCGCTGTTGACCCGGCTACCGCCAGTAAAACCGGTGACATTATCCGTCGCTGGGTCGGCTTTAACTTGCTGCATAAAACGGGTCATTTTTTCTTTCATTGACTGGAATGAAATGCTTTGGTCTGCGCGCACAAAGCCCAGCACTCGGCCAGTATCTTGTTCAGGAAAGAAAGTTTTCGGAACGGTGATATACAGGTAAACATTTAAGCCGATTGTGGCAAATAGCACTGCGAGAACACTCCGGCGATGTCCTAGCACCCAATTTAAAGCGACACCATAACTTTCTTGCAAACGCAGTAATACACGTCCAAATCCGCGATGCTTGGCTTTGATGTTGCGAGGGCGTTTCTTCAGTAAATAAGCACACATCATGGGGGTGAGCGTTAGCGAAATCACCAATGAAATACCGATAGCGGTTGCAAGGGTAATGGCAAATTCGCGAAATAAGCGGCCGACCAGCCCATCCATTAGCAATAGGGGAATAAAAACTGCTACTAAGGAAATGCTCATGGAAACGACGGTAAAGCCGACTTCATGCACACCTTTAACCGCGGCAATAAACGGTTTTGTGCCATTTTCGATATGACGTGAGATATTTTCTAATACCACAATCGCATCATCGACCACAAAGCCAGTCGCAACCGTTAGTGCCATTAATGACAAGTTATTTAAACTAAAGCCACATAAATACATGGCCGTAAAAGTCCCAATCAATGAGACGGGGACGGCAACGGCAGGGATCAAAGTAGCGCGACCTGAACGTAAGAATAGCAGCACCACGAGGATCACCAAGGCAACGGCAATCAGTAGGGCGCGCTCAACTTCTGCTAAAGACGCGCGGATGGTCGGTGTTCTATCTTGTGCCACTTTTAACTCGATGGCGGCGGGGATCATGTCATTGAATTCAGGTAATTCATCACGAATACGGTTAACCGTTTCAATGATATTGGCACCCGCTTCACGACGAATGACAATCAAAATAGCCGGTTTACCGTCTGCCATACCTGCCGCACGTACGTTTTCAATGGAATCTTTAACATTGGCGACATCACTGAGTTTAACGGCATTGCCTTGGCTATAATGAACAATAATAGGCCGATAATCTGCGGCTTTTTTTAATTCATCATTGGTCTGTACCTGATAACGTTTTTCGTCATCATTGATATAGCCTTGCGGTTGGCGAACGTTAGCACTGCTGATGGCTGAGCGCACGGCATCAAGGGAAACCCCTTGGTTAAATAGGGCAGTTGGGTTGAGTTCAACACGCACGGCAGGGAGTGAGCCTCCCCCCACAGAAACTTCACTAACCCCTTCAATTTGGGCTATTCGTTGGGCTAAACGCGTCGAAGCAATATCATAAATTTCGCCAGTATTTAGGGTGTCTGAGGTCATGGTCAAAATCATAATTGGCGCATCAGACGGGTTTGATTTGTAATAACGTGGACGGCTTGGCATACCGCTGGGTAGCAGGTTCTGTGCGGCATTAATTGCGGCTTGAACTTCCCGTGCAGCGTTATTAATGTCTTTGTCGAGATTGAACTCAAGGGTAATGGTGGTTCGCCCAAGCGCACTGCTTGAGGTCATTTCGCTGATCCCAGCAATACTGCCTAAAGAGCGTTCAAGTGGCGTCGCAACGGAGGACGCCATCGTTTCGGGTGATGCCCCTGGAAGTGACGCTGTCACGTTAATCACAGGGTAGTCCACTTGAGGCAACGGAGAAACGGGTAAAAACAGAAAGCTCAGGGCACCACACAAAGTAATCGCAACGCTGATAAGTGTCGTTGCAACCGGGCGGCTAATAAACAGAGCAAAGAAGCGCTTCATTATGACACCTGTGCCTTCTTCGCTTGGCGACGGTCTTTAAAGTAATGAGAAAGACGGTCGAACAATAAGTAAATAACCGGTGTGGTAAATAAAGTGAGGATTTGGCTCATAATTAAGCCACCAACCATACAAATCCCTAATGGTTGACGTAATTCTGCACCTACCCCAGTACTCAGCATCAATGGTAAGGCACCCAGCAAGGCCGCCATGGTGGTCATTAGAATTGGGCGAAAACGCAGTAAGCAAGCTTGATAGATGGCATCATAAGGGGACATTCCTTGTTCACGTTCCGCGGCAAGGGCAAAGTCAATCATCATAATGGCATTCTTTTTCACAATACCAATTAGTAAGATGATACCGATGACCGCGATGACATCAAGGTCTTTCCCTGCCATCATTAAAGCAAGTAATGCACCAACCCCGGCTGTTGGTAGGGTAGATAAAATGGTAATTGGGTGGATAAAGCTCTCATATAAAATACCCAATACGATATACATCGCTACAATAGCAGCGGCAATTAACCAAATCGTGCTGCTCAGTGCAGCCTCAAAGGCTAAAGTCGCCCCTTGGAATTGCGTTGTAATAGATTTCGGCATCGCAATTTGTGATTCGGCTAATTTCACTGCATTGACAGCTGACTCTAGAGAAGCGCCATCCGCCACATTAAACGAAAAGGTTACCGCGGGAAATTGATCGAGGTGATTAATGGCTAATGGCCCATTACCTTCTTGAATATTCACTAAAGTACTCAGCGGTACAATGGCACCATCAGTCCCTTTTAGACGGATATCATTCAACGCATCCATACCATCACGAGTTTGTGTGTCATGTTCTAATATCACACGATATTGATTTGACTGCGTATAGATAGTCGAAATCATTCGTTGGCCAAACGCATTATATAAGGCGTTATCAATAGCCGACATCGTGATACCAAAACGGCTTGCTGTATCACGGTTAACATTCACATAGGCAACTAACCCTTTATTTTGCCAATCACTACTGACATCGGTGAGTTCAGGTTGCTGTTTGAGCACATCCAATAACTGAGGAACCCAAGTGGTTAATTCTTCTAATGAACCAGCCTGTAAAGTAAATTGATACTGTGTGCGAGCGACTTGTGTATCGATGGTGAGATCTTGCATGGGTTGCAGATAGAGATTCACTCCAGCAATGTTATCCACGGATTTCTGGAGACGATCAATAATCGCTACCACTCTGTCTTCACGCTCATCAAGAGGTTTTAATGTAATTTGGAGACGAGCATTGTTTAATGTCGGGTTGCTGCCATCAACACCCACATAGGTGGTGACATTGTCGACCGCAGGGTCTGCCAATAATTTTGACGCGACTTCTTGCTGCTTTTGCGCCATTGCCGCAAATGAAATAGATTGGCGGCTTTCAATTGAGCCCTGAATAATTCCACTGTCTTGCAAGGGGAAAAACCCTTTTGGGATCCACAGATACAGTAAAACAGTCAGCACCATGGTGCCTAACGCCACAGAAAGCGTTAACCATTGGTGATTAAGAATACGCTTTAACCAAATTGCGTATCCAGCAACCATACGGTCAAAGAAGCGCTCACACGCTAGTTCAAAACGGTTATGCTTATGTTGTGACTCCGGTTTTAATAAACGCGCGCACATCATTGGCGTTAGCGTCAAAGAGACGACAGCAGAGATCAAAATAGCCACGGCTAGGGTAATGGCAAACTCGCGGAATAACCGGCCGACAATATCCCCCATAAATAACAGCGGGATTAACACTGCAACCAAAGAAAAGGTGAGGGAAATAATGGTAAATCCGATTTCACCAGCCCCTTTGAGTGCGGCGACTAGCGGCTTATCGCCTTGCTCTAAATAGCGAGAAATATTTTCAATCACCACTATCGCATCATCGACCACAAAACCGGTAGCGATGGTTAAAGCCATTAGGGTGAGGTTATTGACAGAAAAACCACAAAAATACATCACTGCAAAGGTGCCAACAAGTGACAGCGGTACGGCAATACCCGGTATTAAGGTGGCAATTCCATTGCGTAAAAACAAGTAAATCACCATCACAACGAGGGCGATGGCTAACATTAATTCAAATTGGACATCATTAACAGATGCACGAATGGTACTGGTTCTATCGGTTAAAATTTCGACATTAACCGATTTAGGTAAGCTTTCAATCAATTCGGGCAATAGCGTACGAATGGTATCTGTGGTTTCAATCACGTTAGCGCCGGGCTGTCGCTGAACATTGATCACAATCGCTTGCTCATTATTCGCCCATGCGCCTAAATAGGCATTTTCAGCACCTTGTGCAATGGTTGCAATATCGCCTAAACGCACAGGTGCACCATTTTGGAAGGCCACAATAAGTTGACGATAGTCATCAAGTGACTTCATTTGGTCGTTAGCAGACAGCGTTACCGCACGTGTAGGGCCATCGAAACTCCCTTTTGCGGAGTTGACGTTCGCATTATTAATGGCAAGGCGAATTGTTTCGCTATCCAGTCCTTTAGCAGCCATGGCTTGTGGGTTGATATTCACACGAACAGCAGGGCGCTGGCCGCCAGCTAAGGTGACTAAGCCCACCCCATTCACTTGGGATATTTTCTGAGCAATTCGCGTTTCAATAATATCCTGTACTTGCGTTAACGGCATTGCATCAGAGGTGACCGCTAAGGTGAGTACAGGTGGATCTGCGGGGTTTACCTTATTATAAATTGGAGGATAGGGTAAATCCGAAGGTAGTAAGCTACTGGCGGAATTAATTGCTGCTTGAACTTCTTGTTCGGCAACCTCTAGAGGCAAGGTTAGTTGGAACATCAGCGTGATAACGGATGCCCCGCCTGAACTTTGCGATGACATCTGTTTAAGCCCCGACATTTGGCCGAACTGGGTTTCCAGTGGTGCCGTCACTGCCGAGGTCATCACATCAGGGCTAGCGCCTGGATAAAGGGTAACAACTTGAATCGTTGGGTAATCGACTTCGGGCAGGGCTGAAACAGGTAAGAAGCGATAACCGACGATCCCTGCGAGTAATATAGCCACCATGAATAATGTGGTTGCTACAGGGCGCAAAATAAATAAACGAGAAGGCCCACCGCCTTTTAACATTTCAGGCCGCATCACGCTTTCTCCGCGCTATTAGGTTTACCTTTGCGGGGCTCTTTTTTAGCGATGCCTTCAGGGGTAACGACTTCGACCGTTGTGCCATCGGTGAGTTTATCAACACCATCCGTGATAACTTTGGTATTTGCCGCGAGCCCACTTTCAATAACCACTTGTTGGCTATCTTGCATACCCACGGTTACATTGTGTTTGCTGACTTTATTATCATCACTCAATATCCAAACATAATGGCCTTCATTGCCCATTTGCAGTGCAGCGGTTGGAATGACCACGGCATTCTGCAGCGTTTCAACTTGCATTTTTACGTTAACGAATTGATTAGGAAAAAGCTTTTCTTCTTCATTGGTAAAGCGGGCTTTTATTTTAAGAGTGCCGGTCGCAGCATCAATTTGGTTATCAGTACTGAGTAGCTCACCGCTTGCGATTAGCGCGATATTGTTTCTGTCCCAAGCTTCAATCAATACTTTCTCACCAGAGGATTGTGCCTGCTGGATCGCGGGAATATCGCCTTCAGGTAAAGCAAAAAGGACATCTGCGGGTTGAGTTTGCGTGATGACGACAAGAGGGGTTGAGGTTCCGGAAGAGATAAAGTTTCCAACATCCACTTGTTTTAATCCCACGCGTCCTGAGATAGGCGCAGTAATTTTACTGTAGGTTAATTGCAGTTTGGCATTATCAACAGCCCCTTGGTCGACTTTAATACTGCCTTGCGCCTGTAATACTGCCGCTTTTTGGTTATCTAACTCTTGTTGCGAAATCACTTTAGTGCCAGCAAGCTTTTGATAACGAACTAAATCTAATTGTGCATTTGCTAATGTTGCTTTGTCTTTTGCCAATTGCCCCTCAGCTTGTGATAGCTGAACTTCAAATGGGCGAGGGTCAATTTGTGCCAATAAATCTCCCTTATTAACGTATTGCCCTTCGGTAAAATACAGCTGCATTAACTGGCCTTCAACACGGCTGGTTACGGTGACAACATTTGCGGCTTGGACTGTCCCTAAACCTGATAAAAAGCGTGGAACGACTTTTTGTTCTGCGACGGCAAATTGCACAGGCGCTAAAACACGTGGTGGGCGGCCCATTGCACTTCGCTGTGAATTCGGTTTTGCTACGGTGTCAGTAGGTTGTGTATCTAGTTGTTTTTCTTGATGATAAAAATACCAAGAAGCGCCAGCTGCCGCAATAATGGCAATAAAAATGGCAGAGCGAATAAAAGGTTTACGTTGTTTTTGTTTATTCATTTTGGGTAATTCGCTTAACTCAAAAAAGTGGATGAGATCCGTCAGGCTGTATACTAAAAAACTAACAAAAAAGAGTCAGTTAGACATATTAGTAGTTTAACGTGATAGGTACAAAGAAAAATGGAGGAAATATGAATAAGTGTCAATTTCTGTACTTGTATACTGCTGTGTGTGTAAAGGCGGGCGTGGGGGAAATTAACTTTTCTCAATGAGAGTTGCACCCTAATAAATAGGGTGCAAGAGATTTTATAGACTAGAAGCGTTTAGAACCGCAGATTTTTCGTTTGAGGACTCAGAATTTTCAGTCCAACCCTTCCAAGATAGTGGAATAAAGGCCACAGCAACCGCTAACAATGAGACACCAGCAACATAATAGGCAGGTGCCATGTGAGACTGCTGTAACCAAGCACCGGTTAATATTGGTGTTAAACCACCAAAAATTGCATAAGCCACATTGTAAGCGAATGACAGGCCAGAATAGCGAATTTCAGGTGGGAATGCGCGTGTACTGATAATAGGAGTTGTTGCAATCGCGCCAACAAAGAAGCCCATTAAGCCGTAATTAAAAATTAACGTATTCGCCGCAATATCACTGGATAATGACGAATAGAAGTAAATTGCCGTTACGGCTAACCCACCCCACGATAAAGTCATTGAGGTACGTGTTCCTGTTTTATCACCTAACCAACCCCAGAAGATACAGCCTAATGTTAAGGTTAATGTTGCGGCACAGTTGGCTTGCAATGCAATATTTCGGTCTATGTTATAGATCCCTTTTAACACCACATCTGGCGTCATCAAAATAGTGACAACGATAGCAGTTGATAATGACCACGTCAGTGCCGCCGTGATCATACAGGCTTGCTTATGAGATTTAATCACAGTTTTGACGGGTAATTCTTGTGACAAGGCCTTTTTCGCTGCCAATTCTTTGAATATCGGGGTTTCTTGTAAAAAACGGCGTAAATACACAGAAATAAACCCGAAAATACCACCAAGAATAAATGGAATGCGCCATGCGAAATCATGAATTTCAGTTGTGGTATAAGAGCGTTCAATAATAATAGCGACGATAGAGCCTAATAAAATACCGCCAGTGATCCCAGAAGTCAGTGTACCAACACCTAAGCCATAGCGTTGCTTTGGTGTATGCTCTGCGATAAATACCCATGCTCCTGGCATTTCACCACCAATCGCGGCACCTTGCATAATACGCATTAACAGCAGCAATAATGGGGCAGCAGCGCCAATGGTTTCAAACGTTGGCAGAAAACCAATGACAAATGTTGGGAATGCCATTAAGAAAATACTTAAGGTAAACATTTTCTTGCGGCCAATTTTATCCCCAAAGTGAGCCATAATAATGCCACCAAGAGGGCGAGCAAGATAACCTGCTGCAAATAGACCCAGTGTTGCCATTAGCGCGAGAAATTCGTTATCCCCTGGAAAAAATAGTTGGGAAATAATTTTTGCGTAAAAAACAAAGATAACGAAGTCGTAAAACTCAAGAGTACCCCCTAAAGAGGATAAGCCTAATGTTTTATAGTCTTCTTTGCCCAAAGGCCTCGCAGAGGGCTGGCTGGCTGTTTGCGGTGTCATTATAGTTTCCTTCTAACTACCTGAAATACTAAATTGCATAAATTCAAAATAATAAGCATTGGCTCATAATAATGAGCTAATCATTTTTATTGGTGCAGATAAGAGGTATAAAACGTTGGATGGGTATAACTTAGTTTAATACACAGTATCTTTTTTGCATGTGTATATTTATAGCAGGAAATTCTATATTCTGTAAACCTCAACCCTAAAAACAAGAATAACATTCCAATTAGTTTTGTTTGTCTGGATTATTGATTTGGTGCGATGATAAATAACCTTATATGATGTTAATAATATGAATTTTGCAGAATATCGTATATTTAAATTAGTCAGTTACAGTGTTAATTATATTTAATTTAATAAATTCTTACTGAAATATAGTAAACAAATATTACCTAACTATTTTTTGTTATAATTAACTTTATTCATCTCGATGAACTAAATAACTATAAAAGCATTTAATTAATAGATAAATAACAAGCCTACTTGCGAAACTTTGGGTTTTTAACGGGATTTTGTTAGTACAGGGAGTGTTTTGTAAATTGCACGCGCCCACCAAGAAACAGGACGCGTGCAAAGTAAATTTAAACGAGGAATAGTGTGGCTAAGCCAAGGAAAATAAAGAACCCGCCAGTGTCTGTTATAGCGGTGATCATCACGCTAGAGCCGATAGCAGGGTCTTTGCCCATTTTCAGCATAATGAGTGGAATAAGCACCCCCATAATCGCTGCCATTAGTAGGTTCAAGATCATCGCTAATGTCATGACAGCGCCCATAGCGATATCGCCATATAGGAAATAGGTAACGACACCCATAATTCCGCCCCAAACAACGCCATTAATAAAGGCGACGCCAAGCTCCCTTAACATTAAGAAAGAGAAACTATTATTTTGTATCTGGTGCAAGGCAATGGCGCGCACAATCATGGTGATGGTTTGGTTTCCCGTATTTCCCCCAATTCCTGCCACAATTGGCATTAATGTGGCTAACGCGACTAATTGGGAAATGGTATCTTCAAAGACGCCAATAACACGAGAAGCGACAAAAGCGGTACATAGGTTAATGGCTAACCATGTCCAACGGGTTTTAACGGCTTGGCCAACCGGGGCGAAAACGTCTTCTTCAGGGCTTAACCCCCCCATACGACGAATACTGTTATCGTTTTCTTCACTGATGTTATCAACGATATCTTCAACCGTCAGGCGGCCCATCAGTAGGCCGCTATTATCAACAACAGCAGCAGAAATTAAGTCATAACGTTCGAACGCACTAGCGGCATCTTCGCCTTTTTCATCGGGCAAGAAGGTCACAGTGTCAGTTTTCATGACATCGGCCACTATTTTTTCAGGGGATTGCGTCAAAATAGTGGTTAGTGGCAATTCACCTTGCAGATAATTATTGTTATCGACAACGAAAATTTTATCGGTGGCTTCTGGGATCTTGCCTCGTTGGCGTAAATAACGTTGAACCGTTTTCAGCGTCACATTTGGGCGTACGGTGACGAATTCAAAATCCATCATTTGCCCGACGCTATCTTTCGCATATTGTAAAACTTCGCGAATGCGGCTACGTAGGCTAGGCTCTAAATAGGTGAGGAGCCGGCGCATGGTGTCACGAGGTAAATGCTCAGCAATATAAGCTTGTTCGTCAACATGCAAGCTAGCAACGGCGCGAAGCAATTCCCTGTCAGACATATCCTTAATGAGGCTATCCCAAACAGACACGGAGGCCTCAACTAAGACTTCACCACGTTCGTTATTATCAACAAGACGCCATAACGCGAGACGCTCATCATAAGGAAGCATTTCTAAGATATCGGCGATATCCGCAGTATGTAAATCAAGCAGCAATTCTTTTACAAGACTAATTTTTTCACTAATTGCTTTGTCATCAATACTGACGTGTTGATCATTTTCAACAAGCGCATGGACGAACTCTTCGTCATCTAAAAATAGCGTCAGGATTTGCTGGCGAATATGTGCCAGCTTTTGAGAGTGCGGGTTGACTGTTGGCACCGCATCGATTGAAAAAGCAGGTTGTGACATTTTAATCCTTAAAGCAATAGCAGCGCAAAAGCGCTTTTTATGAATTCGTCTGCGAGCGGACGAAATTTATTATCATTATTGTCGCCTATTTAAATAATATATCAAATAGTTGAGTCAAATAAGCGGTGACTTTAAAGCCACCAGTGATGAATAATAAGCATAAATCACTACAATAATGGCCGCAAATCACTCATTCTCTGCACAAATCGTTAACGACCAACCGGGGACATCTTCCCAATAGCCACTTTCCTTTTCTAAATCCAATATCATCAATGCATTTTGCACGAGGTATTCAGATGGTAAATAGAGAGTCCAGTGCCCATCATCCGTTTCTATCCGTAACGAAGAGGGGATTGTGGTAGATTGGCGTTGGTTATTTAACAAAATGGCTAGCCGCAAAATTTGAATAAGCGGCATAAATTGTTTTCTTTTAAATAAATTAAATTTAGGGATATCCTCATACTTAATAGCCCTACGATGATTACGTACTAACGTTGCCAGTAATAGCTGCTGTTCTTGGTTAAAACCCGGTAAGTTGGTATTTTGCAAAATATAAGCAGAATGGCGGTGCATACCACTATGATTAATACTTAACCCAACTTCATGGAGCATAACAGCCCATATTAAAATGGATTCCAGCTGTGGGTTAAGTTGTTTAGGGTTTTGTTGCCCCCACTGGAAATAGAGCTCTTCCATGGTTTTCAATACGCGTTTAGCTTGCTCTCTATCGATATTATAATGCTCAGCAAGGCTTAAAGCAGTACGCTGGCGGATATCTTGGTGGCGGAAGCGGCCTTCCATTTCATATAAAACACCTTCACGCAATGCACCGTCAGATAAACGTAACTCTTTAATTTCTAATGAGTCAAATACAGCAAGTAAAATCGCTAAGCCGGGAACAAATACCTGTTTACGTTCATTCGATAGGCCTAATATATTCAGGGCGCTAAATGACTTATATTTCAACACCATTTGCTTGATTTCAATAAGACGTTCTCGTGTAATAATACCGTCTTTATAGCCTAATTCTTGTATCACGCTATGGGCAGCTTTGATGGTGCCCGAGGCGCCCATCGCAACGTCCCAAGTTTGTTTCTTAAATAAAATCGCGGTGCTTTCTAATTTTAAGCAAGCCCCTAGGTAGGCTCGATTAAAAAATTCAGGGGTAATTTCTTCATTTGGAAAGTAAGTACGGGCAAAGCTAACACAGCCCATACGGCGGCTTTCAATCAAAAGCGGCTCAAATTTTTCACCAATAACTAACTCTGTTGAACCACCACCGATATCGAGTACTAATTTACGGCCTTTTTCGGGTTGAGTGTGCTCAACACCCATAAAAATCAACCGTGCCTCTTCTTGGCCTGAAATGATTTCAATAGGGTAAGGCATGATTTCTTTCGCGCGCTGCAAAAACAGTTTTACATTCGTTGCTACACGTAATGAGTGAGTGCCAACAATGCACACGTTTTCAGGAGAGAAGCCTTGTAACCGCTCGGCAAACAACGCGAGGCAGGCAAGCCCACGTTCCATGGCTTCTTCACTTAATTCATTGGTATCGCTTAGGCCATCAGCTAGATGAACACGTTTTTTTAAACGAGTAAGAACTTGCAATGCACCGTTAACGATGCGAGCTATGACCATATGAAAACTGTTTGAACCTAAATCTATAGCCGCAATTTCTTGTGGTCTCGGCGTTGAGGCGTTGGTTATTGGCATATTTTTAAGCTCTTGTATCCGGTGTTTCGATTGATTTTAAATAATCATACACAGCAAGCTGGGCCTGGATTTTACGTTTATTTCCGCGGGGAACATAATGATTACTTAAATCTTTGTCAACATAACGTGCTTTAACAGTATCACTAAATTGCAGCTCTAAAATATCCAATACCCGTTGTTTTAAATGCGGGTCGACTAAGCTAACGGCGACTTCAATGCGGTAATCAATGTTGCGGGTCATCCAGTCAGCAGAAGAAATAAAGACTTTTTCGTCACCCGCATTGGTGAAAACATAAACACGGTCATGTTCAAGGAAGCGGTCAACAATACTGGTTACCTGAATATTTTCACTGTAGCCGACTTGGCCGGCGACTAAAGAGCACATCCCTCTGACTAACAAACGAATTTTGACACCTGCGTTGGAGGCATCGTACAGTTTGTCAGTCAATTCTTTGTCGACTAAGTTGTTAATTTTTAATGTAATGCCACTGGGCCGTTCAGCGAGCGCATTTTCGATTTCTTGGTCAATTAAGGCCATCAAACGAATACGTGTATTTTGTGGTGACACCATTAAATTATCAAAAGTCACTGGACGATAAGGATTTTCAATAAAACTAAAGACCCGCCGAACTTCGTTGGTGATCAGCTCATTTGCAGTGAGTAGGGAGTAATCGGTATAAAGCCGAGCGGTTTTTTCGTTAAAATTGCCCGTACCAATATGGGCATAACGCACTATTTGGCCTTCTTCCATGCGTGAGATAATAAATAATTTTGCATGAATTTTCAGCCCTGGTGCGGAGAAAATAACATGTACGCCCGCTTCAGTTAATCGTTTTGCCCAATGAATATTAGCGGCCTCATCAAATCGTGCTTGTAACTCAACGACCACCGTGACTTTTTTTCCATTATGGGCGGCATGAATGACAGAATCGATAATGCGTGAGTCTTTTGCAACACGGTAAATATTAATTTTTATCGATAATACATTCGGGTCAAAAGACGCTTGGCGCAATAATTCTAAAGTATGTTCAAAGGTATAGTAGGGATAATATAACAGTACATCGCGTTCGCGAATGGCATCGAAACCGTTACGGAAGTTATCAAACCAGCGGTGACGTAGCCTTGGTAATGGCTTGTTTAATAGGTTTTTATTTCCTTCATTAGGGAAATTAATAAAGTCTTTAAAATTATGGTAGCGACCACCGGCAATCACGGAGTCATCGTTGGATAGCCCCAGTTTTTCACGTAAAAGAGCAACCATTTCGTCAGGCATATCACGCTGATAGACAAAACGGACGGGTTCTGCGGTTAAACGTTGTTTTAATGTAGATGACATTATTTCGAGCAAGCTCGATTCCATCTCTGTTGCGATGTCGTACTCTGCATCACGCGTCATTTTCATCGAATAGGCATTGAGCTTATCGTAATCAAAAAAACCTTTGAAAATTTCATCGAGCGTATAGCGAAGGATATTATCAATTAGGATCATTGACTTGCGACGCTTTGGCATTTCTGGAGGCAGGTTAACAAACCGCGGGACTTTATCGGATGGAATTTCCAATAGTGCATATTGAATCTGATTGCCATTGATGATTTCAACTGCAAGATAAGTGTAGTCATCTTTTAGAAATTCAACGAGATTGGTATCAGGATTAATTAATATTGGCGTAATATGCTGCCGCAGATTCTGGCGGAAATACTGACGTAACCATATCTGTTGGCGAGGCGAAATTTGACGTTCGTTAATCAAGAAAATTTGATTGCGCGCCATTTCTAATAGTAAGTCATTGTAGAGAATGTCGAATTCTTGTTCTTGTTTAGCAACTCTTGACTGAATTCTCTTTAATAAGTGGCGAGCACCGCTTGCCGAACCGCGTTCTTCATTAATTAAAATACGGCGTTTAACATCGGCGAAGCGGACTTTATAAAACTCGTCTAGATTATTGGAATAAATTCCCAAAAAACGCATTCGCTCAATAAGAGGGTTACGCTTGTCGGCTGCTTCTTGTAAAACACGCTCGTTAAAAGACAGCCAGCTTAACTCTTTTTCATGATAGAGACGTTCTTGGGACATTCTAACTCCGTATTAGACTCTTGTTACTTTATGGCTATGATACCAGTCAGTTAGCTAAATGTGTTGTTTAATTGCTTTATCTTGGGTAATAACACTTTCAGGATTGGCAAATTGTTGCTTCATCGTAAAATATTGCTGCTGAAAAATACACATACGGATAGCGGTGTGATAACGACCATTGACAAAAAATTCGTCAATCAATTCGCCTTCAGTATGGAAGCCTAGTTTATTATAAATATGGATAGCTTTAACATTTTCTTTATCAACAATAAGATAAAGTTTATATAAGTTTAGTACGGAAAACGCGTAGTCCATTGCTAATTTTGCAGCACGACTCGCATAGCCATGCCCTTGATGGCTCGGAGCAATGATAATCTGAAACTCAGAGCGTCGGTGAATATAATCAATTTCGACTAACTCAACTAGGCCAACTTTCTCACTGTCATTTTCAACGATAAAGCGGCGTTCAGACTGGTCATGAATATGTTTATCGTAAAGATCGCTTAATTCAACAAAAGCTTCGTAAGGTTCTTCAAACCAATAGCGCATAACACTGGCATTGTTATCAAGCTGGTGAATGAATGCTAAATCTTCACGTTCAAGTGGGCGCAACCTAAACGGATGAACTTGCCCGGTCGTCATAAAAATACCTCTATTTAGTTAGGAAAATGGTTTTGTTCTTCGACTATAAGGATAACATTTATTTGCGATAAAATAATGACACAGCACAGAGAGATTATCACCTTGTTGAAAAATAGTTCACTTTACCTAACGCTAATGTTTTTTATGTAATAGCTTGCGGTCGTGTTTTTATGTGAATGCGAAGAAAAAGGGTGGTTACCCACCCTTGAAATGAAGTTTTGGTCATCACGAATATTATTCGTTAGCATAACCTTGTTGCGGTAAAATTTTGTTATCTAACATAGCCTTACCATTTTGCATTGCTAATCGGCCACTAATGAACCACTCAACGACTAATGGGTAAATCATATGTTCTTGGGTTTTTACCCGCTCGATAATATCGTCTTCGGTATCTTGTTCAAAGATAGGCACTTTGGCTTGCAAAATAACGGGTCCACCATCCAGTTCTTCGGTAACGAAATGAACGGATGTGCCATGTTCTTTATCCCCATTTTCCAGCGCCTTACGATGCGTGTGTAAACCGGGGTATTTCGGTAACAAAGAAGGGTGGATGTTGAGTAATTTACCAGCAAAGTGGTTGACGAATTGGGCTGATAAGATACGCATAAAACCCGCTAATACGACTAAATCAGGCTGATATTGGTCGACTTGTGCGAGTAATGCAGCATCATATGCTTGGCGGTCAGTATACTGTTTGGCATCTAAAAAACAGGCTGGTATTCCAGCCTGTTGTGCCCGAACAAGCCCATAAGCATTGGCTTGGTTGCTAATGACAGCAACAATGTGAGCGCCAATTGCCCCAGTGCGGCAGCTATCAATTAATGATTGCAAATTACTACCGCTGCCAGAAATGAGGACAACAATTTTTTTCATTAGCGGATCACAACCTGCTCTTCACCCGCGGGTAATGCGCCAATTGTACCGATTTGCCATGCGTTTTCACCAAGCTTGTTCAACAGAGCAAGTGCATTTTCAACTTCCTGCTGTGGCAGAGCAATAATAATTCCCACACCACAGTTGAAGGTACGGTACATTTCATGAGTGCTCACATCACCAGCTTGCTGTAGCCAGTTAAAGGCAGCAGGCCATTGCCAACTGCTACCGTCAATAATGGCTTGTGTGTTGTCTGGCAGTACGCGAGGGATATTTTCCCAGAAACCACCGCCAGTAATGTGGGCAATTGCATGGATATCGCTGTTTGCGATCAGCTCTAATACATTTTTAACGTAAATGCGTGTTGGTTCTAATAAGTGGTCAGCTAAAGATTTCCCATCTAATTGAGTTTCTTCTGGATTGGTTTGACTGACTTCGAGGATCTTGCGAACCAGCGAGTAACCATTTGAATGCGGGCCACTAGAGGCTAAAGCAATTAAGGCATCTCCGGCACTCACTTTGCTACCATCGATGATTTCTGAGCGCTCAACAACTCCCACACAGAAACCAGCTACATCGTAGTCTTCGCCATGGTACATTCCCGGCATTTCGGCGGTTTCACCACCCACTAACGCACAACCTGATTGTTTACAACCTTCTGCGATACCCGTAATCACACTCGCAGCGGTATCGACATCCAGTTTACCGGTCGCGTAATAATCAAGGAAGAACAGGGGCTCTGCGCCTTGAACAATCAAGTCATTGACGCACATAGCCACGAGGTCAATTCCAATGGAGTCATGACGTTTTAAATCCATTGCTAAGCGTAATTTGGTACCGACACCGTCAGTGCCTGAAACTAAAACGGGCTCACGGTATTTCTGTGGTAGGGAACATAATGCACCGAATCCCCCAAGACCTCCCATGACTTCTGGGCGGCGGGTTTCTTTTACGACACCTTTAATACGTTCAACCAAGGCGTTACCCGCATCAATATCAACACCGGCATCTTTATAGCTGAGAGAGGTTTTATCAGTCACTACGGCCCCCAAGGCAATTACATTTTTGAGAAAAATAACATCATTGACATTATTCTAACAGGCTAGGCAAACGTTTGCGATAGCTTTGTGTTGGAAATTTTTGGGTACGTACAATCAAAGAATGGAGAACGTTATAGAAGTTGTACAGCAAAATAATCAATGTATTTATTTAAATCAAATTTGCGGTTTAGCCAATTTCAACTTAACTGAGATGAGGTATAATTTAAAAAAAATGATGTTAATCGTTGTTGTTTTGACCAAAATCAAGCGTTATCTAGTGGCAACCAAAGCTAAAAGAGGTATAATCCGGCGATTTTTTTGTCCGCCGCCGTCTTAAATAGTAGGAGAAACCCATGAAGATCGTTGAGGTAAAACACCCTCTCGTTAAACATAAACTCGGCCTGATGCGAGATCATGATATAAGCACAAAGCGCTTTCGTGAACTGGCCTCAGAGGTTGGTAGCCTACTGACTTATGAAGCAACTGCTGACCTTGAAACTGAAAAAGTGACTATCGATGGTTGGTGTGGTCCTGTAGAAATAGAACAAATTAAAGGTAAGAAAATCACTGTAGTACCAATTCTTCGTGCGGGTATTGGTATGATGAACGGTGTATTAGATAGCATTCCAAGTGCACGTATCAGTGTGGTGGGTGTTTATCGTGATGAAGAAACACTGCAGCCTGTCCCTTATTTCCAAAAACTCGCCTCTAACATTGAAGAACGTATGGCATTAGTGGTCGACCCAATGTTAGCGACGGGTGGCTCAATGATTGCTACCATTGATTTATTAAAAAATGCGGGTTGTACCTCGATTAAAATCTTAGTTCTTGTTGCAGCGCCTGAAGGTTTAAAAGCGTTGGAAGCTGCGCATCCAGATGTTGAATTATATACCGCTTCAATTGATGAGTATTTAAATGAAGAGGGATATATCGTTCCGGGTCTCGGTGATGCGGGCGACAAGATATTTGGTACTAAATAATGATAAGCCGACTGAGAAGTCGGCTTTTTTTTGATTAATTGTAGAGACTCACTGCTTATTCAGTGATTAGCCATTTCGCTAAAAGAGGATAAAGCCACATGACACGTCGCACCATCAGTGTTGAAGAAAGACCCCCATTATTACAAACTATACCACTGAGCCTTCAACACCTATTTGCTATGTTTGGCGCAACCGTTATCGTACCGATTCTGTTTGGTGTAAACCCCGCTACAATTTTGCTGTTTAATGGGATCGGAACGCTGCTGTATCTGTTTATTTGTAAAGGGCAAATACCTGCTTATTTAGGTTCAAGTTTTGCATTTATTTCCCCAGTGCTGATTTTATTACCATTAGGTTATGAACTGGCGCTTGGCGGCTTTATTATCTGTGGCGTACTATTCTGTATTGTTGCACTGATTGTTAAAGTTGCAGGAAGAGGGTGGATAAACGTCATGTTCCCCCCAGCAGCCATGGGGGCAATCGTAGCCGTAATTGGTTTAGAATTGGCTCAAACGGCTGCAGGTATGGCTGGGCTATTGCCTAAAGATGGGGCTGCGGTCGATTCGAACACGTTAATTATTTCTCTGACCACGTTATCAGTCACTATTCTCTGCGCTGTCGTTTTCCGTGGGTTTTTATCTATCATTCCAATTTTGATTGGCTTTTTAGCGGGTTATGCATTGTCCTATTTTATGGGCATTGTGGACTTTACCCCCGTTATTGAAGCGCCGTGGTTTGCTATCCCAACGTTTTATACACCGCGTTTTGAATGGTTTGCTATTTTAACCATTTTACCTGCCGCGCTAGTCGTTATTGCTGAACACGTGGGGCATTTAGTGGTGACAGCGAATATTGTTGAACGTGATTTAATGAAATCACCAGGTTTACATCGTTCAATGTTTGCAAATGGGTTTTCTACGGTAATTTCCGGTTTCTTTGGCTCGACACCAAATACGACTTATGGTGAAAACATTGGGGTTATGGCAATTACCAAGGTATACAGCACTTGGGTAATTGGTGGCGCCGCAATTATTGCTATTTTATTATCTTGTGTTGGTAAATTAGCAGCAGCTATTCAATTAGTGCCAGTTCCTGTGATGGGAGGAGTTTCACTCTTATTGTACGGGGTGATTGGTGCATCAGGTATTCGTGTGTTGATTGATTCAAAAGTCGATTATAACAAGCCTCAAAATTTGATTTTAACCTCAGTGATTTTAATTATTGGTGTCAGCGGAGCCGTTATTCATATTGGTCAAGCTGAACTCAAAGGTATGGCACTGGCGACGATAGTCGGGATCTTTATGGCATTATTATTCCGTTTTATAACGTTTGTTAGGCCTGAAAAACAGTTTGTGACATCTGAAGTCCAAGAGCTTGATAGCAATAAAAAATAAGCCACACAATTTTCCATAATGCCGTTCAATTGTTTGAACGGCATTTGGTCACCGTTCTTATTCATCTATCCGTGTTTTTTATGGTAAACTGCTAGATGAAAATTGATTTGCACAGCCAGAGGCGCTTCTGAACACACCATCACAGCTTTCATTACCACTATATCTGCCAGATGATGAAACCTTTGCGAGCTTTTATGCAGGGGAAAATGGGGCGTTGCTGTCTGCTATTCAATCTGCTATTAATCAACCACATGGCAGTTATATCTATTATTGGTCGCGTGAAGGCGGTGGGAAAAGCCATTTACTGCACGCAGCTTGTGCAGAGTTGTCTGAACAAGGTATTGCGGTTGGTTATGTTCCTTTAGATAAACGTGCGTATTTTGTTCCTGAAGTACTAGACGGTATGGAACATTTATCACTCGTTTGTATTGATAATATTCAGTGCATCGCGGGTGATGAAGAGTGGGAAATGGCGATTTTCAATTTGTATAATCGTATTTTGGAAATTGGTCGCACTTGTCTATTAATTACTGGGGACCGGCCTCCTCGGCAAATCGAACTGAAATTACCCGATTTAGCTTCTCGCCTTGATTGGGGCCAAATTTATAAACTACACCCACTGAGTGACGAAGATAAGATTTGGGCACTGCAATTACGCGCTCGTATTCGTGGTTTTGAATTACCGGAAGATGTTTGTCGTTTCGTATTAAAACGTCTAGATAGAAAAATGGGAACGTTGTTTGATATCTTAAACAAACTTGACCATGCATCAATCGTTGCTCAGCGCAAATTAACGATTCCTTTCGTAAAAGATATTTTAAAACTCTAGTTGATTAAATGAGTTGGCAGCCGTATAGCTGCCAAAATAGAGTTTATAAGATTTCACAGACCTGCTCAGGTGGACGACCTAAACGTGCTTTATCACCATTAACAACGATAGGGCGTTCAATCAATTTAGGATTTTCATGCATTGCTTTAATGAGTTGTTCCTGAGTTAAGGTGTCATCATTTAAATTCAATTCCTTATACAACTCTTCTTTGGTGCGCATTAATTGACGAGCATCTTTAAAGCCTAACATTTTAAGGAGTTTTTTGATTTCAGCGACCGTTGGGGGCGTTTTTAAATACTCGACCACCGTGGGGGAGATACCCTTATCAGTTAAAAGGGCTAAGGTTTCACGGCTTTTAGAACAGCGTGGGTTGTGGTAAATCTTAATCGAATCCGTCATTATTATAACTCCTTACGGTTTTGCATTTTTGTCACGTAATTGTAGTTTTCTAAGCGCATCAATGCGAGCGTCATAACGCTGCTGTTCGTAACTGCCTAAACGGCTTTGACGGCTAGCATCGCTGAGATAATTAATTGCAGTGTCATAGTTACCCCGTAACGCCATCCCTTCTGCGTAAGCAGCAAGTTCTTCGGTACGCTTACCTTGTTTTGCGGACGCTTCTGCCAGTAAATCCCAACCAATCGGGTCATCAGGGTAATCAAACGTATATTTATTCAGTAAGGTTGTTGCTTCTTTATATTGATGATTATTAATTAATGCGTTAGCTAGGTTGACAATAAATACGGTATTTTTCGGTGATTTTCTCAAAGCATTCTGTAAACGAGAGACCGCTCTAGAGACTTGATGTTGTTCAATGTCGACATCAGTCATGCTATCGATAAACCAAGGGTTATCGGGTTGTTTCGCTAATAGCTCTGTCAGGATTTTTCCTGCCTCTGCGTACTTTTTGTCTTGAGAAAGTAGTAGCGCTTTACCGTATTGCGCTGCAATTTGTTCTTGTGCAGAACCTTTACCATAGTTTTCAATGATTTGGTCTAAAGCATGTTTTTGCTCGGTACTATACATAGCCAAAATACGAACTCGGGCTAACATAAAGTCCAGTGATGATGGCACACTCACTTTAGGGTATTGGTTCGATCGGTTTCTGGCATCAGCTAAACGGCTATCCGGCAAGGGGTGCGTTAATAGAATTTCAGGGGGCTTTGACATATAGCGAGTTTGGTCTGACATTGTTTGCATAAAATCAGCCATCGCATGCGGGTCAAAGCCAGAGCGTCTTAATGTCTGTAAACCAATACGGTCAGCTTCTTGCTCATTGGCTTGGGTAAAGCTGATCATACCTTGTTGAACCCCTGCCATTGTTCCTGTTAAAGCGGCAAAGCCGGCTTGAGGATTCGCCATCACTAACAATAAAGAACCAATGGTCCCTGCAATCGCGAGAGGAGTGGTACTTTTTTGGTCTTCCATCATTCGCGCCAGGTGCCTTTGCGTAACGTGAGATATTTCGTGCGCCATGACGGATGCTAGCTGACTTTCATTCTGGCTGTACCGGAACAATGCGGAGTGCAGCACTACATTGCCCCCAAAATAGGCGTATGCGTTAATATTGGGGTTGTTGACTAAATAGAACTTAAACGGTGTTTTAACTGAGTCGGCATTTTTCACTAACCGCATGCCAAGTTTGTTAACATATTGGGTTAACAATGGGTCATAAATAAGAGGGGTGCTGGCACGTATTTGTCGTGTGATAGCATCTCCCATAATAATTTCTTGGTTGATGCTAAGTGTGCCTCCTGCTGTAGTTCCTATATCGGGTAAGGTATCTTCAATTGCACTATAAGCAGGTAAAACTGCACCGTTCATTAGCGCAGCGATCATGAAAGCCAATAATGGATATTTTAAATTTTTCTTCATGAAACGTGAGTATCCCATACAACATTTTAATTTAGGGTAAGTACCGACTTTATTTCGGGTGTGCTTTAAGTAAGGCACCTAAAAATACGAAAAGTTTAAAACACATGATAGCAAAAGCTATCGTAAAATCTGTTCTTCGGTATAATTTTCGTTACTTTAGGAACTGTCCTTTGTGTTATTCCCTAGGAGCAATAAATGCTGGAATTGTTTTTACAGTGGTATCGTCGGCGTTTTGCTGACCCACAAGCCATAGCCCTCTTTACATTACTCGTATCAGGGTTTGTGATCATCTTCTTTTTCAGCAGTATACTGGCTCCATTGCTGGCGGCAATTGCTTTAGCTTATTTGCTTGAATGGCCAACCAATTTATTACAACGCATAGGGTTATCCCGTTCAGTTGCTGTCGGTATTATTTTGACCTTATTCGCCGGAATAAGTGCCATGGTTATTTTAATTATTGCACCAACCGCATGGCAGCAAGGGATTAATTTGATGGCCGATCTGCCAAATATGGTTAACCGTTTCAATGAATTTGCACAAAAATTGCCAGAGCAATATCCCGCATTAGTGGATGTCGGCATTATCGATATGATGGCAGATAACCTGCGTAGCCGTATGTCGGGTATTGCAGACTCTGTGGTTAAAGCGTCAGTTGCTTCATTAATAGGTATTTTTACTTTAGCAGTTTACTTAGTTCTAGTGCCGTTGATGACATTCTTTCTTTTAAAAGATAAAGAGCGTATTAGCAAAAGCTTCCTCAAGTTGTTACCGAAAAATCGTTTGTTAGTGGGTAAAGTTTGGGTCGAAATGAATGAACAAATCACCAATTATTTGCGAGGAAAAGTTACTGAAATGGTGATTGTTGGGGTGGCAACATATTTATGTTTTGCTTACTTTGACTTGCGCTATTCCGTATTGCTGTCGGTTCTTGTTGGGGTGGCGGTATTAATCCCTTATATTGGTGCGGTCGCAGCCACGATCCCCGTGGTTATTGTTGCGCTCTTTCAGTACGGTATTGGCAGTGAATTTTGGTACTTAATGTTGGCTTATTTAGTCATTCAAGGTTTGGATAGCAACGTTGTGGTGCCTTTATTATTTTCTGAAGCCGTGAATTTACATCCGCTAGTGATTATTTTATCTGTTGTGGTGTTTGGTGGGTTATGGGGCTTTTGGGGCGTGTTTTTTGCAATACCATTAGCAACACTGATTAAAGCGGTGATTCATGTATGGCCGGAAGAGCCAACGGAATCAACGAACTAGGTTAGGAATAGTGCTGTATGGGGGCATACAGCACTAAGAAGTAACGATTAAGCGTGTGTATTGATGTAATCAAGCACGATTTCGTGGTGGTTACTGGTTTTAAAATTGTCAAAGACGTGTTCTATTTTCCCAGTAGGGTCAACAAGGAAGCTAATGCGATGAATACCATCATAGGTTTTCCCCATGAATTGTTTTTCACCCCAAACCCCAAATTGCTCACATACTTGGTGGTCTTCATCTGATAATAAAGTGAAGTTCAACATCTCTTTTTCAGCGAAACGAGACAGTTTCTCTGGTTTGTCTGTGCTAATACCTAATACTTCGACACCTTTCGCTTTAAGTGTATCCATTTCATCACGTAGACCACACGCTTGAACAGTACAGCCAGGAGTCATCGCTTTAGGATAAAAGTAAACTAATACGCGCTGACCCTGGTAATCAGAAAGATTGATGAGCTCACCATCTTGGTCAGGAAGGCTAAATTGAGGCGCCTTATCACCGGCTTTCAATGGGTTCATTACATATATCTCCGTTAACTTTGCATGTTGGGGTTGTTAACAATACTTATGTTGCCTTTAGCATTTAGCATTGTACACAGTTGTTGAAATTTATTTTTTATAATTATGCCATTATCGTCCAACGGATCGTGTGCAGTAATCTGAATTTCCAGTTGAGCGGGCATATCATTATTGGCTGGTTGTGTTTTAGAAACAAGCTCCGCGATATTACATTGCGAGGTTGTGAATAAATTTGTGAATTGCTCGACAATACGAGGTGCGTCGTCGACAACAACATTCACTGTTACTGTCGATGGGTAATAGGTTGTTTGCACGCTCTGAGTTCTTTTCATTACGATGAGCAAGTCGAGCTCGGCACCTTTAGGTGGCAATGTCGCCTCTAAAAGAGTGATAGCATTCCAACTGCCTGATAACATCATAATGAAGGTGAATTCCTTGCCAAACATCGCTAAGCGACTATCTTCAATATTACAATCACACTCGCTGACGAGGCGTGTAATGGTATTCACAATGCCCGGACGATCTGTTCCCAGCGCAGTAATGACAAGAAATTGCTGTTCAGTCTTAGGCAAAGTCTATTCCTTAGTATTTTAATTATGTCAGTTAAACATTTAATTAGAATATAGCAGTAAAATTCTAGCGCTAACAACTGACTGGCTATGAGGGTAAGGAAACCATAAAAAAGGCAATCTGCCAAGGGGATAAATAGACTCTTGCGAGAAATATCAGTGAATTATTACTTCTATTTAAGTTAATGTCCTCGGCATTAACAAAATTCATTAAATTCTTGCTATTGAGTGGTTTTCTTCTTTGAAATGAAAAAGTAACATGGTAGTTCAATTATTAAGGGGGTATCGCTATGGCTAATGGAAACGCAAATTATAAAGATTTTTTAACGGGAAGCATTGTTGCAGTTATTACACCAATGGATTCGGCAGGGCGTTTAGATAAAGCCAGCCTGAAAAAGTTGGTGGATTATCATGTTGAAAGCGGAACAACTGCGATTGTTTCTGTTGGTACAACTGGCGAATCAGCAACCTTAACGCACAAAGAACATGTGGATGTCGTGAAAGCGACTCTCGAATTAGCAGATGGCCGTATTCCTATTATTGCAGGAGCTGGTGCAAATGCTACCGCTGAAGCTATTTCTTTGACAAATGAGTTTGAAAACAGCGGTGTGGTTGCTTGCCTGACGGTAACACCTTATTATAATAGGCCTTCTCAAGAAGGGCTATATCAACACTTTAAGGCAATTTCAGAAAACACCAGCTTGCCACAGATTCTTTATAATGTACCATCACGCACTGGCTGTGATATGTTGCCTGAAACTGTGGGGCGTTTAGCAAAACTGGCGAATATTGTTGCAATTAAAGAGGCAACAGGGAACTTAGCTAGGGTTCATCAAATCAAAGAACTGGTTGATGATGATTTTGTACTGTTAACAGGTGATGACGCAACGGCGCTTGATTTCATGCAACTAGGTGGTAAAGGCGTTATTTCGGTCACATCTAACGTTGCGGCCGCACAGATGGTAAAAATGTGTGACTTAGCGCTTGCAGGCAAATATACTGAGGCGCGTGAATTAAATAAAAAACTGATGGGGCTTCATCTTCAGTTATTTGTTGAACCAAATCCAATTCCAGCGAAGTGGGGCTGTCATCGCTTAGGTCTGATTGCAGATGGGACATTACGGTTGCCAATGACACCGTTAACCACCTCGGGCCAGCAAAAAGTTGAGGAAGCCTTGAAACTCGCTGGATTACTGTAAAATTTAGGGAATTTTAATGGCAACATTATTGCAAAAATCGAAGGTTATGAAGGTTGCTGGCCTGTCACTTGTTGTGTTACTGGCAGCCTGCTCCAGCGATCAGCGCTATAAACGTCAGGTCAGTGGTGATGAGGAATATCTCAATGCTGCGCCATTGAAAGTGTTGAATGTGCCACAGGGGCTTACATTACCAGAACAAAATGGTGAGTATGATATCCCTAAAGCCACATCAACAGGGGCAATTGGAAAAGCGTTAGACATTCGTCCACCAGTACTGACAATTTCGCAATTAGCGGGTTCTCGTACAGAGGATAGCGCTCAAGCAAGTCGTTTGTTGCTAGAAAATACACCTGAAAATAGTGCGCTTTGGTCACAAGTTACGATGATCTTAGAGCAAAGAGGGATTCCAGTTTCATCTAAAGACGATGGCTCTCGCTCAATTGAAACCGATTGGGTGAAATGGGATCGCGCAGATGAAAACGTACCGATTGAGAGTCGCCATAAAGTTACGGTGCAACCAGAAAACGGTATGATGGCATTAACGGTAACTAGCTTAGGCTTACGTCAAGGGGGAGAGACAATTACGGATGTTGTCGAAACTCAACGTTATAACAAGCTGTTATTGAATGAATTAACCGATAACTTATATACGTTACGTGATACTTCAAACAAAAATAGTATCCAAAATGCCTATGGTATCATTGATGTTCAAACCGGTAGTGATGATACTGGCTTACCTTTAGTTGTGGTTCGTGCGCCATTTGATGCAGTATGGGAACGCTTACCTCACACCTTAGAAAGTGTTGGTATGAAAGTGGGTGACCGTACGCGCTCAAGTGGTTCTGTGATGGTAACTTACAAAGGTTTAAGCAGCTCAGAATGGCAGGCTTTGGGTATTGATGATCCAACGGTGCCAGAAGCAGATTATAAAGTGCAGGTTGGTGACTTAAATAACCGTAGTACACTGCAATTTATCACCACCAAAGGTGTGCCTTTAACACAAAAACAAAATGATGAAATGGTTGCAGCGCTGAAAGCAGCATTTAGTAAAGCACCTGCCAAAAAGTAATAATTCAACATTTTGAGATGACTAATTAAACCGTAGCTTAAATACAAGCTGCGGTTTTTTTTATTTAAATTGGATGGAGTTGTATTGGGGTAAAGATATTAAGCTTCATACGAATAGGCTGGTGGTTATCAGCTCTGTATTTTGTTTATTTCATGCTACTCGTAATCTATATACTTAGTTAGTTATTAAATAGCATTTCATCAATTTGAATTTTCCTTCTCTGGTAGGCTAATTTTATCTTTCATGTTTTCACCTAAAACAAATGGACAAAAAATCAGTGTTTATGGTTAAGTAATCGTTTGCGTCTGCTCGGGAATTTTATTATCATGATTAACAGTGAATTATAAAATATTGAATATCAGCTAGTTAGCATTTTACATGGTGAATTTCAGTAACTGACTGAAACAGAGCAGAAAATTAACAATGAATAGGCCATTTGATTGGTTTTTGTTCTTCTGTTACTTATCTGAATCTGCTGTGCAGGTTGATTTTTGTTTAGTTTAATCACATCCCTGGAGTGTGTAAGATGCAAAAGAAAGCTGAGTTGTATCGTGGTAAGGCAAAAACAGTCTATACCACAGAGGATCCTGATCTACTGGTTCTGGAGTTCCGTAATGATACATCAGCACTCGATGGTGAGCGTATCGAGCAGTTTGACCGTAAAGGTATGGTAAATAACAAATTTAACCATTTCATTATGAGCAAATTAGAAGCAGCCGGTATTCCAACACAAATGGAAGCATTATTGTCTGACACAGAAGCTCTGGTGAAAAAGTTAGATATGGTACCTGTTGAGTGTGTGATCCGTAACCGTGCCGCAGGTTCACTAGTCAAACGCTTAGGTGTTGAAGAAGGCATGGTGTTAAATCCGCCACTATTTGACTTATTTTTAAAGGACGATGCCAAACATGACCCAATGGTGAATGAATCGTACTGTGAGACTTTTGGTTGGGTGAGCAAAGAAAACTTGGCAAAAATGCGTGAGCTAAGCTACAAAGCCAATGAAGTGCTCAGTAAAATCTTTGCGGATGCAGGGCTAATCTTAGTCGATTTTAAACTGGAATTTGGCTTGTATAAAGGCCAAGTGGTATTAGGCGATGAGTTTTCGCCAGACGGCAGCCGTTTATGGGATAAAGAAACGCTCAATAAAATGGATAAAGACCGTTTTCGTCAGAGCCTTGGTGGCCTAATCGAAGCTTACGAAGAAGTCGCACGCCGTATTGGCGTACAGCTAGATTAATCAATTTCCTATAATTTGAATGAGATTTTAGCCTGCATTGCAGGCTATTTTTTTAGTCGCTAATCGAGGGGGATTGTTGGCTAATAAAATGTGTAATCCATGATGAGAGAACGGTATCAGTGGTTTTTATTTGTAGTTGTTGACTAAGTGACATCAATGTAGGCGCGGGCAATGGGCTTTCGACTTGTAACTCTGGATGGCTTAATATTTCCGTTGGCTGACCGTCAGCGATGAGTTGGCCATTTGATAAATGCAATACGCGTTGAAAATGGCGGGCAACAAAATCAAGGTCGTGGCTAATAGAAACGACGGTTACCCCTTTTTCGCGCTGCAAGGTTAGCCAATGCTCAAATTTGCGCAGCCAAAAAGCGTCGAAGTCACGGCTTGGCTCATCAAGCAGCAATAACTTAGGTGAAACAGCCTCTAAACAGGCAACAGCAACCATCCTGCGTTGGCCTGCATGTAAATCTAAAGGGTGTTTATCTGCTACATCAACTAAGTGGCAAATTTCAAGTGCTTGCTGTACTCGCACGTGAATATCACGTTTATGATATCTCTGGCGTTTTAAACCAAAAGCAATCTCATCACGCACACAACTATGAAAAATTTGTTTTTCAACTTCTTGGAATAAAATACCGATATGGTTGGCTCTTTGTGGTGAGGAAAGAAGGTTAAGCGGTTGGCTATCAAGCTGAATATCACCTTGTGTAGGGCGCAATAACCCCGCGAGAAGGCGTAATAATGTTGATTTACCTGCACCATTATCCCCAACTAAAGCGACCCATTCACCAGAGTGAATAGATAGAGATAAAGATTGTATATTATCAATAGTAGATCTGGGCCAACGATAGCTCAGGTTTTTAATCTGTAACATTCCGCTCCTTAAACATCTGTAGCAATTGTGCTTCATTGTGGGGAATTGTTCCTCGCCAATGCCCTAATTTGGCCAGTTTACCTATAGCACGCCAAGCCTCTGGCATATTGATTGTTTCAATAGCATCAAGAAAAACATCATCCAAGCAGCCTGTAGCAACCACTTTCCCAGATTCTAAAAAGGCTTTGCCGGTACTCAACAAAAGGAATGAATCACAGAAACTGATGGCAGGTAATAAATTGCGTTCAAAAAAAATAATGCTGCAGTTTGTGTGTTCTGTATAGTGTTGCAATTGCACTAAAATGCGCTGTGTTGCACTGGGTGTTAGCCGACTAAAGGCTTCATCGAGCAAGAGAAGTTTAGGTTGCATCGCTAATGCACTTGCTAACACGACACGTTGTGCTTCACCGCCCGATAATGTCGCAGGATGGCGCTTACGTAGAGCTTCACAAAACGTGAGTGCAATCGCGTGTTCAACTCGTTGACTAATTTCACTGGGTGATAAGCCAAGGTTTTCAGGCCCAAAGGCAATTTCCTGTTCAACGGTAAACGCGCAACCCGAGAGTTGTAATTGAGGGGATTGCTGAACAAGTTGGCGTGATATAGATACCTGAACTACAGAGCTGTCAGCCAAGGGGGCTTGTAATACCTCAGCGGTTCCTTCTATTTTCCCTTGAATAAGGTCACTATGCCAACCTGCAAGTATTTGTGCTAGCGTGCTTTTCCCGCTGCCATTACCACCAAATACACATAGCCATTGGCCTGCATTAAGCTGAAGATCAATCGGCCCTAATAAGGACTGCTCCGCGCTTTGTGAAATGAAGCGCATTTGTTGTAGATTTACCACCACAGAGAGAGAACACCTTCAATAAAAATTAACAAAACTAGCCCATACCTAAGTAGGGCTTGGAATGAACTATCCGTAGGTGGGTTCAATGTCGTGCGTTTAGCACAATAGCGAAAACCACGCATGTCTAATGCGGCTCCACGAATACTCAAATCACTAAGGGTATTACTGGCAAGTGGAAATAATAGGGCGGGTAATGATATAACACGTTGCCAAAAGCGCCCATCAAGAGGGACGCCTCTTGCCAATTGTGCCTCACGGATGGTGTTTAATTGCTGACGAAATTGTTCTGCAAGCAATAACGGCCCCGCGAGTAGATATGCAAAACTAGCAGGTAAACGGCTAGCAAACAACGCACGAATAAAGCGTTCAGTCGGTACATATTGCAACCAAAGCTGAGAAGCGCTAATAATCGTTAATAACTTAAACCACAATGCCAGTGCAAATTCAGGGCGGCTATTTTTTAAGGTGTCGCCGGTTAATAGCTGGGCTAGCCAACCCCCGTGAATTAACCAAAGCCCTGCCGCTATGGGGAGCATAATCCATGCAACAATTTTCCAACGATGACGTGCAGGTCGCCAAAGTAATAAAGCAGCGAAAGTACTGCAACCAAGCACAATTAATAGCCAGCTCAGTGGTAATAAAAGCGAACTTACACTAAGCCAAAACCAAATTGTTAGCGAGGTGAATGGATGCATTTAACTGACCTTCGCCATATTGGGATAATTACGTTGGACACGTTCTGGTAATTGTCGAACGAGTAACCAAGCAATAATGGCAGATGCAACTTTGTCCGCAATATTGGCGCCTAATACCGTAATTGCTACCGATTCTAATAAGTTATCGCCAACAGCATGGAAATACGCGACAAAGAAATCAGCTCCGCTACCGGTTGTTCCTGCAAATAAGTATGTGCGAATAGGAACAGCAACTATCATTAATGCAAAAGTAATCAATACACCGGATAAAACCACTCTTGGTAAGGTGCGAAAACCACCTGCGCGAGCTAATAACCCAGCGCTGAGGCCAATCATCATCGCAACAGGCGCAAATGCAGCGGCAATTGGCCCGCTGAGTAAACCCCATAATAAATTAGTTAATAAACCACTTAATAATGCAACCCAAGGGCCTGCTAATAACGCACAAATTAACGTTCCTATAGAATCCAGAAAAATAGGCAGTTTTAGCATTGAACTTAATTGGCCAATAACCATATTAATGGCAATAGAAAAAACAATTAAAGTCAGTGTACGACTAGAAATAATCGACGTTTTAGCCATGACAAAGTCATTCCTTACAGTAATGGAATAATAAAATTAGCGAGAAGTGATGATAAGTTCTTCATAGCCTGATAACGGGCAAGGTTCACGAATGAAATTTACCTTTTCCAGTTCCCCAATAATCAGTTCTAATGTTGTTCTAACTGTGCAACCCGGCATCATATGACCACCGAGGACTTGCCCTTGCTCATCAGAGACAGCTAAATGCAGGTGTTCGCCTTTGGCATCTAAAGTGCCAATTAATGAAACAATTTCAAATTTACCTGTTGTGTGAAAGGTATCTTCTTGGCCTGCAAAACGTAGTGCAACGTCAGTTAAGCTACCGACACTGCTAGCAATGAATGCAGCTTGTAGGCCATGCTGCTCAATTTTATGTCTTAATGTTAAAAGTGCGTCTTCGCCAGGGATTAAGCGAATAGCAATAAAGCGCGCGTTTGAATAGGGCGATAAAGATTGGTTCATATTCTTAATCCTAATAATTGTGCTTATGCAGAGCGTCGCACAACCATTCAAATCATTAAAATTATAAATAATGCTAAGTTATGATTTTTCTGTATTAATTGTCTTTGCTTATTATACGCAATTGAGATGAATTGTCTGGTTGTAAAGGTATTTAGGACTATCTTCAGCAAAAGGCACCACAAGTTGGTTTTTATAATGATAAATATAAGAAAAACGTAGAAATAAAAAAATAAACAGTGATGAATATTCCGAATATTTAGCTTAAGTTTTTTCAGGGGTGGGTATTATCTGCATTAACATGCTAATTTTTATACAATTAAGCTTGTTGCCGTGAAATATGCTGAGATGCCATCTTTCGAGAAGTATTATAGAGATAATAAAGAACAGCTAAAATGTCGCACTTTAGTTAATTAATTGTGTGGAGATAGTAAGGTTTTTTATTAATATAAAAATATCGTCGCCATAAAAATAAAAAGAGTTGGCGTTAATATTTGCTTCTTTGATGATGAGCCAATAACATGTTTTTAAATCAGCCTAGTTGCTGCTAATAAATTATAATTGTGCGTTTTACAGGGACAAATCTATGAGTCATGTTGATCCAACATTAATCATTTTACTGGTCTTAGCCGGGTTAGGTATCATTAGTCATAATATGACCGTCACCCTTGCGATGCTATTTTTATTGGTGGTCAGAATAACACCATTAAATAATTATTTTCCATGGATTGAAAAATATGGCTTAACCATTGGGATACTTATCTTAACAATCGGTGTTATGGCGCCAATTGCGAGTGGTAAAATAACGGCTAATGAGGTATTAAGCTCATTTTTGAATTGGAAATCGATTCTGGCAATTGTTATTGGGATCGCAGTTTCTTGGTTGGGTAGCCGAGGCGTCACATTAATGTCCCATCAACCATCTACGGTTGCAGGCTTACTGGTTGGAACCGTCATTGGCGTTGCTTTATTCCGTGGTGTACCGGTAGGGCCCTTAATCGCTGCTGGGATTTTGTCACTATTAATTGGTAAATCATAGTATTACGATGGTGAAATTACTTACTGTCATTATAGAACAACTGCATATAGTTGGTATGCGTCGTCTTATGGTTCTTTCTGGCGACGATGCATGGGTAGAACAACAACTCAAACAACTTCAAGTTGCTATTGATGGCGATTGGTTAACGATTTCATCAAACTTACCGCAAGGGGTTTCCCCTGAAAATGCACATCTATTATTGGGTCGTGAATTTTTACATGGCATTTTTGATGTACGTAAAGGGTTTCATAGTGAAGCACTAGCCATGCTTGCTGGCACATTAAAAGCAGGGAGCTTGTTAGTTTTATGTACGGCGCCTCAAAAAGAGTGGGCGACAAATACCGATCTAGACAGCCTGCGCTGGAATGAACAATTGGGGCTCATTTCGACACCGAATTTTGTACATCACTTGCAGCGAACTTTCCACACATCTCCCGATATTTTATTTTATAAACAAGGGAATGAGCCTGATTTTTCATTACTAAAAAACAAACCATTATGGCAAGCACCGACAGGCCAGCCAACAGAACAGCAGCAGCAAATAATTAGTCGATTATTAAGAGCAGAACATGGAGTTTGGGGTTTGATAGCGCCGAGAGGGCGCGGTAAATCGGCAATAGCAGGGATGTTAATACAACATGTTGTGGGGGAGTGTTGGTGTTGTGCTCCTGCAAAAGTGGCGACAGAAGTCTTAAGCCGGCATGCAGGTCAAAAGATTAATTTTTGGTCCCCAGATAGCTTACTCGCTTACTGCCGTAGTAATGAAAATATAACAGCAGATTGGCTGATCATCGATGAAGCTTCTGCAATCCCTAATTATATTTTACGAGAACTCGTGGGGTATTTCCCTCGAGTTTTATTAACCACGACAGTCGATGGCTATGAAGGAACAGGGCGTGGATTTACGCTAAAGTTCTGTGCAAGTTTAGCCCATTTCACTTTACTGCAACTTGATAACCCAATGCGTTATGCGGCCAATGATCCTTTAGAATTATGGGTCAACGAGGCTTTATTGCTGCAAGAACCAGCCACTCAAACGGTTCTTGCTGGAAATATTGAATATAAAGCGTTAACCCAGGCATCATTAGCGGAAAATAATGAGCAATTAAAAGCGTTTTATGGCTTATTGATGAGTGCACATTATCGAACGTCACCATTAGATTTACGACGACTATTGGATGCCCAACAGCAACATTTTATGGTGGCAAAAACTGAGTCTCATGATTGCGCCTATTTAGGTGCATTATGGATGGTAGATGAAGGTCAATTGGCCGAATCATTGAGCTGGCAAATATGGGCTGGGCTTCGTCGACCAAGAGGAAATTTAGTTGTCCAATCTTTAGCAGCTCATAGTTATTTCCCTATTGCAGCACAATGGCTATCTCGCCGAGTGATGCGTATTGCCGTTGATGCGAACCACCGTAGGCGCCAAATTGGTTTGACGCTTTTAGAAAAACAGAAAGCAATTGCTATAGAGCATGGGTTAGATTTTTTATCTGTTAGTTTTGGATTAACACCGGACCTAGTCGCATTTTGGCAAAAAGCGGGCTTTCGGTTAATACGAATAGGTTCGCACAAAGAAGCGAGTAGTGGCTGTTTCACGGCAATGGCGATATTACCGCTATCAGATCGGGCAAGCCTACTTTGTCAACAAGGGGAAATGCAATTAAAACGCGATATTTATTGGCGAAATGATCTGTCTGAGTTTGCTTTAGAAACCAGTGAGCAGCAGCAATTAACCGCTGATGATTGGATAGAACTGATCGGTTTTAGTGAGTTTAAACGTCCTATTTCTGCGAGTCAAAGTGCGATTATGCGTTTATTAAGGGAAGAAACAACCGGGCTTGCGATCCTCAGACGGCACTTTGTGTCATGTGAGCCTATCGCACAGATTTGTGCGGATATTGGTATAACAGGGCAAAAGCAATGGTTACAACGAGTAAGGAAAGAGGTTGGTATACAGGTAAAACTATACCAACCAGCGCTTTTAGCTGAAATAAAGCAAAAGGTTATTTCTTCTTGTCTTTAGGCCAATCGTCTTCATCATCCCAAAGGTGGTTATTATCTTGATGTGGAGGGATTTCTGGCTTGCCATCTAAAAACTTTTTGGGGTCCAATTTCATCATTTCTTTGACTGAATTCCAGATAAGACCTACCAATAAGAGTAAAATTATCCACCAGTAGTCGGCTAACCATTGCATACATTACCTCTATGAAATTGGGTAAAAGCTAAATGTTGATTTTAAATTATTTAAAATTTATACCGTTAGAGTACCATTTACACTTTGTATGAAGCAGTATGTTTTTTCAGAGATAACTACAGAAAATACACCTACAGAGTTTATTGTTTATTTAAATACCATGGCAAATGCACCAGCAATACCAAGCAAAATATCAGAGCCTGTAAGTGCGTAGATATTTTTAACCTCTTCACCACGAATATCAGCAAAGCGTTCAAGCGCTTTTTCTGTTGAAACGGCGTCAACTTCTTCAAATTGCTTTCCATATCCGGCAGCAATTAGCTTTTGAGTCTCTTGTTCATTTGGTGTAACGATAGCAATAACTTTTCCGGCCTTCATAAAAAAAGAGTAATGATTCATGGGGCTTCCTAATAGTCTTAAGTTTAGGCTCCTGTCATTTTCTCAGGCTTAGCAAGTCATGACTGGGGCTATTAGCGCTCTTTTCGTAGTAGAACAAAGGAATAATAATCGCATCAACAGGCAAAAGCGACTTTTCATTAAGCTTGTTTACCATTAGAGTATACCATTGATATTATTATGAGTTACCACAGATTTTATGCGGTTTTTACCATTTAATTTATTTATTCGGGAGGAGGGGGAATTTTGAAAAAATTGTTCCTCATTGCTATTGGATGGTTAGCCGTTGTGCTGGCTTTTGCTGGCGTCGTTCTTCCCGTTTTGCCTACCACGCCTTTCTTATTATTGGCGGCATGGTGCTTTTCTCGTTCATCTCCACGTTTTCATCATTGGTTATTATATCGCTCTTGGTTTGGGGGGTATATTCGTCACTGGCAAAAGCATAAAGGGCTACCGAAAGGGGCAAAGCCAAAAGCAATTATATTGATAATACTTACTTTTTCACTATCAATCTGGGTTGTTAGTTATATATGGTTAAAAATAGGTTTATTGGTACTGTTGTGTTGGCTGCTTATTTTTATGTATCGACTTCCAGTTGTTGATGAACAAATTTCCAAACAAAATAAAGAAGCCCCATAAATGATGTCGCATCACCTATGAGGCGTTGGCGTTATAGAAATTGTTTTGTTAGCTTAGAAATTATTCAGGAACCCTAATATAGCGTTCAAATACATAATCTAAGTTAGTGTTTAACCAATTTTTCCCGCAAATATCTTCTTGCTTGAGAACTTGCTTAATGACTTCTGGCGTTAAAAGCTGTTCAGCTTCATGGGACAGCGGCCAGTAACTAATATGCCAAGGTTCATCGGCAACCCCTGCATTTTTTGCCGTGAAGGGACGATAAAAATCAAATGTCGCCATGTTATCCGTCAGCCAGTGGTTTAGTTCAGCAAAATAGCCGCCAGTTTCATATTCCCAAGGCTCTAATTGTAAAGTTTGCCCTGCTGGGATCCGTAATGGGTCATAAACATCTATTTCGGTTCCCCAATGATGACGGCTTGCTCCTGGTAATGCAGACCAATGTAAAATAGCTTCACACAGCTCACCTTCTGAAAGCGTTGTAATATCTAAAGGTTGGCTTTGTGCATCAAGAACAGGGCGAAGACCGGTGAATTTTTCATTCCAAATTAACTGTTGACGTGAAAAATCACGAAATGCACTTGCTGATTGTAACTTGAAGCCCGCTTTTACTGCAGCTTGTTGCATGGCTAAAAATGCCTTGGTGGCATTAAATTGTAGGCGATGAGGGCCACCAAGTGTCACTAAATGGTCCGTGGAACGGCCTGTTAGCATTGCGATGGTAATCATAATAACAATAGCTCCATGACTCGCTCATAAATTAAGGCAAGTTGTTGCAAGTCTTTGACACTAACGCATTCATCAACTTTATGTATAGTGGCATTCAATGGGCCAAGCTCAATCACTTGAGTACCCATTTGGGCGATAAAACGACCATCTGATGTTCCACCACTGGTAGATAGCTCAGCGTTAAGACCCGTCAATTCATGGATTGCTTGCAAAGTTGCAGTGACAAGTTCTTGTTTTTCAGTCAAAAATGGCTGACCAGATAATGACCATTCTATTTTATATGCCAGACCATGGCGGTCTAACATACTAGTGACCCTGTCACGTATTTGTGTGTCGGTCAATTCTGTGCTGAAACGAAAATTAAATTGAACAAATAACTCACCGGGGATCACATTACTTGCCCCAGTACCCGCATGAATATTGGCAATTTGCATGGTGGTGGCAGGGAAAAATTCGTTGCCGTTATCCCAGATAGTTGAAGTGAGCTCTCGCAAAAAAGCGGTTGCACGGTGCACCGGGTTGTCAGCTAGATGTGGATAAGCGACATGCCCCTGTGTTCCTAAAATAGTCAAATTTGCTGTAATAGAGCCTCTACGCCCATTTTTTATGATGTCGCCTAAATGAGATTGGCTTGATGGCTCACCGACTAAACAGTAATCAACGCGCTCATTACGTGCCATTAATGTTTCTACAACTTTAACCGTGCCATCTAATGCATCAGCTTCTTCATCTGAGGTGATTAAAAAGGCCAAGCGTCCTTGGTGGAGAGGGTGTTTTTCGACAAAGCGCTCTGCTGCGACAACCATTGCTGCGACAGAACCTTTCATATCAGCAGCACCACGGCCATATAAATGTTGATTAATAATTGTTGGGTTAAACGGAGGAGTTTGCCAATTTTCGCTATTGCCTGCGGGTACAACATCGGTATGACCTGCAAATGCGAGGGTTGGCCCTTGAGTGCCTCGGTGTGCCCAAAAATTTAATGTGCTACCAAAATGCATTGGTTCAATGGTAAAACCAAGTTGGTTTAAGCGCTCGGTAAGTATTGCTTGGCAGCCTTGGTCATCGGGGCTGATAGAAGGGCGTGCAATCAGTTCTTTGGCTAGTTGAATAACGGGACAATCCATTAAATCCACCTGATTATCGAATGAAGCTTTGGTAGTCATTAGCGTTAAACCCAACTAAGTATCGGTTATCTGGAGAAACAAGTATGGGTCTTTTGATCATGGCAGGCTCTGCAATTAGCACTTTTTTAGCACTGTCAGCGTCAATAACTGCATTTTTTTCATCATCAGTCAGTTTTCGCCAAGTTGTTCCTCGTTTATTGACTAATACTTCCCAATCAATATGTTCCATAAAGGTAGAAAGTAGTTCATCGCTAATACCATCAACACGATAATCATGAAATTGATAGTTAACTCCATTGTCTTCTAAGTAACGGCGTGCTTTTTTAATGGTGTCACAGTTTTTAATTCCGTACATAATATAAGGAGAGTTAGGTGTATTGGGCATATGATTTTCCTCAAAAAACTAGCGATAATCCTTACATAATGCGGCAAAACTCACTTGGGATCTAGCCCAAATGTGAGAAATATATAATAACCTTATAATGACATTAAATGTAATTTAGCTCAGATAATTAATATATTAAAAATAAATTATCTTGAACGCATATAAATTAAGCTAGCTTCAAGACGAGATCGAACGCGTAATTTTTTAAGAATATTTCGAATGTGAACTTTAACGGTTTCCTCAGAAATAAAAAGTAAGTTAGATATTTCACGATTTTTTAAACCTACAGCCATTTCATGCAAAATTTCAGACTCTCGTTTTGTCAATGCGGATAGCGGGTCATTATAATGATGACGTGAAATAAGATGTTGATAAATTTTTTCACTAAAAACTAATTGCCCTTTAGAGGCTTTTTTCATACTGTAGAATAGCATATCAAGCTCACTATTTTTTAATAAATAACCTTGTGCTCCCGCGTCAATAGCACCATATATATCTGTTTTAATCGTCGAGGCAGATAACACTAATAAGTAGCTATCATTGCAGTGTTTACGAAGTAAACGTATAGTTTCAAATGTTTTAATACCTTGAATATTAATATCTATAATAATTAGGTTAGGTTTTAACTGCCTTGCCATACTTAGAGCTTCGTAGCAACAAGCGCACTCTGCTGTGATAATAAAGTGTGTATCGGTATTGATGAGCTGCCGCAATCCCAAGCGTATAATAGGGTGCTCGTCAATAATCATTACTGTATATTTAGACATAGAGGGTTCCTTTTTATGTCTCAAATGCCAACGTCTAGTTAGGTATTTCCTATAAAATAGACAATTTAATTTCGGTACGTTTATTATATTTAATTGGGGTTTTAATAATTATATAATCAGCAGTATGGAGAAGTGAGATTTATATTAATCGTTTACTTAATATTTTATAGTTCCATACTAATAATATGGTGCTTGGTGATAATACATTAAAATCGGGAAAATCATATCTAATATTTAAATTAAAGTTAAACAGATGAACATATTTAAGGTGGAATTATATTGTATTATTATGCAATTAATTATTTATATATATTAACCTCATAAAATTAATAATAAATTATTTTTAGTTGTATCTTTTAAAATTAAAGCGAGGTTGCGATATAAACAACATAACCAAGGCGATTATGTTTTACTCAGGCAGTGACCTAACTCTATTGTAACTGAAAGATTTTTCTGGAAATTGCCAGTATGATCATGATTTGCTAGTGAGATGTGTTTATACTGTTATCGCTCTTACCTTACTTCTTTTGAAAGGACTTGACGATGGATGACAAATTAAAACAAAGTGCTCTTGATTTTCATGAGTTTCCACATCCTGGGAAAATTACGGTTACCCCAACTAAACCACTAACAACCCAGAGAGATCTCGCATTAGCATACTCACCAGGTGTTGCAGTGCCATGTCTAGAAATTGCAGATGACCCACTTAAAGCTTATCGTTACACAGCTAAAGGTAACCTTGTCGGGGTTGTCTCTAATGGTACTGCCGTCCTTGGGTTAGGTAATATTGGTGCCTTGGCTGGTAAACCAGTCATGGAAGGAAAAGGTGTACTATTTAAAAAGTTTTCTGGTGTTGATGTCTTTGATATTGAAGTTGATGAAACAGATCCAGACAAATTAGTTGATATCATTGCGTCTCTTGAGCCGACTTTTGGTGGTATTAACTTGGAAGATATCAAAGCACCAGAATGCTTTTATATTGAACAAAAGCTCCGTGAGCGGATGAAAATCCCTGTGTTCCATGATGACCAACACGGAACCGCTATCATTTGTACTGCTGCTGTTATCAATGGATTACGCATTGTAAAAAAAGAAATTGGTGATGTCCGCCTTGTAGTTTCTGGCGCTGGCGCAGCATCAATCGCTTGTATGAATTTACTCGTCGCGTTGGGGTTGAAACGCGAACATATCACCGTCTGTGATTCAAAAGGGGTTATTTATAAAGGCCGTGATGAACGCATGGATGTCACCAAAGCTGCGTATGCCATTGAAGATAACGGTCAGCGTACTTTGGCAGATGCTATTCCTAATGCAGATATTTTCTTAGGTTGTTCAGGTCCACGTCTTTTAACGCCGGAAATGGTGAAAACCATGGCAAAAGATCCGCTAATCTTAGCACTGGCCAATCCTGAACCCGAAATTTTGCCACCATTGGCGAAAGAAGTTCGTCCTGATGCCATCATTTGTACTGGCCGCTCTGATTACCCAAATCAGGTTAATAACGTGTTGTGTTTCCCATTCATTTTCCGTGGTGCGTTGGATGTTGGCGCAACAACGATTAATGAAGAAATGAAACTGGCTTGTGTGTATGCCATTGCAGATCTTGCATTGGCTGAGCAAAGCGAAGAAGTGGCTTCAGCCTATGGCAACCAAGATTTATTCTTTGGCCCTGAATACATTATTCCGAAGCCATTTGACCCACGTTTGATTGTTAAAATTGCACCTGCTGTGGCAAAAGCAGCAATGGACTCAGGGGTAGCAACGCGTCCAATTGAAGACTTCGATGTCTATATCGAAAAATTAAATCAGTTTGTTTATAAGACAAATTTATTCATGAAACCTATCTTCTCTCAAGCTAAGACTGCGAAAAAACGCATTGTTTTAGCAGAAGGGGAAGAAGAGCGTGTATTACATGCTACACAAGAGCTGGTTTCTTTAGGTTTGGCTTTCCCAATCTTGGTTGGGCGCCCAAGTGTAATTGAAATGCGTATTCAAAAACTTGGCCTACACATTGAGTTAGGCAAAGATTTTGAAGTGGTCAATAACGAAAACGACCCGCGTTATAAAGAATATTGGCAAGAATACTACCAAATCATGAAACGTCGTGGTGTTTCACAAGAAATGGCGCGTCGTGCAGTGATTAATAACCCAACCTTAATTGGTGGGATCATGGTGTTACGTGGCGAAGCTGACGGGATGATTTGTGGTACCGTTGGCAGTTATGGCGAACATTATGAAGTTGTTAAAGATTTATTCGGTTTCCGCGAGGGTGTTCATGCTGCAGGTGCAATGAATGCATTGTTATTACCAACGGGCAATACGTTTATCGCAGATACTTATGTTAATGAAGACCCTTCACCGGAAGAATTAACCGAAATCACGTTAATGGCTGCTGATACAGTAAGACGCTTCGGTATTGAGCCAAAAGTGGCTCTGTTATCGCGTTCTAGCTTTGGTTCTTCAGATTGCGCATCAGCACAAAAAATGCGTGATACGCTCTCGATGATCAAAGCGCGTGACCCTCATCTTGAAATTGATGGTGAAATGCATGCGGATGCCGCATTAATTGAATCTATCCGTAAAGATGTGATGCCTGATAGCCCACTGAAAGGTTCAGCAAATTTATTAATTATGCCAAATATGGAAGCTGCACGTATTAGTTATAACTTACTGCGCGTGACAAGCTCTGATGGCGTGACTGTCGGGCCGGTATTGATGGGTGTTGCGAAACCGGTACATATTTTGACACCAATTGCGTCGGTACGCCGTATCGTGAATATGGTGGCATTAGCAGTGGTTGAAGCTCAAACCAATCCACTCTAACCGTTAATATTAATTAATTTGTGTTAAAGGTTTCTATGATTTTATAGGAGCCTTTTTTATTGAAAATGATTCTCATTATCTGTATCTTGTGAGCTTGACGACATAAGATGGAAAGCATAATGATTTCAATTAGATTGACCTCTCGAATAGCCACTTTAATGGTTGGGTTATTTTTCCTTATCGGTTGTACACAAAAAATTGAACCGACAATCGTACAATTAGATAGCCAACTAACAGTAAGCAACCAAATTATTGACTTAGCAACAGGTAAGTCTTTAACACCTCAGCAATTAGTCGAGCAGCTTGCTCAATCTCCACGTGTCATTGTCGGAGAAAAACATGATAACCATTATCACCACCAAATTGAGCAATGGCTTGCACAAGAAATGCCGAAAATACGACCTCAAGGCGCGGTTCTACTCGAAATGCTGACACCATCGCAGCAAAATAGTGTGAACCGTGTACAGGCGCAGATGCAAAATAACCCTTATATTCGTGACGAAAAGCTACAGTCCGCTTTAAATTGGAATAGCGGTTGGCCTTGGGAGCAATACGGGGCTTTAATCCGCCATTTGCTGAGTTCGCCTTATCCGCTACTGTCTGCAAACCTAGATAAAGAAGAGGTGCTTGCCGCCTACGCTAAACCGTCATCAGTAACGGGGCAACATTCAGCACAACCCATTGTTCAAGAACTTATCAGTAAAACGATTGAAAGTTCTCATGGTGGGGAACTGACAGCGGAACAAGTGGCAAAAATGACCGTTATACAGCAGTTGCGTGACCGCCGTATGGCAGAGTCGTTATTAAATGGACCTACACCCGCGCTCCTATTCGCAGGTGGCTATCATGCAACAAGAGCAATTGGTGTGCCTTTACATGTGCAAGACCTCGCCCCCGAAGAACCCGTAAAAGTATTAATTATTTCAGAAAGAGGTGAAGAAATAGACCATTTACATGCTGATTTTGTGTGGTACACGCCTAAATGATGACTAAGTAATAGCAAGTTAATGATTTCAAAAAAGTTAATTTTGTGAAGTAATCTTTATTTTCAGCAAGAAATGATTTCCATTTTCATTTGTTATTAATTATCATTTGCATTTATATATGAATACGTAAGTACGTAAGATAAAAATGAGTATAACAACATTTGAAAATGAGTATTTGAAGCGAACAACGAAGATGAGTGGGGGCTTCATATTGGCAATTGCTCTTCATATTGGGGTTGTTGGGTTATATATATGGGTAACTCACAATCAACAATGGGAAGAGTTATTGCCTCCGCCATCAGTGGTAATGGAAATTTCAATTGAATCGCAAGCCGAACAATTGACAGAAGCTAACATTGGTCAACTACAAGAGTTATCGGTGGCGAGCCAGGCTCATGAAGCACCATCAGAAGAGAAAATTATCCCACCATTAACCATCAATGAGCAGGCAGAGGTGCAAGTTGCTAAAGCGGTGAGTCCAAAACAAACAGCTGAAGTCAAAAAACAAAAGCGTGAAAAGCAGGTAGTTGAACAAAAACAAGCGACTGATTCAAAAGCCAATGATGCCCCTGTCACCAGTGATGCAGCAGCACCATTACAAACTCAGAAAATTGCCGCAGAATTTAATAGTCAGTCACAATCGATAGATAACGCGAAAAGGCTATGGGAAGCACAAGTATTGGGGAAACTAAATAAATACAAGCGATTCCCTGAAGACGCCGTAAGGCGGGGGCGAGTCGGTCAATCAACAGTAACATTTACGGTTGATCCACAAGGTTTTTTGCTTGGTAGTGACCTAGTAAGTTCATCAGGAACACGATCTTTGGATAGAGAAGCATTGCAGGTGCTATCGAGAGCAGCACCTTTACCTGAACCCCCAGCTGAAATTTTAATCAATGGACGAGTAACTGTCAGGATACCTATTGATTTTACTCTTAATGAAAAATAGATTGGATAAATTATGCGTAATAAACTCACTGAGTTTTGTTTTATTACTTTACTTGGTTTATATGCAGCAACCAGTGCTGCGGAGGATAGAATGTCAGCACCAATAGCCAAAAAACAACCTTATACCATCACCATTCACGGAGATGCCCGTGTAGATAACTATTATTGGTTAAGAGATGATCAACGCGAGTCTCCAGAAATTATCGAATATTTAACGCAAGAGAATAATTATACGCAGCAAAAACTTGCAAAAGGTGAATCGTTAAAAAAAGAAATTTACGATGAATTGTTTTCTCGTATGAAGCAGGACGATGAATCAGTTCCCTATAATTATAATGGTTATACCTATCGTTCACGAGTTGTCGCAGGTAAAAATTATTCTATCTATGAAAGACGCCCTGTAAATAGCCAAGATGAATGGGTTGTATTAGTTGATGGTAATGAACGAGCGGAAGGCTCTGAATATTATCGTATGGGAGCGTTAGCGATTTCGCCAGATAATACCACGCTAGCGATTGCTGAAGATCGCCAAGGACGTAATGAATTTGCAGTGTCATTTCGCAAAATTGATGAGAGCAAGTGGCAGGAAAATGTATTAACCAATACTTCAGGTAATATTGTCTGGGCTAATGACAACCAAACGCTATTCTATGTGAATAAGGATAAGCAAACATTACTACCTTATCAGGTGGTTAAACATCAATATGGTACACAGCAAACGCAAGACAAACTGGTGTATGAAGAAAAGGATGATACTTTTTACGTTAGTTTAGCGAAATCGACTTCAAAAGATTTTATTTTAATGGGTATCACGAGTACTGAAACCTCTGAGTACCGCTTAATTGATGCCAATCAGCCACAAAATGACGTTAAAATTTTAAAACCACGTCAAACGGGGGTTGAGTACTATCCTGACCATTTCAACGGTAAATTCTATATTCGTTCTAATCACCAGCATCCATTATTTGGTTTATATATTGCAGACAATATTTCAGCACCATGGGTAAGCTTTATTGCGCCGCGTGATGGGGTTGATCTTGAAGGTTTTGCTTTATTTAATAATTGGTTAGTTGTGGAAGAACGCCAAAATGGTTTAGTGAATATTCGCCAAATCAGTTGGTTAACGCATAAAGAAAACCAAGTGAGCTTTGATGACCCGACATACATGGCGTGGATCGGAAATAACCCTGAGCCAGATACGGATAAACTACGCTACGGTTACTCATCAATGACCACCCCGTCTTCAGTATATGAAATTAATATGCTGACTCAAGAAAAGCAGCTGTTAAAACAAGAAGAAGTTAAAGACTTTAATAAGCAAAATTACCAAAGTGAGCGTATTTGGGTTACTGCACAAGATGGGGTAAAAGTCCCGGTTTCATTGGTTTACCGTAAAGATCTTTTCAAACATGGCCAAAACCCATTGTTAGTCTATGGTTATGGCGCTTATGGATATGGCATTGACCCTTCATTTAGTTCATCTCGTTTGTCTTTACTGGATCGCGGCTTTGTTTATGCGATCGCACATATTCGTGGTGGTGGTGACTTAGGTAAAAATTGGTACATACAAGGTAAAACAATCCACAAGATGAATACCTTTACTGACTTTATTGATGCAACCAAAGGGTTATTATCAGAAGGTTATGGTAAAGCAGGACATGTGTATGCCATGGGGGGCAGTGCGGGTGGCTTATTAATGGGCGCGGTTGTGAATATGGCGCCTGATTTATACGAGGGCGTTGTTTCCGCTGTTCCATTTGTTGATGTGGTAACCACAATGTTAGACCCATCAATCCCTCTGACCACCGGGGAATACGATGAGTGGGGTAACCCTGAAAATGAAGAAGATTACTGGCGAATTAAAGCGTATAGCCCTTATGACAATATCAAAGCACAACATTACCCACATATTTTAGTGACTACTGGGTTACATGACTCTCAAGTTCAATATTGGGAACCAGCAAAATGGGTGGCTAAATTGCGGGATATTAAACAAGGCAATTCATTATTATTATTAGAAACTAATATGAATGCAGGGCATGGTGGTAAATCAGGGCGTTTTAATGCTCTAGATGATATCGCTCAAGAATATAGTTTTATTCTCATGCTTGAAAATAAAGATAAATATTTTCCATATTTAAAATAATAATTAACCTATAAAATTTAGGTGATTTCAGGCCAGCAACAATATTAATGACATTGTTGCTGAGCCTCTTCACAGGTTTTATTTGGCCTGTGCTAGCGGTGTGAGCGTATGACACACAGTACGTTTACAGGAATGGTTTAATGAATAATAAAACAATAATTATGGTTGCTAGCATTATTGCCACTAGCTCCCAAGGGATTGCTTTGGCTGAAAATACGCAGCAGCAGAATAAGCAGAAAGAAGGTGTGGTTAATTTTAGCCAATTAAAAGTCTCAGGTGCGCAGAAACAAACGCCATTAGTCAAAGCATTGGAAAAACCGGGTGCTTATAGCGCGGTGGGTACGGAAAATAAATTGCAATCAATGGATAAAATTATTCGTACCATGCCCGGAACCTATACTCAAATGGATGTCAGCCAAGGTACCGTTAATGTCAATATTCGCGGGTTGAGTGGTTTTGGTCGCGTGAATATGATGGTGGATGGTGTCACGCAAAGTTATTATGGAATTTCCCCAAGTCAATATACACATGGACAACAGCCAAATAATGATTTTGGCGCTTTAATTGACCCAAATTTTATTGTTGAAGTTGAAGTAGAGAAAGGGCAATTAAATGGAGGCAATAGTGTTAACGCTTTAGCAGGGAGTGCAAATTTTCGTACTATCGGTATTGATGATGTGATTTTTAAAGATAATGTATATGGGCTGCGTAGTAAAGCTAGCTGGGGAGATAATGGTCTCGGTTATAATGGAATGGTAGCGGTCGCAGGAAAGACATTATTGCAGGATGATGGCTATTTTGGCGGTTTAATTGCGGTTAGCGGCCATAATATTCCTGGTAGTTATAAAAATGGTGATGGGTTTGATAGTGATGAATTTGCCACCGACTCCACTTTCAAACAAAAGCCGCAATCGCAATTAGCTAAATTGAAATATAAACCTAATGACAGCCATGAATTAGAATTCAGTAGTCGTTTTTTACAAAATAAGCTCACGCGAAGAAAGATTAATAGTGAAGACTATTATATTAAATATAAATATACGCCGTTAAATGAATTAATTGATGTTGAGGTTTTAGCGAGTCATGGAAAAAATGACCAACAATTTGAAGGTGACTCATTAGGTTGGGCATTAAGGCAAGGCAAATCCAAAAATATTGGCGATGGTCTTAATCTTTCTAATACAAGCCGGTTTTCCTATGGTGATATTGATTTTGAATGGAAAATAGGTTCTAAGTTATCTAAAACGAAGTATGAGCGAGAGGTTAGTTCTGTTATTGACCAAGATACGTTGAATTATAATCCATTCTCGCCAAGTGGGTCGTTAGATCTTGCGAGCGCATATACACAATTGGAAGCCAAGTATGGGATCTATACAGCAATTTTTGATTTGAATTATATGAATTATCACTTAAAAGGTTTTAAACCTGCATGTGGTGATCAAGATTTTTGTTTTCCACAGGAAGCTGCAACTTTAAATTTACGGGGTAATGGTTTTAACCCCGGAGTTTTATTATCAGCAGAAATTATTCCTGAATTCCAGCCATTTGTCAGTTATGCGCATTCAATGAGAGCGCCGAATACGCAAGAAGTTTTTTATTCTCAAGAAGGTGGTAATTCAATGAACCCATTCTTAAAAGAAGAGAAATCACAGACATGGCAAGTTGGTTTTAATAGCTTTAAACCGGATTTAATTTTTGAAGGTGACCAATTTAATATGAAGGCATTATGGTTCCATACAAAAATTAAAGACTATATTACGAGTAAGCCTTATTTACTTTGTCGCCCAAGATCAAATGCTGAACTTGCTTGGTGTTTAATGAATGATGATGTATGGGACAAAGAATTCCCAGAATTTATGCGTAAAAGCTATATGTATGTCAATGAGCCTCATGATGTTAATCTTCGTGGCTATGAATTACAGGCTAATTATGATGCAGGTATAGTTTATTCAACATTATCCTATACCAAAGAAACTGGGGATCAACCTAACTCCATAGCTAAGGTTGCTGATTTTAGTGCGGGAGATTTCACTGAGCTTCCTGATTATTATGTGACCTTGGATTCAGGTGTGCGTCTATTGGATGAAAAATTAACCGTAGGTACAACTATTACATGGACCGGCCCTTCAAAACGAATTGGTGTAGAGTCTGTCGTTGATAATGATGGAAATGCACTAAAAGATAAGTATGAAAAACAACCTACAATCATTGATTTATATACAGACTATGAAGTTAATAAAAACTTTAAATTGATGATGACGGTTAATAATATCACGAATAAAAATTATTCGGATGCACTAAATCGTGCAAATTCTACCGCTATTATGGAAGAACGCGGTAAAAATAATGCAACAGCTAGAGGGCGTACTTATATGATTGGCGGACAGGTGCGTTTCTAATCAACATATAAATGTAACACCACTTATCTCGTTATTTTTATCGAGATAAGTGGATAAAATCATTATTTCGATACTCTTTTGGCTTTAACCTTCTCAATGCGGGTGACTTGGCTTTCAACCCAGCCATCATTCAGGCGTGTTTTCAATTGCTGGCCGACTTTCACTTGGCTGGTTTTTTTCAACACAGTGCCTTTAGCGGTTTCACTGATACTAAACCCGCGAGCTAGGGTAGCTAATGGGCTAACCGCTTCCATTTTTGAACAAGCCACGGCAAAACGTTGGCGGTAACTATTAACCAAACTCGTGACCATATTCTGCAAATGATACTGTGTCTGCTGCAACTGTCGCTGCTGTTTTTGCAATTGAGGGCGCAAATCATTTTGCAGTAAACGACGATTAACTTTTTCGAATTTAACCGTTGAATTTTGTAGTTGTCGAGTCATCGACTGCGCCAGTTTTTGTTGCAATAAATTAAGTTGATTATGTTGCCGTGCTAAACGTAATTGCGGGTGTTGTTGTTGTAGGCGGTGATGCAAGCGTGCGAACCTTTGCTGTTGTCCTGCAATATAATAATCCATTGCCATTTCAAGGTGTTGCTGTGCTGATTTTAGCTGACGGAGCATTTCTAATTGATTACGACTAACAAGTTCAGCGGCTGCAGATGGGGTGGGTGCTCTTACGTCCGCCACATAGTCGGCGATGGTCACATCAGTTTCATGGCCCACAGCACTAATTATCGGCAATTGGCTGGCAAAAATCGCTCTAGCAACGATTTCTTCATTAAATGCCCATAAATCTTCGAGTGAACCGCCTCCGCGACCGACGATTAACACATCACATTCTTGACGCAAATTTGCTAGCTCAATCATCCGAGCAATTTGTGCTGGTGCCATCTCACCTTGAACGGCCGTTGGGTAGATGATGATAGGTAGGGAAGGGTCGCGACGACGTAAAATATTTAAAATATCATGTAAGGCTGCACCCGTTGCAGAGGTAATGATACCGACGGATTTAGCTGGGCTAGGTAGCGTTTTTTTATGAATAATATCAAACAAACCTTGGGCACTTAGTGTTTGTTTTAATAGCTCAAAACGCTGTTGCAGTAAGCCTTCACCGGCGGGCTGCATGCTTTCAATGATTAGTTGGTAGTCGCCACGCGGTTCGTACAAGGTGACAGTCGCTCTGACTAACACCTGTTGGCCATTCTGAGGACGGAAGCTGACCCGTGTATTTTGTCCACGAAACATGGCCGCACGAACCTGAGCCCGATCATCTTTTAAGGTTAGATACCAATGACCGGAGCTGGGCTGCGAAAAATTAGAAATTTCAGCTGTTAACCAAATACGCCCCATTTGGCTATCGAGAAGTTCTCGAACCGATTGGTTAAGCTTGCTAACAGAGTAAATTGCGTTATTTTGTGAAGTCGACATGTGAGCCAGATCAAATTTTAAAACAATGACTTAATCGCTAGATACTAACGCAGCTATAGGAGTTATCAAGTTTTTTTTCAAAAAAAGGCTGGAAGCAACCGATTACGGTGTGTATAATGCCGCGGCAATATTTAACCCTTTCATAACGCTGCCTGGTGGGATATTGCCTATGTTACGCATTAAAAAAGAAGCTCTAACTTTCGACGATGTTTTACTCGTCCCTGCACACTCAACTGTATTGCCAAATACGGCAGACCTCTCTACTCAACTGACTGCAAAAATCCGCCTGAACATTCCTATGCTCTCTGCAGCGATGGATACCGTCACCGAATCTGATCTGGCTATCGCACTTGCTCAAGAAGGTGGTATTGGCTTTATTCATAAAAATATGTCTATTGAGCGCCAAGCTGAAGAAGTTCGCCGCGTGAAAAAACATGAAAGTGGTGTGGTTACTGATCCTGTCACCGTAACACCTGATACCACCATTCGTGAAGTCCAAGAGATGGCTGAACGTAATGGTTTCGCGGGTTATCCGGTTGTTGCTAAAGACAATTCACTCGTCGGTATCATTACGGGCCGTGATGTTCGTTTCGTCACAGACTTAGACCAACCTGTTACTGCGGTGATGACGCCAAAAGAACGTTTAGTCACCGTGAAAGAAGGCGAAGCACGCGAAATCGTATTACAAAAAATGCACGAAAAACGCGTAGAAAAAGCCTTAGTCATTGACGATAATTTCCACCTGTTAGGCATGATCACCGTTAAAGACTTCCAAAAAGCTGAACGTAAACCAAACGCGTGTAAAGATGAACAAGGCCGTTTACGTGTTGGTGCCGCAGTAGGTGCTGGTGGCGGTAACGAAGAGCGCGTTGATGCACTGGTCGCAGCAGGTGTTGATGTTTTACTTATCGACTCATCACACGGGCACTCTGAAGGCGTTTTACAACGTATTCGTGAAACTCGCCAAAAATACCCTGAACTACAAATCATTGGTGGTAACGTCGCAACAGCAGAAGGGGCGAAAGCACTGGCTGATGCAGGTGTTAGTGCCGTTAAAGTCGGTATTGGCCCAGGTTCTATCTGTACTACGCGTATCGTCACTGGCGTGGGTGTACCACAAATTACCGCTATCGCTGAAGCGGCAGAAGCCCTTAAAGGCACGGGTATTCCTGTTATTGCGGATGGTGGGATTCGTTTCTCTGGCGATATCTCTAAAGCTATCGCGGCAGGCGCTGCGTGTGTGATGGTCGGCTCAATGTTCGCAGGAACTGAAGAGTCTCCAGGAGAAACTATTTTATTCCAAGGCCGTACTTACAAAGCATACCGTGGTATGGGCTCACTTGGTGCGATGTCTAAAGGCTCGTCAGACCGTTACTTCCAATCTGATAATGCGGCAGACAAACTAGTGCCAGAAGGTATTGAAGGCCGCGTAGCATACAAAGGCCGCTTAAAAGAAATCATTCATCAACAAATGGGTGGCTTACGCTCCTGTATGGGGCTGACAGGTTGTGATACTATTGATGCATTGAGAACAAAAGCAGAATTTGTTCGTATCAGTGGAGCCGGTATCCAAGAAAGCCACGTCCATGATGTTACTATCACGAAAGAATCTCCAAACTATCGTTTGGGGCAATAATCGATAAAATTTCTCAGGGTGGCGCATTCGTTCGATTGCGTCACCGATTCTTATTTTTGACTTGAATTTTTGGAATTCTCCTCAAATGACAACAAATATCCATAAACATCGCATTCTTATTCTTGATTTCGGCTCGCAATATACACAGCTGATCGCCCGTCGTATCCGTGAAATTGGCGTTTACTGTGAACTCTGGGCGTGGGACGTTACAGAAGAACAAATTCGAGAATTTAATCCAAACGGTATCATTCTTTCTGGTGGGCCAGAAAGTACGACTGAATCAGATAGCCCACGAGCTCCTGATTACGTATTTAATGCAGGTGTTCCTGTATTAGGTATTTGTTATGGCATGCAAACCATGTCAATGCAACTGGGTGGCGCAGTTGAAGTCTCTGGTGAACGTGAGTTCGGTTATGCCAATGTTGAAATCACTGAGCAGTGTGAATTATTCCGTGACATTCATGACTCTATGAACGAAGCTGGCAAACCAGTACTTGATGTCTGGATGAGCCATGGTGATAAAGTTACCGCTATTCCTGCGAGTTTTAAAACTATTGCCAGTACGCCAAGCTGCCCATATGCCATCATGGCAAATGAAGAGAAGAAATTCTATGGTGTTCAGTTCCACCCAGAAGTGACTCACACTCACCAAGGCCTAAATATTTTAACGCGTTTCGTTAAAGATATTTGCCAATGTGAAGCTCTGTGGACACCTGCTGCAATCATCGAAGATACAGTTGCTCGCTTGAAAGAGCAAATTGGTGATGACCATGTACTGCTTGCGCTATCGGGTGGTGTTGACTCATCGGTTACGGCATTGCTATTAAACCGTGCAATTGGTAAACGTTTAACTTGTGTGTTCGTGGATAACGGTTTATTACGTTTAAATGAAGCAGACCAAGTGATGGAAATGTTTGCAGGTAAATTTGACCTGAATATCATTCATGCTAAAGCGGAAGATCGTTTCTTAAATGCATTAGCGGGGATCAGCGATCCAGAAGTTAAACGTAAGAAAATTGGTCATGTATTTATCGAAGTATTTGATGAAGAGTCATCTAAGCTGCCTAATATCAAATGGTTGGCTCAAGGGACTATTTACCCAGATGTTATTGAGTCAGCGGCATCAGCAACTGGCAAAGCGCATGTTATTAAGTCTCACCATAACGTCGGTGGTCTGCCGGATGACATGAAACTTGGTTTGGTTGAGCCATTAAAAGAATTGTTTAAAGATGAAGTCCGTAAAATTGGTCTCGAGTTAGGCCTCCCGTACGACATGCTGTATCGTCATCCATTCCCAGGTCCAGGTTTAGGGGTTCGCGTATTAGGTGAAGTGAAGAAAGAGTACTGTGACTTATTACGTCGTGCAGATGCTATCTTTATTGAAGAACTGCACAACGCGGATTTATATCATAAAGTTAGCCAAGCGTTTACCGTATTCTTACCTGTCCGCTCTGTTGGCGTCATGGGTGATGGCCGTAAATACGACTGGGTAGTTTCATTGCGTGCAGTAGAAACTATCGACTTTATGACCGCTCATTGGGCGCACTTACCATATGATTTCCTAGGCCGCGTTTCAAACCGCATTATCAATGAAGTCAATGGGATCTCCCGCGTCGTTTATGATATCAGCGGTAAACCACCAGCGACAATTGAGTGGGAATAAACTAGTTATTGTTGATAACAGTTTTTAGTTGTCGATAAATTCAAAGGCATCAGTTGCTTACTGGTGCCTTTTTGTTTTTAGGTGACGAATAGGTCATTTTATTTTGGTTAAGTGATGGTCACTTTATTGATTAATATACTTATAGATGGAACTAAAATGAAAAAAGTAACAATGGTTATAAATAGATACTCTTAGATTTATAGGGATCTAAAAAGCACTTCAATAGAGTACTCTCAAATACTATATCTGTGCTTCAATGACGTCTATCATACTGGGTAATTCACTGATTAGTTTATCGATAGCAAGCCTAACTTTTAATGAACGGCGGGGCGTGCGCAACCATACAGCATATATAGGCCAGCTTGCTGAAGAGTGCTCTTTTAATATTTCTTTCAAACTGCCACTGGCGAGCTGCTCACGGACAAGCCAGTAAGGTAACCAAGCAATTCCACCACCCGTTATCGCAATATCTTTTATCGCCTGCATATCGTCCATCATAAGCCGGCTAGGCGGATTAACTTCTATATTTTCCCCTCTTTCATTTTTAACTTGCCACTTCAGAATACGTCCTGAACGGACATAAGCAATGGCTTCATGTTGTGCCAATTCTTCTAATGAAATTGGCTCCCCTGCTTGTTGAAAATAACCGGGAGAAGCACAGAAAATCATCGAGTGAGAAGCCAGATGTCGTGCTATCAGGGTACTACTGTCTGGTAGTTCACCGATCCTGACAGCTAGGTCAAAACCTTCTTCAGTCAAATCTACCTGACGATCGCTGAATGAAATTTCTAATTCTAACTTCGGGTGTTCTTTTGCCAACGCAGACAATAATGGTGCTATACAGAGATGCCCGAGTAAAACCGGAACAGAAACCCTCAACTTTCCGCTTACCTGAAGCTTGCCACCTTCCAAAATATCTTCTGCCATTTTTATTTCATTCAACGCTCGGCGACAGAATTCGTAATAAAGCAAGCCTTCATCAGTCAGGCTCTGGCTACGGGTAGTACGGTTAAATAAAGTTATACCAAGCCTTTCTTCAAGGCGGGATATAGTTTTTGCCACCGCCGAGCGTGTGACATACAGTTTTTCCGCAGCCTGAGAAAAATTAGAAGACTCAGCGACGGTTACAAAAATAGGAATACTGTTCATCTCACCTTTCATATTGTCACCTAAATGGAATCAATAAGGAGAAATAGTATCTCCATTATCAACTAATAGGCAATGATAGAATTCTGTTCATCAGTTAATTACTACTTAGGAATTTCTATGAAACAAACAATGAAACGCTGGGAGCTAAACGAAATCGGACGCCAAAATTTGAAACTTTCGGAAACCGAAATTCCACAGCCCGGTTCAAATGAAGTTCTAGTTCGAGTCAATGCGGTCTCACTAAACTTTCGCGATAAAGTCATTATTGAAGGTCATATGGGAAATAATATGCCAATGCCTTTCACGCCGGGTTCTGATATGGCCGGTGTTGTTGTCAGTGTCGGACCAAGAACGACTCGTTTCAGTCCAGGGGAGCGAGTTATCTCGTCTTTTAACACAGATTGGATTGATGGGAAGTTGAAAAATACGGCTAAAAATCCGAGCTACAACACAGTAGGTTATGCATTTCAGGGTGTTTTGGCTGAGTATGTTGTGATGAATGAAGAGTGGTTGGTTAAAGCTCCGAAGATGCTGAGCGATGTCGAAGCGAGTACGTTGGTTTGTTCAGGTTTGACTGCTTGGTTTGCACTGATTGAACGAGGTGGGTTACGTGCTGGCGAAACCGTATTAATTCAAGGAACAGGAGGTGTGGCTCTCTTTGCTCTTCAAATAGCGAAGTCTGTAGGAGCCGAAGTATTTATCACCTCATCGAGTGATGAGAAGCTGTCTGCTGCGTTAGCCCTTGGTGCTGATCACGCTATTAACCGTAACAAAGAAAACTGGGTTGAGGCCATTTACCACCTGACGAACGAGAGAGGAATTGATCATGTCGTTGATACTGTAGGTGGTAGGAATTTTGCAGACTCTGTCCGTGCGGTGGCTTCCCATGGTCGAATCTCCTTGATAGGCATGATGGACACAGACGATACGTCAGCATCAGGAATGTTATTGCTATTAAAATCGCCAACTATTCAAGGAATTGGCGTAGGTCATCGACGAGCTCTTGAAGATTTAGTTCGGGCTGTTGATGCTATAAAACTAAAACCCGTCATTGATAAATTATTCCATTTCGACCAACTGCCGGAGGCACTTGAATTGCTCGACCAGGGGGCATTTGGAAAAATTGTTATCAAGGTAAGTTGATACCTAGAACTATTATAAAGTAAAGGCATCCATTTATAGCGGAAGCCTTTACTTTAAATTAGGGATGATAATATTAGAATTGATACACTAACCCTAAGCCAAGCACGTTATCGGTATTCACTTTGTAATGGTCAGTAAAATCATTATCGTTTAACAAGTTGATTTTATAATCGATAACAGCACTTAGATTTTTATTAAAGTCATAAGCTGAGCCGATGGCGATATAATTCACTAATTCTTTATCCCCAAAGCTACCTAAGTTTTTACCTTTGGAATAGTTATAGCCAATTGATGGAGTTAGACCGAAGTCAAAAGAATATAGGGCAACGACTTCAAGGTTCTGAGTTTTATTTGCTATTGATTCCATATCATCATTACCAAAACGACTCATATTAAGCGTTTGGCCATACATGACGGCGAGATAAAGGTTTTCGTATTCAAATTTCCCCCCTACGTTCCATGCTTCGGCGCGTTTACCTGTCGCACTACTGGTTGTGGCATCTTTTTGTTTTGGTGTGCGGGAAGATGAGGAGTAACCACCACCAAGGGAAATACCATAGCCTAGCTCATAAGCAGTCGATAACCCAAAACCATCACCGTTATCGGTTAATTCATCACCGGATGATAGATTTTTTTCACCATTTTTACCCTGATATTGTAGTGCGAAGCTTAAACCGTCAATGTAACCGAAAGCATTATTATTACGATAGGTGAGTAAATTGCGGTTACGGCTTAACATGTAATTATCTTCTTGATCCATCGTATCCGCACCCCAGAGTGGTAATACGTCTGTCCAAGCATTGGTATCATAAATAACACCATAATTACGTCCATAATCAAGAGAGCCGTAATCTGCAAATTTTAAGCCTGCATAAGCTAAACGATTGCTATTTTCTTCAGTTGATTCCGATTGGTTAGTTTTCGTTTCCCATTCAAAACGCCCAAAGCCAATGAGCTGGTCGGTGATTTGCGAATCACCTTTTAGCCCAAGTCTGACACGTGAGTCGTCACCATCTTCGCCGCTACGGCTTTTGGCAATATGATGGCGGACATCAATTTGTCCGTATACATCAAGTTTATTACCATCTTTATTGTACATTTCAGCAGAGTTAGCAACGTTGGCAGTAAGTAGTGTTGGAATAATGAGTGCGAGTAATTTGTACTTCATAACATAGCCTTATGGATTGAGTGATATTTAGTAAAATTTCCTAATTGATAGTTATTATCATTTAAGCATATTAATTCACAAAATAAAAAATGTAACAAAAGTAAATATTAGTGAAATTATGCTCGTAACCTATTAAATAATAAAAATAATTTAATTTACGATGATTTCAACCAAATGTTTTATTTCTAAAGAAGGAAAATCAACTTGAAAAAGGTGTTTTTTGTTTTTTTATGCAAAAGAAGTGAATTATTACTTGTTTGAGGTATGAAGGTTGGTATTATTTAAAACCGATACATATTTTGTCTATTTCAACCCAGAATTATAAAAATAATGTCTTGGTAAAAATCACTAGAGATAAGGAACAACACGTGGCTTTTCGTTTGAAGTATCTGGCATTACTCCCTTTATTGGTTGCTGCAACAGCTTGCCAACAGCCAAACAATATCACAACACCGGTAGAAACATATGCAACACAAAACCAACCAGTGGTGGTTAATAACGCATGGATTGAAATATCTCGCAGCGCATTAGATTTTAATATTAAGAAAGTACAAAACTTACTAGGAGATAAATCTTCGCTGTGTGCCGTTTTGAAAGGAGATGCGTATGGGCATGATCTTTCTTTAGTTACGCCAATAATGATTGAAAATAATGTGCAATGTATTGGAGTAACAAATAATCAAGAGCTTAAGACCGTGAGAGATTTAGGTTTTAAAGGCCGCTTAATGCGAGTGAGAAGTGCGACAGAGCAAGAAATGGCTCAAGCCACACAATATGAAACGGAAGAGTTGATCGGTAATTTAGAAATGGCGCAGCGCTTGAATGCGATTGCGAAAAAGCAAAATAAAGTGATTCCTATTCATCTGGCGCTGAACTCAGCCGGGATGTCGCGCAATGGCTTAGAGGTGAGTACACTTGCTGGTCTTAATGATGCTAAGCTGATTTCACAATTACCTCAGTTAAAAATCGTCGGCATTATGTCTCATTACCCAGAAGAGGACGAAGCTCAGATCCGTAAGGACCTCAAAAAATTCAAGAAAGAATCTCAACAAGTATTGAATATGACAGGGTTAAAGCGTGAAGATATTACATTACATGTCGCGAATACTTATGCAACCATTACGGTACCAGAATCATGGTTGGATATGGTACGTGTGGGTGGCATTTTCTACGGCGATACTGTCGCGACAAATGACTATAAACGCGTGATGACGCTGAAATCGAACATTGCCTCTGTCAATCATTATCCGAAAGGTAATACAGTGGGTTATGACAGAACCTATACCTTGAAGCGTGATTCTGTATTAGCCAATATCCCTGTAGGTTATGCAGATGGCTATCGCCGTGTATTTAGCAATGCGGGACACGCATTAATTAATGGCCAAACAGTACCTGTTTTAGGAAAAACATCAATGAATACAGTCATGGTTGATGTTACTGATTTAAAACAAGTTAGCCCAGGAGATGAGGTTGTATTTTTTGGTAAACAAGGTAATGCTGAAATTACTGCCGAAGAGGTTGAAGATATCAGTGGTGCATTATTTACCGAAATGTCAATTTTGTGGGGAGCGACCAATAAACGAATCTTAGTTGATTAAGTTAATTTTTAATTCTGTTTATTTTAACCCGCAATAATCGCGGGTTTTTTTATCCTGAAAGTTTCTTAGGATATTATCAAATATGCTGCAATATGTTGATAAAATGCTGTTTAGGTGAATGACTATCGAAACTTTTAAATTGATATGTTAGCTTGGTTGAATCTTTCCTGAGCAGGTAGGCTCGGAAGGCAAGTAGAAAAATTAGAAGGATATCATTTATGTATCAAGTTGATTTACATGCGCATACTATTGCCAGCACCCATGCTTACAGTACAGTTAGTGAGTATTTCGCTGAGGCCGCAAGCCGTGGTGTCAAACTATTTGCGATTACCGACCACGGGCCTGAAATGCAAGATGCTCCACATGAGTGGCATTTTGGTAATATGCCTATCTTGCCGAGAGTTATTGATGGGGTTGGTTTGTTGTATGGTATTGAGGCGAATATCAAGAATAAGCAGGGTGAGACAGACTGCAATGAAAAGATTGCACGCCATTTAGATATTATATTAGCGGGTTTCCATGAGCCAGTTCTTGAACCTCAAAGCTTATCGGATAACACGGAAGCAATGATTGCCACCATTCGCAGTGGCAAGGTGCAAATCATCACTCATCCAGGGAATCCCAAATACCCAATTGATATCAAGGCTGTGGCACAAGCTGCGAAAGAATGTAATGTTGCACTAGAAATGAATAACTCTTCATTCCTACATTCAAGAGCGGGTAGTCAACAGAATTGCTTAGAAATCGCTAAGGCAGTTAAAGAAACTGGCGGGTGGGTTGCATTAGGTTCAGACTCACATTTTGCCGGGTATCTCGGCCGTTTTGATCGCGTAGTTGACATGTTGGAATCAATTGATTTTCCACAATCACAAATTTTAAATGTTTCTCCACGTCGTGTATTGGACTTTTTAGAGTCCCATGGACGTAAACCTATCCCTGAATTTGCTGATTTTTAAATCGTAATATACATAGTTTATAAAGCCACAAACAATTTAGTGGCTTTCAACTTATAGGTAAATTGTAATTTATAATTCAATTTCCATTTGAATGCAATTTAAGTGGGTTTGTGCGAGTGAAGAATAGTAACTGCTATGTTTAATCGAGGTAAACCCATGTTTTTGGTAAAATCGTTCCGCATTAGGCGATGAATCTAACATTAGTTTTTTGATATTTCTTTTTTTTGCTTCCATTTTAATGGCATCTAATATTAACCCTGCGGCTCCACAACCTGTGTATTGTGGTAAAGTAAATATTGCATCAACACTGTTCGTATCTAAATTAAGGAAGCCAGTTGCAACGGGTTTATTATTTTCATTTGTCACAACAAAGAATGGATTATATTTTACCATGTATGTATAGCTTGGTGGCATTTCATCCGGCGTCCATGCTGCGATGGTTTTTGCATCAAAACTGGTCGTACAGCCATGGCGAATGGCTTGGTTACGTATAGACCAAAGAAGTTCGGCTTCATCGGGGGTTGCTAACCTAATTTTCATCGTGAGACACCCGCTAATGTTTTTTGATTACTTTCATAGAACAAAAAATACAGTTAAAAAGCAAGATATATAACAGAAAGAAAACTAATTTGAATATGGTATACTCACCTTTATTTTTAAATCAGTGACTGCTATGAATTATCAATGTCCTCTCTGTTTTACACCACTAAATCTTGCCAATAACAGTTATCGTTGCACAGAAAACCATCAGTTCGATTGTGCAAAAGAAGGTTATGTTAACTTGTTACCTGTACAACATAAACGTTCTAAAGACCCCGGTGATAATGCTGAAATGATGCAAGCGCGTAGGCAATTTCTTGATGCAGGGCATTACCACCCTATGCGTGAAAAGGTAGTAGAAAAACTCATTCAGTTTATTCCATCATCTTGTACTAACCTGTTGGATATTGGGTGCGGAGAAGGGTATTACACAGACTATTTTTCACGAGAACTTGCAAAACATTTTGAAAAATATACAGTTTTAGGTCTAGATGTTTCGAAGGCAGCGATTCGTTATGCGGCGAAACGCTATAAATCCGTTCGTTTTTGCGTTGGTACAAGTCACCGCTTACCATTTTCAGATAACAGCTTGGGTGGAATTATACGAATTTACGCACCCTGCAAGGCACAAGAGTTAAGTCGTGTATTGGTTTCTAAAGGTATGTTAATAACCGTTACGCCTGCGGCGGAACATCTGCAAGAATTAAAAGCGTTAATCTACGATGAGGTTAAGTTGCACCCAGCGAAAGATGAAGATCTGCCAAATTTTTCGTTAATAGATAGTTGCCAACTAAATTATAGGATGGTGCTGACTGGGCAAGAAGCTTATGAATTATTGATGATGACACCATTTGCTTGGCGTGCATCAGAACAGGTTAAAGGTGATTTACACAAAGCTGAGGTGAAAGAGTATACAGCTGATTTTTTAATTCGTGTTTATCAATCTAATGCAGAGTAGAGCTATTGCCCCCATATAGGGGGCATAAAAACTAATGGGCATACATAAATAATTCAAGGTGCTCAAATAAGATATTAAAACCAATACCTATTAGTACCAATCCACCGATAATTTCTGCTTTTTTTCCGAGTAATGGGCCGACATAACGGCCAATCATCATACCGATAGTGGCCATGATCATTGTCATTAAGCCGATAGTCATTGCAGTATGAACGATATCCACTTGTAAGAATGCTAAGCCTAAGCCAATGGCCATCGCATCAAGGCTGGTGGCTATTGCAGAAAAAATCAGGCTTGTTGAGCTATGACTAGAAGGTTTAGAACAGCATTCTTCATCTTTTGTTTTAATGCTCTGCCAGATCATTCTAGCACCTAAAACAAATAATAAACCAAATGCAATCCAATGATCCCAGCGGATAACATATTGACTGGCTAAAATACCGATGCCCCAACCAATAATGGGTGTAATGGCTTCAATAAAACCAAAAATAAAACCAGTACGGAGAATTTCTCTAAAGCGGGGTTTATGAAGCACTGCACCTTTACAAATAGCAACAGCGAAGGCGTCCATTGATAGGGCAAGGGCTAAGATAAGGGTAGCATAGAAACTCATAACAGAACCTCGGTTGGGTGATTCCATATACACATAAATTACCCCCAACCAAAAGGCTTATTTATGTGTCTATGGTCTTGCCAACCGAATTTTGGTGTCCGCACCACGTTTGAAACCAAACGAGTATGTTGATACGGACTTTCTGGTATTATATATGAAACCAGAACAGGCTACTCCCCAATGACGTGGAAAGAAAGATACCATAAATTATATTAAAGGCAACACTTAATTAATTGTGGATATTAAACGGTAGTGAGAATTATTATCAATAAGGTTATTGATAAAAACAAGGCTAATTAAATTAATAATTAACCTTGTTTTTAGTGATAATATAAAATCTATATTACTTATGATTAATAAGGAATTCATAAATTCTTTGTAAATCATCAAGATGTGAAACTTGTATGTTAATTTTCTTTTTTTCTAAGCCTATTATTAATACACCATCTTCAGATAAATTCATTGTTTTTATTCTGTCATATAAAATAAAGGCATTGGCAAAATAAAAACCAGTTTGTTTAAAGAATAGCTTTGGTGTTCTTATAAATGCCAAATAAATTGACATGAAAATAGTAATCAATAATAAGTAAGTGGTTAATAAATTACCATGGCGTACAATATTTGTATAAATAACGATACAAATTAGAACAATAAAAATAATAGCATCTGCTCGATGTTTTCTTTTTAGATTAATTTTTAATAAGGTTTTACCCTTTAACAAATGCTGAATGAATTCATCATAAATCGCATAAACAAGCATGATCAAAATGATTATAGCAAGAATGGCATCATTGAAGGTCATTTGTGAGCCCTTGGATAAGTAAACATAATGCAGAGCTTAAAATTAAAAAAGGGAGGCTGCAACCTCCCAATTCAAATAATGGTGGAAAATTATGGCGCTAGGAAGTTCAGCCAAGCACCAAGGATACCCAAGCCAAAGAAGCCGATAATAATCCACAATGCGTTAACTTTACGACGCAACAACCACATGCAGGCGAAGGTTAGCAATAGGGGGACTAAGCCTGGCATGAGTTGATCAAGGATCATTTGGACAGTGGTAATGTCTTCAGTGCCCGTTGTTGGGTTTTTGATCCGTGAAACTTCAAGTGGAATATTGACATGTGTCCATTTGTTTACCAATGCCCCCATGACAAACAAACCGAGAATGGATGCTCCTTCGGTGAGCTTTTGTAGGAAACCGCCACCAATGTCTTGAACAATATCAATCCCTTTTTTGTAGCCATATGAAACACCATAGTAAAGGGTTAATAAACGTACAAGGTTAAACAAAACAAAGAACAGTAGAGGGCCAAGTAAGCTACCCGTCATTGCGATACCTGCACCGAGAGCCGCAAATACAGGGCGAACTGTTCCCCAGAAAATTGGGTCTCCAACACCGGCTAATGGCCCCATTAGACCGACTTTGATACCATTTATTGCACCGTCATCAATGTCTGCACCATTGGCACGTTGCTCTTCCATTGCCATTGTGACACCCAGAACAGGCGCTGCAACATATGGATGGGTATTGAAGAATTCAAGATGGCGTTTAATTGCTTGTTTTCTGTCATCATTATTTTCTGGATAAAGACGACGAATAACCGGAACCATTGAATAGCAGAAGCCTAGGGCTTGCATACGTTCAAAGTTCCAAGAACCTTGCAATAGGTTAGACCGTAAGAATACGCCGCGAATATCGCTTTGTGTAAGCTTTTTAGCTGTCGGTTTTGTGATATCTACCATTATACGTTCCTCCTAGTCTAGCTCATTATCAAGGTTGTTATTGCTACTATTTCCTTGGGTAACAACAGTTTGCGATTTATTGTATTTTGGACTGAGTTGGATATATAAGATAGCCATCACAGTACCGATTACCCCAAGTGCAACTAGGTTGAAATCAGTAAATGCCGCGGTAACAAAACCTAAGTAGAAGAATGGCATTAAGTAGCCTGCGCGCATCATATTGATAACCATCGCATAACCGACAACGACAATCATACCACCCGCAATATTAAGGCCGTCAGTGACAACTTGTGGGATAGAGTCCAACATTTGTTGTACTTCGGATGTACCAACCGAAATGGCAACAATCAACGCGGGTATTGCGATACGCATCGCTTGCAGTAGTAATGCAGATATATGAATAAAGCCAATAGCCGTTAAATTGCCATTGAGGGCGGCTTTATCGGCAGCATGTTGGAATGCAACTGTCACTGTACGAACGATAATGGTTAATACTTGACCTGCAGCTGCGAGTGGGATAGCAATGGCAATACCTGCACCAATACTTTGACCACCAGCAATGACGAGGATAGTTGAAATAATAGAGGCTAAAGCGGCATCAGGTGCAACAGCAGCACCGATATTCATCCATCCAAGTGCGATCATTTCTAATGTACCACCAATGATGATACCCGTTTTCATGTCTCCCAGAACGATACCTATAAGTGTACAAGCAATGAGGGGACGGTGAAATTGGAATTCATCAAGGATTGATCCCATCCCCGCGATACACGCGACGATAAAGACCATTACTATTTGAACAACGGTAAGTTCCATTGTTTAATCTCCTGTAACCAAAAGTTTTAAAATCTGTTTTGAGTAATGGATTAAAATCAATATAAAAATTGCGATAGAAATTATTTTTTGAGCTTATTAATCAAGTCCATCATGTAAACTTTGCTATCTGATGAAACTTTCCTGACTTCAAGTTCAATATTTTTGTCGTTCAAATAGTTAAATGCATCAATGTCTTCTTGATTGATAGAGACGGCATTTGTGACCATGGTTTTTCCGTCATGGTATGCCATGCCTCCAATATTCACAGATTTCACATCAACGCCTTCTTCGACGATACGTTTAACATCAGTTGGGTTAGTGAAAAGCAACATAACACGCTCACCGGCATATTTCGGGTTGTTATAAACGCGAATACATTTAGCAACATCGACAACATGCGCGGTGACACCTGGTGGTGCGACTTGTTTTAGCAATGTTGACCGAACGTGGTCTTTAGCCACGTCATCACTGACCACAATAATGCGCTTAACTTGAGTTTCTTTCGTCCAGCGTGTTGCGACTTGTCCGTGAATTAATCTGTCATCAATACGAGCAAGTGCGATCACCATATGTTCACCGGGGCCAGCTTTCACTGGTGCTGGGGCAGGAGTACTGGGTACTACAGGAGCGGGTTCTACTTCTGCTTCAGCTTCTTTGAATTTAAATGAACGAACACCCCCGCGTCCGGTTTCAAGTGCGACAGTGATTAGCTCATTCATAGATGGATCATCATCACGGCACATAAAGGTTTCAACTAACATTGGAACATTCACGCCTGTAATAATGTCATAATTACTATTTTCATTAACAATGCGACTAGCGGCGTTAAATGGACTACCTCCCCATGTATCAACAAGGAATAAGACACCCTTTGATGTATCTAAATCAGTTAGCTTTTGGGTGTACTTATCAAATAGGGTGTCTGCGTTTTCCCCAGGGATAAAGTCAATAAACGAAACGTTCTCTTGCTCGCCTATTAACATCTCGGTGGTTCGAAGAAGCTGCTCTGCGGCGACTCCGTGTGTACCAATCATAATAGCTATACTCACTATTTTTCCCTCATAGATAGATAAAACAAAATATCATCTGTTGATAAAATGGACACTTAAGTTAGACTCCTTTTTATCAGTTTCCCCTGTAAGATAATTTTAGCTGAATAATTACAAACGTCTCATAATATTCATGAGCTAACTCATGGTGTTGTTAGTATCAATTACATTATTAGCATATCATCTCGTATTATCCTAAAAACTTGTTTCGCGTCAGAAAAATAAGAATACACCTAAAAAATGATATTAAATCGCAGTTAGTTGCTGTTTATTTTTATTTAAAAAAATCAATAAACTAAATATTTATCTTTTATTGGCTTATTATTTTGTTATCGGTAACAAAAGCAGCCCGAAAAATAGTGTGATATTGATTTTTAGAGTATAAAATAACCAAAATTCAATGGGGAACAGTTATCTTTCAGTCATGTCAAAACAGTCTTTAGCACAAAATAGTATAAATTTTGTTTTGATATAGTTTGCTGAGCATAAGAAAATTGAGTTAATTCAATGAAAAAACTGTGGATAATTGATTAGTTGAATTGGACTATATGGGAAGAGAAGCATAGCAAAAATAGAAAAAACTTTTTAATGCATGCTAAAAAAGCACCCTCAAAATCCTGTTTAAAGTGATAACAGAATAGAAAAGGGTGCTTAAGGATTAAATGCTAATAAAATTAGTCACATTGTACTTTGATGGCTAACCCGCCTCGGGATGTCTCACGATATTTTGCATTCATGTCTTTCCCTGTTTCGTACATAGTTTCAATGACTTTATCAAGTGAAACTCGTGGTTCGCTTGTTCTGCGTAGAGCCATACGTGTGGCATTCACCGCTTTAACAGATGCGATGGCATTTCGTTCAATGCAAGGAACTTGAACTTGGCCAGCAACAGGGTCACAAGTTAAACCTAAATTGTGCTCCATACCGATTTCAGCAGCAATACACACTTGCTCAGGGCTACCACCGAATAATTCGGCCAGGCCAGCCGCGGCCATCGAACATGCCACACCGACTTCACCTTGGCAGCCAACTTCAGCACCTGAAATGGACGCATTCATTTTGTATAAAATACCAATAGCGCCCGAAGCTAAGAAATAGCGCATATATAACTCAGGCGTTACAGGTTCTATACAATGGTTATAGTAAGCTAATACGGCAGGTACGATACCACATGCACCATTAGTCGGGGCTGTCACAACACGGCCGCCCGCAGCATTTTCCTCATTTACGGCTAAGGCATACATATTGATCAGGTCAACGACATTCATTGGGTCATTAGATAGCTTACTTGATGAGGTCACCATTCGGTTAAGTGCAGGTGCACGACGAGGTACACGTAATGGGCCCGGCAAAACGCCTTCGGTGCTTAAACCACGCTCGATACAGGCTTGCATGGTATGCCATACATCAGCAAAATAGGCTTCAATTTCTTCTTTGGTATGAAGGTCTAACTCGTTTTTCATCATTAAGCTAGAAATAGAAAGACCGGATTTTTTGCAATTTAATAGTAGCTCTTCCGCGGAATTAAATGGATAAGAGACGGGTTTGCTATCAAGAGTTGATTCGCCAAAATGCTCTGCATCGACAATGAAACCACCACCAATGGAATAATAGGTTTTGGTGTAAATTTCATCATTATCGGCAAAAGCATGAATAGTCATGCCATTTTCATGTAATGGCAGGTTATCTTGACGAAAATTCATGCCACCCTCATTAGGGAAGTCAACGACCTGAAGGCCATTTGCTAATGATAACTTTTCTGTTTCTTCTACATTCTTGATAAAAGTTGGGATGGATTCAATGTCAACAGTGGCAGGCAAATTACCTGCTAGCCCCATAATAATGGCGATATCAGTATGGTGCCCTTTTCCAGTAAGCGATAATGACCCATAAACATCCACTGAAATACGAGTGACGTTAGGTAATAAATTTTTGCTTACTAAATCATCGACAAATTCTTTCCCAGCTTTCATTGGACCAACGGTATGAGAGCTTGAAGGGCCTATGCCCACTTTAAACATGTCGAAAACGCTTATCACGCAGGACTCCTTAAAAAAAAGATGAAAATGTAGTGCATTATTTTAAAAGGCGCTACTTTACTGTTATTTAGTAGTGTTAACCAGTAAGTTTAAAGTATTTTTTGAAATAAGGTAGTTGCTGAAGGGTAATTGATTGTAAATAGCACAAAATGTCTGTGATATGGCTAAAAAAACAACATGTGGTAGAGGTATATTTTGTCATATATGACGCGATATCTTGTTATCTTAAATAGATTTTACTGCAATAGTGGCATTATATGGTGAAAAGTTGTGTTAGCCGTTAATCTAACTGCAAGGCAAGTTGGTGAATAATCGAAGCGGTTAATCCCCAAACTAAATGGCCTTTATACCAATAAAAAAAGATGCGGTTATGCCGCCCTGAACGCTTAATATCGACATACTTATGATGTTGGAGTGAAAGCGCATCAAACAATGGAACTTCAAAGATGTCAGCAACTTCACTGGGGTTAGCCTGATATTGAATATTATGTGGTACTAGCCCAACAATTGGCGTAACTTCATAACCACCATAACTTTGTAAAGGGCTTAACTGACCCAGTACGGTGACTTTTTCCGGAGGGATGGCCACTTCTTCATAAGCTTCACGTAAAGCGGTATTCACAAGCGTTCCATCCTCTGGGTCACTAGCCCCCCCTGGAAAGGCGACTTGGCCTGCATGGGAGCGTAAAAAAGGAGACCTTTGTGTGAGAAGTAACGTTGGGTTTGGTTTATTGATAATGGGTAAAAGAACAGCCGCCGATTTACCCGCCTTAGCTTCAAATTGGCGGGTAGCCGGTAAAGTAAACTGAAAACGATTGATAAAGTTATTCAGTTCAGTCATCGTTATTGAGCGCTCCTAATAAAGGTAAGATCAGGCTTAATTTATCAAAGGTTTCTTGATACTCTTTGTCTGCTTGGCTATCTGCAACAATACCACCACCAGCCCAACAATAAACCTGTTTTTTATATGTCAATAAAGTACGAATAGTAATATTGCTATCCATATTGCCATTGAAACTAATATAGCCTATTGCTCCACAATAGCCATGTCGGCGATGGGGTTCTAATTCTTCAATTATCTCCATTGCACGCACTTTCGGTGCACCGGTTATTGACCCGCCAGGAAAACACGCTCGTAATAAATCAGTTGCACGGTATTGGCTATCTAACTTTGCCGTGACGGTACTAACCAGATGATGTACTGCCGGGAAAGCTTCAACAGCAAATAATTCAGGAACACTGACCGTACCCGGTTTGGCGACGCGACCAATATCATTACGTAGCAAGTCGACAATCATTAAGTTCTCTGCGCGATCTTTTACTGAATTAGACAATTTTGCTGCTTGAGCAAGGTCATCTTGTTCATTATCTAAGCGCGGAAGCGTTCCTTTTATTGGACGGGTTTGAATATCTCCATCTTGCAAAAAGATAAAACGTTCAGGTGAAATACTGATAACCGCATTTTCGGGAAGACGTATAAAAGAAGAGAAGGGAGCACCATTGCGATCAAGTAGTGCTAAAAATGCATTCCATTCATCTCCTTTATACTTGGCTTTAAATCTTTGCGCTAAATTGATTTGGTAGCAATCACCATTACGTAAATATTCATGGATGCGCGCGATATTATGATGATATGCCTCTTCTGACATATTGGATTGCCATGCAGAGGTTAATTGGAATTTGTTTTTACGTGGCCTTTTTTGGTTGTTTAGCCAAGCTAACCGAGCATCAGCATCATCATAACTAATTAATGTAGTGGTTTTATCATGATGATCAACAATGAGAGCCCACAAGTAGATGCCAACTGCCATGTCTGGAAATTGTAGCTCTGTGGTCGAAATTTCAGGTAATTTTTCAATGCGTCGCCCTAAATCGTAGCTCCAAAGGCCAAGGGCACCCCCGTTGAAGGGGCACTCACTATCTTCCTGGCGTTTCGGTTGGTATTTATCAAGCAATCCTTGAAGGAGCTCAAAAGGGTCTGACTCAGAAACGAGAGCAGCATGATTTTGCTCTGTAATAGTTGTTTTAAGCTGATAAGTCGTCAGTGTGGCAATCGGGTCAGCAACGATAATATCAAAGCGATTATGTGAGTGTTTTGCATTACCCGAATGCAGTAACATCGCCCATGGCTGGTGTGCTAGTGGGGTAAAATAATCAATGGCTGCGTTAGGGCTATAAGGTAATTGGATTTTTTTGATAACCATAATGATGAGTCTAAATTTCCGCAAGTGAATCAATACAGATTAACATATATTCTTATCTTAATAGGCGAAGAGATGTTAAAATCTTAATCATTGATTTTAGTCTTTTATTCATGAGGTTTAAACCATGTTTTCTGGTATGCCAGCACTTAATCACGAAGAACAGCAAGAAGCTGTTGAAAAAATTCATCAATTGATGGCGGAAGGTATGAGTAGTGGTGAGGCGATTGCAATAGTCGCTCATGAAATTAGAGAAAAGCACCAAGGTAAAGAGCAGATCCACGTCCGTTTCGATGATGAAAATTAATAATTTATAAACATACTATTAACATTCATGCATAAATCTGATAGATTAATATTAGTTAAGTCATTCTATTTATCAATGAAGACTAGATAATAACCAGAAGATAACTGGTATCTGATAGGCTGAAATAAGCCGCTAAACTAATCAAAAATCTTTACCTAGTAATGGGTATCGGAGGATGGTATGGAAGCGAATCGAAAAATTGCTGTAATTTTAGGTGCTTGTGCTCTGGTTTTTAGCTCTTTTGCGTTAAGTGCAAATAATGAAGAAGGTAAAGCTGCGCCTTTCGTCAGCTGTGGTACGTTAACTGAGCCACAAATTGCAGCACAGGTGAAAAGTGACTTTATGCATAATCGTTTGCCTCGCTGGGCAGATGAAAAAGCGGCTTTAGGCAAAAAAGCGGTTGCCTGGGTCAATGATAGTGAAGTCACTAAAACTGAAACAGGTTACACCGTGCCGCTGGTTGTTCGAGGTGCAAAATCTGATTTGCATTATTCAGTTGCGGTAGACTGCCAAAATAATACGGTGACATATAATACAATAAAATAAATTTTTTATTGTATATCAAGGGGTAACCGTTAAGGCTATCCCTTTTTTTGTATCATTTTTTCTGTGTATCTGTGAGCCTAGCGATTACGTGGTTCATAAGGCATACGAGCAAAATTTTGTGACAGCTGACGGTAGTATACTAATCGCTCTCTGAAGTATTCCCTTAAGTGTTCAGGTTGTTCTCGCTCAACAGCTTCAGCAATGATGGCAATGTTATAGCGTTCTTTAAATGCAACACCGGAAGCCAAAAGGTCGACATTGACCTTATCCATTTCATCTTTAGGCAATAAAGCAAGGTTGTGACTCATATTTGATCTCTACGGTTAAATTCATACCTTATTATTGTAACTGGATAATGAGAAAAAATCTCATTACATTAATTATAATAATAAAAATAAGAGTTAAATTTATCTATTTATATATTTAGTAATTAATAAAAAAACAGGGAAAGATAATGAGATTGATTATTATTGTTTTTAACAAAAGTTATTAATTATCAGTAAATTGGATTTTTTTGTTTTAAGATTGTTTTAGGGTTTTAATTATTGTAATACTGTGCATAATATACGCATGAATGATTAACCAATAAGGCATAAATATGTTAACTACAGATATGGTCAAAAAATTAAACGAGCAATTAAACCTTGAATTTTATTCTGCAAATCTCTATTTGCAAATGAGTGCTTGGTGTAGTGATAAAGGCTATGAAGGCGCAGCAGCGTTCTTAAAAGCACACTCACAAGAAGAAATGGAACATATGCAGCGTTTATTTGATTATCTTAGTGACACTGGAGCATTGCCACTGTTAGGGCAAATTGCTGCGCCACCAATTGATTTCAAATCAATTAGTGATGTATTTACCCAAACTTATGAACATGAGCAATTAATTACTCGTGAAATTAATAAATTGGCTCATTTAGCAATGACAACACAAGATTATTCTACATTTAATTTCTTACAATGGTATGTTGCAGAGCAACATGAAGAAGAGAAATTATTTAAATCAGTACTGGATAAACTGGATATGGTGGGTGAGTCTGGTAAAGCACTATTCTTGTTAGATAAAGATTTGAAAAACTTGTCAGCAGCAACACATGTCTAATTTATCCACCAGTAGGTAGATAGAAATCGAGTTTTTATCTCTACTTGATGCATAAAGATCTTTCTAGACTTATGGGCATGAATTCTGTAATTCAATGTTCATAAGTCTTTTTCTTTTCATTTTGTGTGAAAACTCACAGGACAGGCCGATAAAACCCATTTTTAAGCGGTAAAATGGTTTGTTTTCCGTATAATGATTGGCAATTATTCTAAATTCACCTGCAAATTAAGAGGTTACTATGCCAATTAACCCTATTAAATCTTCATGGCGCAAACTTAGTGCTGTCGCTGTTCTATTTTTAGGAATGTCTTTCCAACAAGCATTTGCCCATGCTCATTTAAAAGACCAGCTTCCTGCTGAAGGTACGGCAGTGGAGCAAGCGCCAGAGTCTATCTCATTAAGCTTTTCTGAAGGTATCGAAGTTAATTTCACTAAGGTCAGTATTATCGGGCCTGAAAATAAAATAGTGAAAACTGGTAAAGCAACGTTAGACCCAAGTAACGACACAAAAGTGATCGTTCCTGTGGAAGACAAGCTCATTGCTGGGAAGTATGATGTTAATTGGAGCGTCGTTTCTGTCGACGGGCACAAAACAAAAGGAACGTATAGCTTTACAGTGAAATAATATGTCACTAGAAGCTTTTTATACCCTTATTCGCTTTATTCATTTTATCGCTGCAATATTGATGTGTGGAATGTCAATATTTGCAGTGGTACTTAGTCGTGGCTCATTTAATTATTTACTAAGCCGCTATTTGAATAAAGGCATTTTCTTTTGTGCCATCGTTACGGTGCTAACAACTTTTAGCTGGATGCTTGCGCAAGCAGGTCTGATGGGTGATGGTTGGGAAGATAGTATTGATTGGCAGATATGGCAAGGGGTTTTAGGGACGTCATTCGGCCAAATATGGCGTTGGGAACTTTTGTCATCTGTATTATTGCTATTGGTTTTATTTATAAAATCAATTCAATTACGATTGAAACTAATATTAGTTTTTTCAGTAATCCTACTTGGTTTGCATGCTTTTATTGGGCACGCAGCTATGCATGATGGCCTACTCGGAACGTTCCATCGTATTAATCAATTTATTCATCTCATTAGCTCCGCCTATTGGTTCGGCGGTTTGTGGCCATTTTTAATTTGCATCCAATTTTTACGCAATAAAAAAGAAATGGCAGAAGGGATGGACAAACAAATTGTGAATACCATGATGCGTTTTTCGCGTTTCGGCCATATCGCTGTTGCACTGGTGATCATTACTGGGGTCATTAGTGCCATAACGCTCTTACCTGGCTGGCCATTAAATTATTCAGGGTCAGAATACCAATCACTACTTTGGTTTAAGATCATTTTAGTGGGAGGAATGCTTTTATTAGCTATTATCAATCGTTATTACATCGTACCTATTATTAAGCAAAAAGGGCGAGTCAATTACCTAATCATTAACAGTTGGGTTGAGTTACTGTTAGGTACGATGGCGATTCTTTCTGTGGCAATTTTTGCAAGCTACCAGCCAATCTAGCTAAACTTTTATATTTAATTGATAATATGCAAAGATATCTTCAATGTTTAATAAGGTCACTACCATGAAATTTAAACTCATTATTTGCTCACTATTATTGGGTGGAACTGTGAGTACTGCTTTTTCTGCGCCGTTAACATCTGTGAGTAAAAAACAATTTGGTGATGATTGGCCATTTACTCGAGAGGAAGTCATGCTAGAGTGCCGCCATAATGGGGCTTTGGTCGTCATTAACCCTGCCACGCTAATGCAATATCCATTAAATGACATAGCGACTGAATTGATGATTAAAAAAGAAATTAAAGCACAGCCTATTGATGTGCTGCTTAAGCCTACCGACAGCACCAAAGCAGTTGAGGAAAGAATATTGCCTATAAAAGAAGCTGCTGCAAAATTGTGTGCGAGCAATTAAGTTTATCGCTCAGTTAAAATTATCAACCTAGAAGGGAAGTGGAAAACAAAGAATTATTGTTATTATTCAATGTATTGATTAATTGAAAGGTTTGAATGATTGCATGAATAGGTATAACCTATTAAACAAATAGTTCAATATTAGAAAATTAAGAAATAAATTGCGTTAATAATATGTAAAATATTTGATAATAAACATGGTAAGAACGTGCATTGAAAGCTAGTATTAGAGTGTACTTTGTTACGTCTCAATGGCAATTTTAGCGCACGGCTCTGCCAGAGCCATTTCCCAAGGCCCGGTAATCGGAATCTACCAGGCCTCTTTTTTTGCCTATTATTTTGTCAGTTCTCATTTCATATCAGCTTATCGGTTCCTACCTATTTATATGCTTAGCTAATAACCTAAGCGTACTAACAAAACTATTAAGCAAGTTTCATCACCCAATGGTGATTTTCTTTGTCATAACGATCACGGTAGAGTAGAACCGGTTTTTCATCTAAAGTTGCAGGGATACTTGTATGCTCGTCCCAGCCATCAAGTTGCATGCAAAAGTCTGCATCAGAATCACATGGAATACTTACTGTATCGCTTTTATGGGAAGCCATAACCGCATCATTAATTTCATAGGAAGATATTTTCAATTTTACAATACACATAACAGCACCTCATTCATCGATTTTAACCATATATAATCAGCTCAACGAATTTAAGCATAGTATAAATGGAATTAATTTCCAAAATAATTTTTAAGGTGCTTATGAGGGAAGGGTGCTATATATGGTTAATATGCACCCTAATAGTGATTATTTTTTCGGGATAGATGTTCCCCAGTCCACGTAATCTTTAGGGGGCTCCAATTTTAGGATGAAATGCTGTTCAGGCTTAGCTTGTGGGGCTAGAGGTACTGATGGCGGCGTTGCGAGGGAAATACCGCCGCGCACAAATTGTTTGAAAGTCCCACTTTTGGCAACGCCTCCAGTTAAGCCAAATGAAAAATTAAAACCAGAAGATTGCCAAAACTCGGTATTATTACGAATGAGATATTGGTACTCCTTACCAATACGTGTTGCAACATATACGCGATCGGAAAGCTCTCCCAAATAGAGACCTGTAACAACACCGACTTCTAGACCCCTAAACAAAATAGGTGTACCAATTTGAATGGCACCTACATCACTTGCATCAAGGTAAATAGTTAAACCGTCTAGATAACGCGAGTCTGTAATATTGGCAGTTTGTAATTCAAATTGATAACGGCTTTTACTGTTGCGTCCCGGTTCAGCACTGATGTAAGGCTGCAATATACTATCTAAATTATTTAAACCCGCAGGGGATAATTCAGGTGTTACCACAGCGAAGCGACTTCCTAACCGGGTAAAGGTACTGACATACTCAGGGTATAGAATTGCTTTAGCTTGTACTTCACGTTTATCAGATGACAACTTTAATGATTCAATTTGGCCAATATTAATACCTAAATAACGGATTGGCATACCTTCGGAAAGCTTTGATGCATCAAACGTAGTTAGCGTAATAATGCTTCCTATTGCCTTCGCAGAGGTTTCATTTGGGTAAAGTGTGTGTTGTCGAGCAGTATTGGCAACGCCACCATCTAAGTTATCAAAGCTAATTGCACCGCTAATCGCTCGGCTCAGAGGTGCAGCTTGAACGGTTAAACCATTACTATTGAGCTGAACTTTTGCGCCACCTTCAGCCCAAAATACACTATTTTCTGTGAGCAAATGAAGATATTCATTTGAGATATTTACATTGATAGCAAACCCAGCTTTAGTTGGTTTAATGTCAATGATTTTGCCGACTGCAAATTGGCGATAAAGAACAATAGAGCCCGCCTGAATGTCTGGTAGTGTCGTGGTATTTAGGGTGATAGTTGTAGGGGGTAAAGCGCCTAAAATACCGGCTTTTGCATTATCATCACTACGATATAAAGGAAAGGTTTCGGGAAGTTTATCTTGGCTTTGTCCAGCTATCAGGTGAATCCCGCCATCTAACCATTCTTGGGGCGTAGCACCTTGGAATTGTAATCCATTAAGACCTAATTGGATATCCACTCGGCTATTCGCAACAAATTTACTGTCTTCACGAACAAGGTGCTGGAACTCATCATAGATTAGGATACTAAAATTCACTTTTTCAGTTGCTAGGTGACGCTGTAACACCTCGCCAACTTGAATGCCTTTATAAACAATGGGTTGTCCTTTGTCGACACCATAGGTGTCATGTGCCCAAAGTGTTAGCATGAGGGGCTCTTTGCCGTCTTGTTCTGCAGTTTTGGCTATTTTTTTACTATCTTGCAGAACAAATTGTTGTCCTTCTTCTGCTTGAGGACTACTTTGTGGTGAGTCAAAAGCAATGGCGCCATTTATCACAGCAGAAAGGCTTTCCATTTTCACGCTCGCCCCGGATTTAAGGTCAAAGCTTCCTTGTAACCCAGATACATTCCAAAACTGACTCTCTTTGCGTACTAAGTTAGCATACGGTTTTTTGACAACAGCAGAGATAGAAACACCTTGGTTATCTGGCAAAACGGTATAGTCTGAAATATAACCAACAGGTACTTTCCGGTAATAAATCGGAGAGTTTTCGTTTAACGAACCTAAATCTGGCGCAGTAAGGTGAATAAGTAATTCACCTTTATCTATGTTTAGCTGCGGTGGCGTATCCTGTGCAACAAAAGAGAATTGCTCTGTTCCCGTGCTTGGTAACATTCCAATGTAGTTCCCACCAACTAACGCATCAAGACCAGAAACGCCTGCTAATGATGCTTTAGGGGTCACTAACCAAAATTTAGTCCCTGAATTCAAGGCTGGCCGCATGTCTTTATTCACACTAGCGGTAACAATAATGGTTTTCATGTTTTTACTGATAGCAACAGATTGCACTAAACCGACTTCAACACCCTGATAGCGGATAGGTGTTCGGTTGGCAACTACTCCGGGTGCAGATATAAACTCAATAGTAATATCCGTTCCTCGTTCAACCCAATGCTGAAACAAAAGCCAACCGGCAATGAAAATAGCAACTAAAGGCAATAACCAGAAAGGCGAAATTTGTTTGCGCTTACGTAATATAGCTTCTGATATTTCTTCAGAGGGTTCATTTTGCGGGTTTTGATTTTCCATAAGAATCCCAAATTAAACGGCTATCTAACCACTCAACAGCCAAAATTGTTAAAATAACGGCTGTACCAAAATACAGTGCGGCAGGCCCCATAGTAAAAGACATCAGTTGGTCGCGATTAACGAGTGTCATCATCAAAGCAATGACAAATAAATCTAGCATGGACCAACGACCAATCCATGAAACAAACCTAAGTAATTTCATACGTAAAATAGGGTCAGTATTGCTTTTGAAATGGATAGAAAACAGTAGCAATATCATAATAATAATCTTAATAAAGGGCACCAATATACTGGCAATGAAGACAATGACTGCAATTGGCCAGTTACCTGAATCAATTAAAGAAACGACTCCAGAGTAAATGGTGTCCTCTAAACGCTGCCCATTGAGATAAAAAATAGAGATTGGCATTAAATTAGCAGGAAATAATAGCACCATGGCAGCAATTAGTGCGGCCCATGTTTTTTGTAAACTGTGCGGTTCGCGATAGTGAAGGGGACGATAACAGCGTTGGCATTTTCCATTGCTAGTTGCAGGGCCGCAATAATGACAAGCTGTACAGACCAGTAAGTTATCTTGTCCTTTTTTATTATTAATGGGATAAAATTTGTTCCATAACTCATCTACGTTTATGTGAATGAGGATTAATATACTGAGAATAGACATGGTGATAAAAGCGATTAAACCATGACCAATGAAAACACTCGCATAATCTTGCATTTTAATCGCAGCAATACCTAGCGCGATGAGGTAAACATCTAACATAACCCATTCTTTGATGTGACTTAATACTAAAAGAACAGGTCGGAGATTCAAATTGATATGCTGACCAATAGATAATAATAAAATCAAAATGGGTAATAATAATGGGGCTGCAATAGCACAAAAAGCCACTATACTGGCCGTAAATGGGTCCCCTTGTTGATTAATTAAGTGAATACCTTCAATGACGTTTGCATTGATTTGGCTTCCTAATAAGTGAATAGAAATGAGTGGTTGCCAAAATGCAATAGGGGCAAGCATCAATAAGGTGATAGCCAGTATTGATAAACGGTTGAGTGACCAAGAACGCCCATCATTAAGTTGACTAAAACAACGAGGGCAAACAACAACTTGCCGTATGTTGAATCGAGGCGTTAGTAACTTCTGATCGCAATGATTACAACGTTGAAAAAGCAAATCAGTGTGATTAATGTGGTTCATATTGACTCATTTTAGGTGGTTACCTCGATGTAATCTAGTGTAAAAAAATTTACCTCAAAGTGACAAATTGGTAACCTTAGGGCTACTCTTACAAATATTTGATTAATTGCTTGATTATTACAAGAAATAATTATGGATAAAAAGAAGTATTATCACGAACTTTCAGACAATCTCTCTGCGCTACTTGCAGGGGAATATGATTTAATTGCAACCTTAGCAAATACCAGTGCATTATTATATGACTGTTTAGAAGGGGTTAATTGGGCTGGTTTTTATCTCAGTAATGGGCAAGAATTAGTACTGGGTCCTTTCCAAGGTAAAGTTGCGTGTGTTCGGATCCCTTTTGGTAAAGGCGTGTGTGGAACAGCGTTTAGTAATAACCAAGTTCAGCGTATCGAAGATGTTCATGCATTCCCAGGTCATATTGCCTGTGATGCAGCAAGTAACGCTGAAATTGTCTTTCCTTTGGTAGTTAATGGGCAAATTATCGGGGTTTTAGATATAGATAGCCCAAATATTAGCCAATTCGACCATGAAGACGAAAAAGGGCTACAACACCTTGTAAACCAGTTGTGTCAACACCTGGCAATGTGTTCTATGCCTAAATATCACTAAATAATGGTCAGTTAAATTAATAGTAACGTGGCAATTGTCAGCAACACGATTATAATGTCGGCTTGTTCATGCCCGTGAGGTTGGCAAAATCGTTGTTATCAGGAAATTTCATGGAAAATCAACCTAAGTTGAATAGTAGTAAAGAAGTTATCGCATTTCTAGCAGAGCGTTTTCCTCGCTGTTTTATCGCTGAAGGCGAAGCACGTCCGTTAAAAGTCGGAATTTTTCAAGATATCGTAGGGTGCTTAAAAGAAGAAGATGGTATTAGCAAAACGCAATTGCGTTCTGCATTGCGCATGTACACTTCTAGCTGGCGTTATCTCTACGGTGTTAAAGAGGGCGCTAAACGCGTTGACCTAAACGGTGAAGATTGTGGTGAATTAGATGCAGAACATATTGCTCATGCGCGCCAACAATTAGCCGAAGCGAAAGCTCGCGTTCAAGCACAACGTGCTGAACAAAAAGCGCAAAAACGTCCAGTTGCACAAAAAACGGGTGATAAAACACCACGTACACAAGACGCAACTAAGCAAAAAGCGCCTCGCCGCCGTCCAACAGACAATAAAGAACGCTCGCAAAATACATCAGCTAAAGCCCCTCGCCGTAATACACCTGCACCAGAGCAAAATCTGAAATCAGTGACTGACATCAACACACTCCAAATTGGTCAAACTTTGAAAGTCAAAGTTGGTACTAGTGTGATGGACGCCTCTGTTTTAGAAATTGCGAAAGATGGTGTTAGGGTTCAATTGCCAACAGGGCTGGCAATGATTGTACGCGCGGAACACTTAAAGTTCTGATACGGAGGTCAATCAGGTCATGAACAAACTTCTTAAAATTGCATTGGTGGTCAGTCTAGCGACCTTTGGCAGTGCAATAGCTAATACTCAAGCAGTGACTCCGGTCACTGCGGCTCAGTTACCGGTCTTAAAGCAGAGTGCACAGCACGGTACGGTGAGTGAGAGAGTGACATCTCGGTTCACTCGTTCACATTACCGCCAATTTGATTTAGACAATGCGTTTTCTGAGAAAATATTTGATCGTTATCTTAATATGTTAGATTTCGGCCATAATGTTTTACTTCAATCCGATATTGACCAATATGCCAAAGATAAAGGCAAAGCAGGTCAGTGGCTTGAGGATGGCAAATTAGATACGTTCTATGACCTGTATAACCTGTCTCAGGAAAGACGTTTCGAACGTTTTAAATATGCATTGGCTCGTTTAGAGCAACCTATCGATTTAAATGCGACGGATTCTATTGAAGTTGATCGTTCTAAATCACCGTGGCCTAAAGATAAGCAAGAACTTGATCGTCTATGGGACCAAAAAGTCCGTTATGACTGGTTGAACTTAAAACTATCAGGCAAAGATGATAAAGAAATCAAAGAAAAATTGACGAAACGTTATAATTTTGCATTGCGACGTTTAACGCAAGCGCAAAGTGAAGATGTTTTTCAATTGATAGTTAACTCTTTTGCTCGTGAAATCGATCCACACACAAGTTATCTATCGCCTCGTAATACTGAACAATTCAATTCAGAAATGAGCTTATCATTAGAAGGAATTGGTGCGGTCTTACAGCAAGATGATGAAAATACGGTTATCAATTCGTTGGTTGCTGGAGGCCCAGCAGCTAAAAGCAAAGAGCTAAAAGTCGGCGATAAAATTATCGGTGTAGGCCAAACGGGTAAACCTATTGTTGATGTAGTTGGTTGGCGACTTGATGATGTGGTTGCTTTAATTAAAGGCCCGAAAGGAAGTAAAGTTCGGTTGGAAGTCGTTTCTGATACTAAAGGGGCGAAACCTCATATAGTCACCATAGTTCGGGAGCAGATCCGGCTAGAAGACCGAGCTGTCAAGTTGACAATCAAACAGCAAGGTAAAGATAAAGTTGCTGTTTTAGATATTCCTGGTTTTTACGTTGGTTTAACGAATGATGTTAAAACTCAATTGCAAAACATGGCAAAAGATAATGTTTCCGCATTGATTATTGATTTACGTGGTAATGGTGGTGGGGCATTAACTGAGGCGGTCTCCTTATCTGGCTTGTTCATTCCACAAGGGCCAATAGTTCAAGTTCGTGATAACAATGGCCAAGTTCGTCAAGATATCGATGATGACGACGTTATTTATTATAAAGGCCCTCTCGTTGTTTTAGTCGACCGTTTTAGTGCATCTGCATCTGAAATTTTTGCTGCGGCAATGCAAGATTATGGCAGGGCGATGATTGTTGGTGAGCCGACCTTTGGTAAGGGAACTGTTCAGCAACACCGTAGTTTGAGTCGTGTTTACGACCAAATGCTGAAGCCTGAATGGCCTTCCTTAGGTTCTGTTCAGTATACTATTCAGAAGTTTTATCGGGTTAATGGTGGTAGTACACAACGTGAAGGGGTAACCCCTGATGTAGTCATGCCAACAGGTCAAGATCCCGCTGAAACGGGTGAAAGCTTCGAGGACAACGCATTGCCATGGGATAGCATTCCACCGGCAAAATATACGCCTGTTGGTGATGTTTCTTCTGATTTATCGTCAATAAAAACGCAGCATTTGGCGCGTATTAGCAAAGACCCTGAATTCAATTATATTGATGAAGATATTGCTCGCTATAAAGTAAACAAAGAGAGTAAGAATCTTATTTCGCTCAACTATGCTGAGCGTCAAAAAGAAGATTCTGAAATTGAAGCGACAAAACTGAAACGTATAAACGAACGTAATACTCGGGAAGGCAAACCGCTATTGAAATCAATTGATGATTTGCCAAAAGATTATGAGGGGCCAGACCCATATCTTGATGAAACGGTGAAAATGGCGATCGACTTAGCGAATCAGCACACTAAGCTATTATCAAATAATAAATAATATTTCTCTTATTATTTGTCAGGTTAAGCCAGCGCAAGCTGGCTTAATTTTTGTGTCTTTTCAATACAACCTAAATACATACAGCAAAACAGAAACTGAATAGTAACTTATTGTTAATTTTGTTTTTTTTAGCAAGTATCCCCTAGGTAGATGCAGTTTTATGCTGTGTTTACTTTATTTTTAAAATGACTGACTGAAATTAATAATTAACTATAGGTTTCTTTACCTTTACTTAATTTATCCTAAACTTTTGGTATAGATTCCTTAGCAACGAGGCAATACCATGTGTAAATTATTTGTAGGATTAATAGCAGTGAGTGTAATGATGGTTGCATCTATTAACACAGCGAATGCAAGAAACTACCCTTGTTCTGGAAGTAAAGGGGGAATTGATCGCTGTGAAGGTGGTAAATTTATTTGTAATGATGGTTCTACGAGTCGCTCAGAGCAAGTGTGTACTATTGAACTAAAAAATGATATCAACAGCAAAGCGAAAGCCGCTGGTGCTGTGATTGGTGCTGGTGTTGCCAAGCAACCAAGTAAACCGTCTGTATCTGATTCAATAAAAAGTACGAGTGATAAAGCCGACAAGGCCAGTGACAAAGCATCTGGCACTGCTAAAACAGTAAAAGAAAAGGCCTCTAAAACTGCGGATAAAGACGTTAAAGAGGTGAAAGATAAAGCGACTAAAGCCAAAGATAAAGAATCGGCTAAAGCAGTAAAAGAAAAAGCGCCTAAAGCCGCAGATAAAGAGCCAGCCAAAGTAGTAAAAGAAAAAGCGCCTAAAGCCAAAGATAAAGAATCGGCCAAAGCAGTAAAAGAAAAAGCGCCTAAAGCCGCAGATAAAGACTCAGCCAAAGCAGTAAAAGAAAAAGCGTCTAAAGCCAAAGATAAAGAATCGGCTAAAACAGCAAAAGATAAAGTAACAAAAACGACTAAAGAAAAAACTAATTAGCTTTAGAACAAAACAACAGATCGAAATAGAATAAATAGTGCCACTTAATGTGGCATTATTTTTTAATAGAATGAAAGTAAAAATGAATATTCATTCATTTGGTGAACAAAATGAGTGATAAGATAGATAAATACACTAAATTGCTTTTGGTGATTGAGCAAACAGCTTTATCGTTTCAATTAAAATTAACTTTAAATTTAAGTGGTTATTAAATGAACCTTTAAAAACAAATGGTTAAATTTTTATAGTAAGAGGTTATAATTTATTTAGATTATGATAATGAGTTTTGAGCATAGCTATGTAAAGTTATGTTATTTTTTAGGGTTTTCGCGTTAATGCACTTGAAAAAGTGTGAAAAAACCTTATTTATAAAGTAAATTCTACGTATATTTGTTTTTACCAAGGAATACATAAAAAATGATGAGAATTGCTTTATTCTTACTCACGAACTTAGCGGTTATGTTTGTGTTTGGGATAATCCTAAGCTTAACTGGGATCCGCGGTAGTAGTGTTCAAGGCCTGATGATCATGGCTGGTCTATTTGGTTTTGGTGGTGCTTTCATATCACTATTAATGTCTAAATGGATGGCGCTGAAATCAGTAGGTGGTGAAGTTATCGAAACTCCACGTAACCAAACGGAACAATGGTTAGTCTCAACTGTTGAGCGCCAAGCACAACAAGTTGGCATTCAAATGCCACAAGTGGCTATCTATCATGCGCCTGATATCAACGCGTTTGCAACAGGTGCCCGTCGTGATGCTTCACTTGTCGCGGTGAGTACTGGGTTATTAGAAAATATGAGCCGTGATGAAGCGGAAGCGGTTATTGCTCATGAAATTAGCCATATTGCCAATGGTGACATGGTGACGATGACTTTATTACAAGGTGTCGTGAATACGTTCGTTATCTTTATTTCGCGTATAATTGCACAGGTTGCGGCAGGTTTTATGTCCAACAGTGATAACGAAAGTGAGAGTAGCAATGGTAACCCAATGGTTTATTTCGCGGTTTCTATGGTACTTGAAATTGTCTTCGGTATTTTGGCGAGCATTATCACTATGTGGTTCTCTCGTTATCGTGAGTTCCATGCGGATGCGGGTTCGGCAAAATTAGTCGGTCGTGAAAAGATGATAGCTGCTTTGCAACGGTTAAAAACGAGCTATGAGCCACAAGAAGAAGGCCGTTTAATGGCGTTTTGTATTAATGGTCGTGGTAAAGCATTTAGTGAGTTATTTTTATCACACCCGCCATTAGACAAACGGATTGAAGCATTGCGCTTAGGTGAATACTTAAAGTAGCCGAGATAATGAGTCTAAGTTAGCTTTATATAGACAACTATTTTAGTATCTGCCCAGTAATAGTTTAATTACTGGGCATTTTTATTGACACAATATGCAAATATATTCCCTCAAAATACCTATTCATATCTAACAAACTCAATCTTAATTTCGATTCACAATTAACTGTATTAATAACTGCAAACGATAAACCACAAGTGAGCTTACTCACAATCTTCTACTTTAAATGATGAATTATTGAAATTTAATTCGCTTTTATGTCACTTTTAATCTTTATTGGATTGATAAGAAATTGTTATGAATTTGATTGTTTTGTTAATTAATACGAGTTAATTGGGGGTAGGATGGATTTGATAACTACGTGGTTAAGTGAACTAAATGGAATAGTGTGGGGAGTACCAATGCTTGTTGGGATCTTAGGCGTTGGTATTTATATGCAAATCCGGCTTGCATTCTTACCGATAAGAAAAATTGGAACAGGTTTTAAGTTATTATTTCAAAAGAACGAATCACGCGGTGAGGGACAAATATCACCTTTTAATGCATTAATGACAGCGTTATCGGCAACTATCGGTACGGGGAATATTGCCGGGGTAGCGACGGCAGTTGTCATGGGCGGGCCAGGTGCATTATTCTGGATGTGGATGACGGCATTAGTAGGAATGGCAACAAAATATTCGGAGGCTGTTTTAGCCGTTCGCTTTCGTGAAGTGGATAAATATGGCCAGTATATTGGCGGTCCAATGTACTACATTAAAAATGGATTAGGCCCTAAATGGATTTGGTTGGGAACATTATTTGCCTTTTTTGGTGCATGTGCCAGTTTTGGCATCGGAAATACAGTACAAGCGAACTCAGTGGCAGATGTACTAGAAAGTAACTTTGGTGTGCATAAATGGTTGACTGCAGGGGTTTTAGTTTTATTAGTTGGTGCGGTATTGATTGGTGGGCTGCGACGTATCTCTGATGTTGCAGGAAAACTTGTCCCATTTATGACCGTTGCCTATTTTGGCGCGGGTGTCATTGTACTTGGCATCTATTTTACTGAGATCCCTGCAGCACTTTCACTGGTTGTTACTTCGGCATTTAACCCAGTTGCTGCCCAAGGTGGGTTTGCGGGGGCGGCAGTATGGGCCGCAATCCGCTTTGGGGTTGCTCGAGGCGTATTTTCCAATGAAGCTGGTTTGGGGAGTGCACCTATCGCCCATGCCGCTGCAAAAACACAAAACCCTATTCGCCAAGGACTTATTGCGATGTTAGGGACATTTATTGACACTATCATTGTGTGTTCTGTCACGGGGTTAACTATTATTATAACCGGTGGGTGGTTGACTAGTGAAACAGGAGCGACATTAACCGCATCATCATTCCAAACAGCAATACCAGGTGGAAATTATATTGTTGCTATCGCATTAGCCATATTTGCATTTACCACTATTCTCGGTTGGAGTTTTTATGGCGAAAAATGTGTGCAATATTTATTTGGGTTGCGTGCGATAAAGCCATATAGAGTGTTATGGTTGATTGCTTTACCTATCGGTGCAACGCAATCCCTTGATTTTGTTTGGTTATTGGCGGATACATTAAATGCCATGATGGCGATCCCTAATTTGATAGCCTTGTTGCTGTTAAGCCCCGTTGTTTATCGGTTAACACGTGACCATATAAAAGATGTGAATGCAGACAGCATTGATATGGCAAAACAGTTGTACGACAACAAATCATAAACCAGCGATAATAAGCTTCATTTTAATCGTGAAGCTTATTATTTCATCAGTACTTCCTGTCATTCATCAATATTCTCTATGGATATTATATAAATCGTATGTTTTTATAGGTAAAATCACGGAATTGCGTTAAATGCGCTATGCTTAGAAGGGATAGTGCAGTCCGTGCATATTTTATAAATTAAACAAGGGGATAGAATGGATATTCTGGAGAAAACGTTATTATTTGGTAATGATTTTTTGACAACAACAAATCCCGCTAGGCTAGTTCCGTTTAAATTTGAGATCTATCGTTCTGAGCAAGGTTTTTACCACCGAGTATATAAGCAAGTTGGTATGTCTGGAGCTAACTTTGGGCAAACGTTTCAAGTGTGGGCTTTTGAAGAGCAGAAAAGTTGGGATAAGCAAACCGACGATACAACAGTTGATGAATACATTCAGCATTGCCAAGATATTTATAAACGCAATAATACATAAGCTTTAGAAAAAAAAAGCCCCCTTCATAGGGTTCTGAAGGGGGAGCTAAATGAATAAAGAATGGTTTAATTCATGAATAAAGATAGATGATTTTCACGATTAAAACTTAGTTATTTGTGCAGTTTAAACCACTTAATAGTAGGTATATCCTTAAAATAGCATTTATCGCTAAATAATCTATTGGCGATACCCTGTTTTTATCTGTTCTAACGTATTTTTGTAGGTTTCTGCCTGCTTTTCGTCTTCCATTTGTGCAATTTCACGCTGCATCTTAATTAAGATTTTACCTGCATCCGCTTGGCCGATAGCTTTTAGCATATGTGTCAGTAAATTTTTAAGACAAGTCACTTCATCCGCTAAGGTATTAACGTTAGGTTCAGTTGGAAAATGGTTTTTCATTAAAGCGGTCCTTTGAGCATAAAAAAATAATAGTGAGATTGTAGCATAGAAAGTAGTGCGATGTGTTTTCATATAACTGAATGTAATAAATATTCAGATAAATGGCTTAAATTTGAACGAATAATTAAATGGAAGAGTTGGGGAAATAAAAATAAGTTGGCAAGATATTTTTCTTGCCAATTTCTTGCCAATAGGTAAAGAGGACTCTTTATGAGTAATGAAAAATCGTGATACAATTCACAAAAAAGTGTTGTTAGCAATATAGATTGCGCAGTAACGACTCAATCCTGTACTAAATACCAATATCCTTTCGCAGCATTTTTTACACACGGTTAAGCCGTGGGCATCTATTATTTGTGGGAAAGTGAAGGCTAAGAGAAATATGACGCAAGTTTCTAGAAAAACAGCTTGGATCCGTGTAATAGCATTAGCAGTTGCTGCATTTGTTTTTAACACAACAGAGTTTGTGCCTGTTGCATTACTCAGTGATATTGCAAAAAGCTTTGACATGACGGTCGCACATACTGGATTAATGATAACAATCTACGCGTGGGTTGTGGCTTTGATGTCGTTACCTTTGATGCTATTAACCAGTAAAATAGAGCGTCGCAAATTATTAGCTTTCTTATTTGTTATCTTTATCGTTAGTCACATCATTTCAGGGTTTGCATGGAGTTTTGATATTTTAATAGCAGGGCGTATTGGTGTCGCTTTATCTCACGCTGTCTTTTGGTCAATTACGGCATCTTTAGCGATTCGGGTCGCTCCTGCAGGTAAAAAAGCTCAAGCGCTTGGGTTATTAGCGACAGGAACGGCATTGGCAACAGTATTAGGTCTTCCCCTTGGCCGTGTAGTTGGGCAATTCTTAGGTTGGCGAGCGACATTTTTAGGTATTGGTGTTATAGCATTGTTCACTATGGTTGTGTTGATTCGCTTTTTACCACGCTTACCAAGTGAGCATTCAGGCTCACTAAAAAGTGTGCCGATGCTATTCCAACGGCCTGCTCTCGTTGGAATGTTTGCGTTAACTGTTTTGGCAGTTACTGCACATTTTACGGCTTACAGTTATATTGAGCCTTTTGTTCGCGAAGTTGCCTTACAAAGCCAAAACTTTGCCACTTTACTACTACTTATTTTTGGTGGTGCGGGTATTGTTGGAAGTGTAATATTTAGCCGTTATAGCAGTAAATTTTCATTATCATTCTTACCCGCAGCAATCGCATTTATGACGATTTGCTTATTATTATTGATGCCATTAGGTCGAGATGTTTGGTCTTTGATTATGTTATCAGTGTTCTGGGGAATGGCGATGATGTGTATTGGTTTAGGAATGCAAGTTAAGGTCATTGATTTATCTCCAGATGCCACCGACTTGGCTATGTCAATTTTCTCTGGAATTTTTAACATTGGCATTGGTGCTGGCGCACTGTTAGGTAATCAAGTTATTGTTCATATGGGAATGACCCAGATTGGTTATATTGGTGGTGCAATTGGTGTCATAGCCTTCATCTTGTGTGTCTATTTATTCAAGCGTTATAGTGAGTCTCTTAACGATAGAGTAGACGTTGCCGCAAATCACTAACTCGCATTCTCATCATAAAATAGAGGTGAAAGCTCCGTGTTATTTTAATGATAAACAGAGCTTTTTTTATCGTTACCTGAGTAAATAATCAAAAAAATGATAAATTTTATCATTACTAATTCTAATAATAAGGAAATATAATGAAGGGGCTGGGTTTTTTATTAATGTCGATTATTGCCGAAGTCATTGCAACGACAACACTGAAGGCGTCTGATGGTTTTAGTCGTTTTTGGCCATCGTTGATTGTTATTATCGGTTATGCAGTCTCTTTTTGGGGGCTTTCGCAGGTGGTAAAAGTCATGCCATTGGGTATTGCTTATGCAATTTGGTCAGGTTTAGGGATTGTATTGGTTTCCGTCGCTGCAATTTTTATTTACAACCAAAAACTCGATTTACCTGCAATTATTGGTATGCTATTAATTATTATTGGTGTCTTAGTCATCAATCTATATTCAAAAAGCGGCGGGCATTAAGCGGTTATTGCAGAATGTTCAGGCAGCATCTTTGGAGAAGCAGGAAAATGAGGCATAGGGTTAATCAATTTTTTAAACCAGTACTAACAATGTTACTCACTGGGGCTATATCTGTCATGCTATCTGCGTGTGGTAGCTCAAATATAGATAACTCTGTGGAACATTCTGCGAGTCAATATGCCCAACAAGTGGTCAATTTAGGCCCTGGGGCACAAGAGGCCTGTGTTTCAGCGGGTGGGTTACCAGCGCTCACATTAGAATTAAATGGGTCACAAACAGCTGTATGCCAATTTGCGAATGGTAAACGTTGTGCTGTTGATATTATACAATCGGGTGCTTGTATATAACTCTTCTTTTTATGAAGTTAATTAACCTTTTATTAATCATTAATATGAGGTTAATTAACTATATGTATTCATTTAAATTAGTTTTGTTTTAATATTTATCTTTTCATTTATTGAGTTGTATTTTCATTTCTTATTCTTAAGTCGTCTAATTACGAGCATCTATTTAAGTGCTTATTTTAATTATTGATATTTAACGATGATATTACTAATATTAAATAACAAAGAATATTTTAGATAATTATAAAAGCACATATAAAGACATTTACATTTATTAAAGAGTAATGCCAAATGAAAAAGAAAATTGAAGAGTATGATGGCCCCGCTGCCGGTTGGGGTGCTGTAAAAGCAGTTGCAGAAGCATTGCGCGGCCAAATGAAAGTAGGTCATGATATCATTGCGATGTTTGAAATGAATAAGGTGGACGGCTTTGATTGCCCAGGTTGTGCATGGCCAGACCCAGTACATACAGCGTCATTTGATATTTGTGAGAATGGTGCAAAAGCAATTGCTTGGGAAGCAACATCTAAAAAAACAACGCCGGAGTTTTTTTCTAAATATACCGTAACAGAATTACTTGAGTGGGATGATTTTCATTTAGAGGATGAAGGGCGTTTAACTCACCCCATGAAATATAATTCACAAACAGATAAATATGAACCTATCGAATGGGAAGATGCATTTCAACAAATAGGTACGTGTTTACAAAGTTATTCAGACCCAAATACCGTTGAATTTTATACTTCCGGGCGGACTTCAAATGAAGCCGCATTCTTATATCAACTACTTGCTCGTGAATATGGCACAAACAATTTCCCTGATTGTTCAAATATGTGTCATGAGCCAACGAGTGTTGGTCTTGCTGACTCTATTGGTGTCGGTAAGGCGACAGTATTGCTAGACGATTTTGATAAAGCGGATTTAGTTATTTGTATCGGCCATAATCCAGGGACTAACCATCCGAGGATGTTGAGCTCATTGCGTGAGGTTTCTAAACGCGGAGCTAAAATCATTGCCATAAATCCTTTAAGAGAGCGGGGTCTTGAACGTTTTGCCTACCCGCAAGACGTGGTAGAAATGCTCACGTTGGAGTCTACCCCTTTAGCTGGACACTATTATAAAGTTCGTGTTGGCGGAGACACTGCGTTACTTAAAGGTGTGATGAAGTTATTGATTGAAAAACACCAAGCTGCAGTAGATGCAGGAAAAGAACCTATTCTTGATACTGAGTTTATATCAACACATACGCAGGGTTATGAAGCTTTAAAAAATGACTTACTGACAACGAGCTGGAAAGATATTTTAAGGGTTTCTGGCTTACCGCGTGAGTCCATCGAAGAGATTGCGGATCTTTATATTGAGGCAAAAAGTACTATTATTTGTTATGGCATGGGGATCACTCAGCACGAGCATGGTACGCAAAACGTTCAGCAACTCGTTAATTTATTACTATTGAAAGGTAATATTGGTCGAGAAGGTGCGGGTATTTGCCCATTGCGTGGTCATTCGAATGTTCAGGGTGATAGAACCGTTGGTATTACAGAAAAACCGTCAAAAAGCTTTTTAGACAAAATTGAACAACGATTTGGTTTTAAACCACCAAGCGAATTTGGTCATGCTGCCGTAGCGAGCATGCAAGCTATTTCTGAAGGAAAAGCGAAGGCTTTAATTTGCATGGGCGGAAACTTAGCTGTTGCCATGCCAGATAAAGACGCTTGTTTTGCAGGTATGAAAAAGCTTGATTTAGCGGTGCATACTGCAACTAAACTAAATCGCTCCCATTTATTAACCGCTAAGCAGACATTTTTATTACCTGTATTAGGACGCAGTGAAATAGACAGGCAAAGCAGTGGTGTACAATGTGTGACCGTAGAAGACTCAATGTCGATGGTTCACGCTTCAAAAGGTTTACTTAAACCGTGCAGCCCTTATCTTAAATCTGAGTGTGCGATTATTGCAGGGATAGCTAAAGCGACAATACCGCAGAGTAAAGTTGAATGGGATGATTTTATCGGCAATTACGATTTAATTCGTGACGCGATGGAAGCAGTATTACCCGGTTTTGATGATTATAATGCACGCATTAAAATACCCGGAGGATTCCATCTGACTAATGCAGCTTCTGAGCGCCGTTGGTTGACGCAATCAGGCAAAGCTAACTTTGTACCGACAGAAGGTGTTATTGAAGACCCGAACTCAGCAGTTAACAGTGAGTTAATTTTGGCAACATTACGTAGCCATGATCAATATAATACAACAATTTATGGATTAAATGATCGATATCGCGGTGTGTTTGGGCAACGCGATGTTGTTTTCATCAGTGGTGCAGAAGCCCAAAAGCAGAAGTTACAAGCGGGAGATAGAGTGAATCTCATCGCATTAGATCGCGAGCAGAAACCAACAAAACGCCGTTTAGATAACCTCACTGTGGTGATTTATGATATGGCAGACCGTAGTGTTGCCACTTATTTCCCTGAAGCTAATAATTTAATTTCGTTGGATAATTTCGACCCGCAATGTGGTATTCCTGCGTATAAAAATATCCCTGTGAAATTAGAACGAGTCATTCAATAGGTTAATTTTATTACTTAGGAACCCCAAATGTTGAATTTAACATTTGGGGTTTAAAGGCTATTTTTTGGCTGGGAAGAACTGGCTGATGATAACAATGATTGCAACTAAGAGATAAGCCGCGAAGATACCAATTAACCATTGTGGCATATCAAGCCCTAAGAATGCCCACTGCCTAACGGCACAGTCACCTGTAGCTTCGAATACTGCGGGTACCCACTCTTGTAATGGTAACCAATCAGGGAAATTAACGAAGAAATCACATGATGCAAATGGTGAAGGATAAAGTTGTAGCATGGTATGTTCCCATGCAAGGTCTAAGCCGCGCCAAGCAGAGTAAATCCAAATAAGAATAGCAACCCAGCGTATGACCATGTTCCGTGGTGCTATCGCCCCAATTAAGCCAGCAACCATAATGCCAAGTAATGCCACGCGTTCATAGATACACATAACACAGGGTTGTAGTTTCATAACATGCTGAAAATATAAAGCCGCGCACTCGAGCATAAAGGCAATAAATGCCATGAGTAGCCAAGCGCCTCTTCCTTGCGAACAGTAGTTAAAAAATCTGAACATACTTAGTATCCTAATTGAGTAATGCGCACATTTTGCCCCTATCGGCCCGATAAAAAAAGTAATTAAAGTGAAATAATGCAATTTTAGAGAGGGTTTTACCTAACATTACAATTAGCCGTATTGGTGTACGGCTAATTATTTAAAGTATAGTTATTGTGCGAACGTAATCAACCCGATGCTTTCCATCCAATGTGTGATGGGAACTAGCCAGAATTCGACCCCTAATAGCCCAACAATGGTCATTACGATGGTATATGGCAGTGCCATCCACACCATACGGCCGTATGATAAACGGATTAGAGGTGATAACGCTGACGTTAATAAAAACAAGAAAGCAGCTTGCCCATTAGGCGTTGCAACAGAAGGTAGGTTAGTCCCTGTGTTAATTGCAACAGCTAATAATTGGTATTGTTCCGTTGATACTAAACCTTCATTTGCCGCTTTTAAGGCTTCAGTAATATAAACCGTCCCTACGAATACGTTATCTGATACGGCAGAAAGTAGGCCATTAAATAGATAGAACAATGATAATTGTGACGATTCAGAGGATTGCAGCACAAACTGAATAAATGGAGTGAATAATTGCTGGTCAATGATAACAGCAACAATGCTAAAGAATACGGTCAGTAATGCGGTAAATGGTAACGCTTCCTCAAAGGCTTTTCCCAGCGCATGCTCTTCTGTGATACCACAAAATGCGGTCGTCAATACGATGACGGATAGGCCAATCAGACCAACTTCCGCTAAATGGAAAGCAAGGGCGACAATTAGCCAAATACCAATTAAGCCCTGAACGACCAACTGTGCGAGATCTTTTTTGGTGCGTTTCGCCGTCAGTTTTTTATCGTGCTCAGTTAGAATCTGACGCACAGAGTCTGGAAGCTCAGCACCGTAGCCAAATAACTTGAATTTCTCAACAACAAAACAGACGACTAAGCCACAAATAAAAACAGGTATAGTGACAGGAGCCATGCGAATATAAAAGGTAATGAAATCCCAATTAACATGTTTAGCAATGATGAGGTTTTGTGGCTCACCTACCATCGTCATGACACCACCTAGCGCGGTACCAATACCAGCATGCATCATTAAGCTACGTAAAAAAGCCCTAAATTGTTCGAGGGTTTGTTTTTGTTCTGCACTTTTAATGAAACCATCATTTTGCAAGTCAGTGTTGCTAGGTTGATTAGAGGCATATTGGTGATAGATAGAATAAAAACCAATTGAAACACTAATGACGACAGCAATAACGGTCAGTGCGTCTAAAAATGCAGATAAAAATGCACTCGCCATACAAAAAGCAAGGGAAAGAATGCGTTTAGAACGCACGTTTATCAACAGTTTGGTGAACACAAACAGCAGCAATTGTTTCATGAAATAGATACCAGCTACCATAAAGATCAGTAACAAGATAACTTCAAGGTTATTGCTAATTTCGTGTGAAATTTGTGCAGGGGTGGTCATGCCGATAATCACGGCTTCTATGGCGAGAAGGCCACCGGGTTGCAATGGGTAACATTTAAGAGCCATTGCTAATGTGAATATAAATTCAACAACTAATAACCAGCCTGCGACGAAGGGACTGATAAAATAGAAGATAATAGGATTAATTATTAAAAATATAATAATTGCTAATTTGTACCAGTCAGGCGAATTTCCCAGAAAATTTTTCAAAAAAGCTGTTTTTAAACTAAAATCCATTATGGTTCGTTATCCTCTTTTATGCGGATGTCGTGTATTGTGCTATACATACTACTCTTATCTTTTACGAATTTTAAGCTTATTTGCTAATTGATAATGTATGAATTATATGGAAATTCTATGATTTGCTTCACTCTTTATTTTTAGTCTAACTATATCAGGCGATGACAATCTGGTATGATTTGCCCAATATCCGTCTAAATGTTTGGAATAATAAAAATATGGTTATTAAAGCTCAAAGTCCGGCTGGTTTCGCGGAAGAGTATATTATTGAGAGCATATGGAACAACCGCTTTCCACCAGGTTCAATTTTACCCGCGGAGCGTGAACTCTCGGAATTAATCGGTGTGACACGAACAACCTTACGTGAAGTGTTACAACGTTTGGCTCGTGACGGCTGGCTAACCATTCAGCATGGTAAACCAACTAAAGTGAATAACTATTGGGAAACGTCCGGCCTTAATATATTGGAGACATTGGCTAGGCTAGATCACGATAGAGTGCCACAGTTAATCGATAATTTATTGGCAGTACGTACCAATATCGCTGCTATTTTTATCCGTACGGCCTTTCGAAATAACCCTGAGAAATCAATAGAGGTGTTAGCTGGACGGGAAAAAGTGGAAGATAATTCAGATGCATTCAGTGATTTGGATTATAACATTTTCCGTGGGCTTGCATTTGCATCCGGCAACCCAATTTATGGCTTGATTATTAACGGTTTAAGGGGGTTGTATACCCGTGTAGGCCGCTATTATTTTTCGAACCCTGAAGCGAGGCGCTTAGCGTTAAACTTCTATCAGCAATTAAGCCATCTTTGTCGTGAGCAAGCCTATGACCGTATTATGGATTGTGTGCGTAATTACGGAAAAGAAAGTGGGATAATTTGGCATAGTATGCAAGGTAATATGCCTAGCGACTTAGCACACATCCGCTAAACTCGAATGACTCTATCACCAATTAAACCAGCTGATAATTTTTGCGGCTGGTTTTTTGTTTTTTAAGCTTTAAAACGGCTTGAGGCTAGTTGTCAATTATTGGGGCACGCACAGGACTTAGCAGCAAGTATCGTGTCTGAATAATCCACTTTCTTGTGTGATAGGTCTAAATCCACTCTATCAGTCCAATCCTGACCATCGGGAAGCGGATGGTCAGTTTTAAATAAACAATGGTAATCAACCCTTACTGGATAACTGTCTATGACGATGGCAGGGCTGAGGCATACAGAGATAGGTTTAGTGCTTAAACAGATAATATCTCCTTTATCATAAACTTGTGTTCTTAAAGCGAGAGATGATTTACAAAGTTCATCGGCAAGACTCACCCCTGCAGATAAAAATAAAATAATAAATAAGGTAAATAATTTTCTTTTTCTAATCATGGGGATACCCTAAATTCTAATTGATTAATAAGATGATTTGGTTAGTTTATTTCATTATTAAGATGACTAATTCGATTGAGCAGTCAAATTATCTATACAATCATAATTTAAAGAGATAAAAAAATAGTATCATTAGTTTTGTTAAATTTTGCTAAAAATGGTTAGCGACATAATGTTTCAATATTAAAGTATTAAATACTGAATTTATTAGTTAAAGAAATCATCAATAATTGATTTTATTGGGTTAATATATTGAAAATCAATAGAATATTAAATAATCTTAAAATCTTCGGTGAGAATATTCATCTGTAATGTAAATGAGATGTGAATCAAAATGGATTTATTATCTGTATTGTTAAAAGTGTTAATTCACCACATTGGCAAATGATTTCTAGAATATTATCCTAAAACAAATGGTGCATACTTTTATTTTGTGGGGAAGCTATGAAAATTCTAGTGTTAGGTGCAGGAGTGATTGGTGTAACAACAGCATGGTATTTAGCACAAGAAGGGCACGAAGTGCTGGTGGTGGATAGACAACATGATGTCGCAGAAGAAACAAGTGCCGCAAATGCAGGGCAAGTATCTCCTGGATATGCAACCCCATGGGGAGCTCCCGGGATCCCCCTTAAAGCCGTGAAATGGATGTTTGAAAAACATGCACCTCTGGCGATACGCCCAGATGGAACGTTATTTCAGCTGCGCTGGATGTGGCAGATGTTAAAAAATTGCGATATTCAACATTATGCAATGAATAAAAGTCGTATGGTACGTATCGCAGAATACAGTCGCGATTGTATTCGCCAATTAAGAGCGGATACAGGTATCGAATATGAAGCTCGCCAAGGTGGTACCTTACAGCTTTTTCGTACTACTGAGCAGTTTGATAATGCAGCGAATGACATTGCAGTCTTACAGCAAGAAGGTGTTCCGTACGAACTATTGGCATCAAATGAATTAGTTAAAGCGGAACCTGCGTTAGAATTTGTTAAACACAAGCTCACCGGTGGGCTGCGATTACCCAATGATGAAACAGGGGATTGCCAGCAATTCACCAAAAAACTGGCAAAAATGGCACAAGCTGCTGGAGTTCAATTCAAATTTGGTGGCCATGTAGAACAGATTTTAACAGAAGGAAATAAAGTTAGTGGCGTCAAAATTGATGGTGAAATTTTGCAAGCTGACAGATATGTCGTTGCGATGGGCTCTTATTCTACTTCAATGCTACAAAGCCTAGTTCAAATTCCTGTCTATCCACTCAAAGGCTACTCATTGACTATGCCGATTATCGATGAACAGCGTTCCCCAATGTCCACCATCTTGGATGAAACATATAAAATTGCAGTAACGCGGTTTGATCAGCGCATTCGAGTTGGTGGAATGGCTGAAGTTGTTGGTTTTAATTTGAATATCCTGAAAAAACGCTGCGAAACATTGAAAATGGTGGTACAAGATTTGTATCAAGGCGGTGGTGATATCGCACAAGCACAATTTTGGACGGGCCTGCGTCCAATGACACCAGATGGTACCCCAATAGTTGGGCCGACAGCATACGGTAATTTATATTTAAATACTGGACATGGGACTCTGGGCTGGACAATGGCTTGTGGTGCAGGGAAACTGCTGGCAGATTTAATTTCAGGGAATACACCGGAGATAGCGTCTGATGATTTATCGGTATTTAGGTATCTTGATGGTTTTAATACCAAGCTGACTACTCATGGTGATTTAACGCCAGCACGTTAAGCGTTTGGTATTTTGACATCATTGTAATTTTAGAATTAATTAAATGTATTAAGGAATTAAAATGCCGCGCCCTATAAGTGCTGTCATTCATCTACAGAATTTACAACATAATTTGTCTATCGTACGGCAACATGTTGGAAAATCAAAAATTTGGTCAGTCATGAAAGCAGACGGTTATGGTCACGGCATCAAGCAGATTTGGCCTGCGCTAAAAGAAACGGATGGCTTTGGGGTGTTAGATTTTGATGAGGCCATTTTATTGCGAAAAGAAGGGTGGAATGGGCCAATTCTATTGTTAGAGGGTTTTTTTCAGCCTCAAGATTTACAATTAATTGACCAGTATAATTTAACAACTAGTGTTCATAGTGAGTGGCAATTATTCGCCATTGAAAATGCCCAATTATCATCACCAATTTCAGTCTATATTAAGCTAAACAGTGGGATGAATCGGTTAGGTTTTTCACCGAACGATTATGAAAGTATCGTACGACGGTTATCTAAAATGCCGAATGTACGTAGTTTAACGCTAATGAGCCACTTTGCTAATTCAGATATCAAAACAGGCGTTATTGAGCCTTTTCAACAAATCCAGCAATTTGAACATTTATCTTTAGAAACCTGTATCGCAAATTCAGGGGCAACACTGTGGCATAAACACACGCAATATGATTGGGTTCGTACGGGTATTTTGCTGTATGGTGCGTCTCCAAGTGGAAAATCTACTGATATCTCTGGGTTGAGCTTGAAGGCAGCGATGACATTACAATCAGAAGTGATTGCTATCCATGAAATTCCAGCAGGTCAATCAATTGGTTATGGTAGCCGTTTTACATCAACTAAACCGATGCGTATTGCGACAGTGGCGTGTGGTTATGCAGATGGTTACCCTCGGCATGCTGCAAATGGAACGCCTGTATGGTGTAAAGGTAAACGTTGTGCGCTATTGGGTGCGGTTTCGATGGATATGCTGACAATTGACATCAGTGATTGTAACGATGTTAAGCTTGGTGAGCGAGTGGAGATGTGGGGGCAAAATTTACCGGTTGATGATGTGGCGCAAGCCGCAGGGACAATAGGTTATGAGCTACTTTGTGCGCTTGCAAAAAGAGTTCCTGTTTCTTATGAAAATAAAGTAGAATAATTATTAATCAATCACGCTAAAAACAGTTAGAATTTAGCTTTAAATGTGATTTTGATTACGAATATTGGGATTATAGCTATATTGATATAACATATAGCGGTGATCTATTTCTCATTATTTTTAGGTTAAATATATGTCTAAAGCAATTAAATTAACGACACTTGCTGTGGCTTTGAGTGTGTTATCTGGGGCTGCGTTTGCTGGAACTTGGTCTGTTGGTGGTTCAGTATTAGCGCAGTCAACACCTTATAAAGGAATTAAGAGCCGTGATTATGTCACGCCAGTGCCTATTGTTAATTATGACAGTGAGAACTTCTATTTTCATACATTAGCAGCCGGTTATTACCTATGGAATGATACGCAAGACCAACTATCATTAGATGCTTTTTATTACCCGCAATTTTTTAAACCTAAAGACAATGATGATAAAGCAATGCGTGAATTAGACCGCCGCCGTGATACGGTGATGACGGGTCTGACTTATCGTCATAACGCTGATTGGGGTACGTTGAGAACGAATATTTCTGGTGATATCCTAGGTATCAGTAATGGTATCCGTGGTGAGTTTGCTTATCTGTATGGTTTTGAGGGTGATAAGTGGTCAATTACCCCAGGTCTTGGTATTAAATGGGATAGCAAGAACCAAAACCGTTATGAATATGGTATTTCTTCAAAAGAATCTCGTAATAGCGGTTTAAAACGTTATAACCCAGGTTCAAGTTGGACACCATACGTTGAAGTGACAGGAAATTATCGCTTTGATGAAAATTGGACGGTATTTGCAATGGGCCGTGTTGACCGCCTACCAAGTGAAGTGAAAGATAGCCCAATGGTGAATAAAGATGTTTCCGCCATTATGTGGACAGGTGTCACTTACACATTCTAAGTTTGTTATCGAAAGTTAAATTATTGAGCCCCTGATATCATTATGTTTATCAGGGGCTCAATTTTATCTATTTAGAAATCTTATACAACTTAGACTGGATAATTAATATTGTGGTTTATTATCGCGGCTGACCATTACTAATGAAAGGCGAGCGGGGTGCTGTGCCTCACTTTTCATTGGGACATTAATCCTTGCCGTTTCTACACAAGCCATTTGTTTGTACCCATTATTTGGCATGTCGTCCATACTGCATGATAACTCTGCCCAAGGGTTCCAACAGACAACATCACTATTATGGTAATGATGAATTTCTATTGTACGAGCCCATCCATCATCACGTAATAGGCTATATTCATCCGGTTCTGAATAAATACGGTCAGTATGTTTATTAAATTTGAGAGGTTCATTGGCATAAACTTCTTTATCTGCGACTTTATCGAAATAGTGACCGCCTAACCCATAGACGGTGGCTTTTTGAATATCACTGATATTGAAATAACTATGCAGTGCGGCAGTCGTTTCGAAATCCCCATAACTTTCTAGCTCAAGTTCACATGTTTCACCGAGTTTCATACGGAGGATCAGAGTGAACTCATGTGGCCATAATTTACGGGTATAGTCGGTATCTGTTAACGTGAAGGTTAAAATAACACCATCTTCATGTTCATTATGTGCGGTGAATTGCCAAGGTAAAATTCGCGCAAAACCATGGCTAGGACTAGCAACAGGGCCGAACCAAGGCCAACAAATAGGGATGCCACCGCGGATAGCAACACCTTCTTTAAAAGCACTTTCTGAACTTAGCCATAAGCAAGGTTTTTGCCCTGCGGGTTGCCAATCAATAAGTTGAGCACCTTGTAAACTGACGGCCCCACGCACCTTAGGATGCGAGATGACAATGAGTGGAAGCTCGCCGAGTTGGCGTTGAGTGATGTAAGCAGAGACTTGTTTAATGACTGGTAGTGCAAAAAGTTTGTCGTGCATGGTATTAGGCCTGTGTTAATGGAACAGTGTGAATACTCGTCATCTTTCAAACTGCAGCATTGCTGACTGTGTTCATTCACTTGAATTATTTAGAGTATCTATTCGGCATATTTAAAGGCGCGGTGAATAGTATTCATTCTAAAATAAGTCATGTTTATAGCGTATCCAATAGGAGATCAACCATAAGCGATATAGCAGAAAATATGAAGTGTTAATTTGTTATTGGATACGATACAAAAGAGCCGCCAATCGGCGGCTCAGTTAGACAAATTTCGTTACAGCTCTTATTTAGAGATGTGAGCGATCAAGTCTAATACTTTGTTAGAGTAACCAGTTTCGTTGTCATACCAAGAAACTAATTTAACAAAGTTATCGTTCAGTGCGATACCAGCTTTAGCATCAAATACTGAAGTCAGTTTCTCACCGTTGAAGTCAGTTGATACAACGTCATCTTCAGTGTAACCCAGAACGCCTTTCAGCTCGCCTGCTGCTGCTTCTTTGATAGCATCACAGATTTGAGTGTAAGTTGCTGGTTTTTCTAAACGAACAGTTAAGTCAACTACAGAAACGTTAGGAGTAGGTACACGGAAAGACATACCAGTCAGTTTGCCATTCAGTTCTGGAATAACTTTACCTACAGCTTTAGCTGCACCTGTTGATGATGGGATGATGTTTTGAGCAGCACCACGACCACCACGCCAGTCTTTGTGTGAAGGGCCATCAACAGTTTTTTGTGTTGCAGTTGTTGCGTGAACAGTTGTCATCAGGCCTTCAACGATACCGAATTTGTCGTTGATAACTTTAGCCAGTGGAGCTAAGCAGTTAGTTGTGCAAGATGCGTTAGAAACGATTTCTTGACCTGCGTAAGCTTTGTGGTTAACGCCCATAACGAACATAGGAGTATCATCTTTAGAAGGGCCAGTCAGAACAACTTTCTTAGCACCTGCTTGGATGTGTTTACGTGCAGTTTCATCAGTTAAGAAGATACCTGTAGCTTCAGCAACGACGTCAACACCGACTTCGTTCCATTTTAGGTTTGCAGGATCTTTTTCTGCTGTTACACGGATTTTTTTGCCGTTTACAACGAGGTGACCATCTTTAACTTCAACAGTACCGTTGAAACGACCATGAGTTGAGTCGTATTTCAGCATGTACGCCATGTATTCTGCATCGAGCAGGTCGTTGATAGCAACGATTTCGATGTCAGAACGCTCTTGTGCAGCACGGAAAACGATACGGCCAATACGACCAAAACCATTAATACCTACTTTGATAGTCATAGTATTTCCACCAGCTATTTATTCGTGAATTAAGTTGTAGTTAAAGTTACCAAAACCTTGCCAGCCGTCAAGCGGAATCGTGTCAATTATTGAAAAAAATCAATTCTGATACCACCAATTGCTTATTTGTCAGCCACTTTAGCGGCAAATACAGCCGCACGTATTATCGGGATTGTGCGGCATAATGAAACCATCTATCAGTGATATATGTGATACGGTTCACAAATCAAAACGGAAAGTAAGATGCTTCTTAGTTTAGAATAGTTTTACAGAAAATGTTGTTAATTTTTTGTTGATTGAAATTGATGTATGATAACCATTGAACATTTTAGTTATTTAAATATTTAGGTGTGACATGTCAAAAAAAGATAACCAACCTATTGATATTTCAGAGTTAAATGAAATGCAACGCTACGTTACACAGCAAGCAGGCACCGAGCCGCCATTCAGTGGTCAATTATTGCATAACCGTAAAGACGGTGTGTACGAATGTTTATGCTGTGGTTCACCTTTATTTATGTCTGAGACCAAATTTGATGCAGGTTGTGGTTGGCCAAGCTTTTATCAACCCGTCAATGAAGAGGCTATCAAATACATTGAGGATTTCTCACATGGAATGCATCGTATTGAGGTTCGCTGTCAACACTGTAATGCGCATTTAGGGCATGTATTTCCCGATGGTCCTCAGCCCACGGGTCAGCGTTACTGTATTAATTCAGCATCATTAAGCTTTATTGATGATGATAGCGGTGAAAAGACCCGTGGATAAAGAGCTGAAGGGTGCTGAAATTTTAATATTAGAATGACAAAAACGATTCAGCTAAAATTAAGAATAATAAAATAACGTGTTAATTGCGTACTTGAAGGAGCCTTACCGTGAGCGTTGAAGTTAATCCAGAGCAACTTGAACAATTATTAGCAGTAATGACACCTGAAATCTATCAGCGCCTAGTAACCGCAGTTGAGCTTGGCAAATGGCCGGATGGGGTGATGTTAACGCCAGAACAAAAAGAGCATAGCTTGCAAATGGTATTATTGTGGCAGTCGCGGCATAACCATGACCCAGAGCATATGACGGTAGGGACTAATGGCGAAATTACGATGAAGAGCAAGCAAGAGCTAAAAACGTTGTTTCAAGGTGAAATGTTGGCAACATTAAAACCGCAAAATAATGATGAGTAACATTGACTTTGTAAAATAGGTTGGTTATTCAATATGGTGCTGCACAGTGACAGCGTCACTAAGACAAGTTTTCTCATCTGACATGAGAAAACTTGTCTACAGAGTATGGGTTAATGCAGGTCAGTTAACGTGATTAACCCCGCACCTTGCTTTTGCATTTCGTCTAAAGCTTCTTGGCTGTCATTGGCTGCAAGATTAACACCTCTACATCCATCTACTAAAACATCTACGCTATAGCCTAATTTTAATGCATCTAATACGGTAAATTTGACACAGTAATCCGTCGCAATTCCCATAATAATTAAATGCGAAATGTGTTGTTCTTGTAACCATGCATGTAGGCGGGTTTGGCTGATTTTATCGTTATCGAAAAAGGCACTATAGCTATCAACCTGCGGGTTTTCCCCTTTGGTGAAAGTTGCACTAATCAGCGATTGGTTTAAATTTGAATGTAATTTAGCGCCGTGCTCACCTTGTACGCAATGAATAGGCCACCAAACTTGTGTAATGCCATTTAACTCACCGACTTCGCCAATTTGAGTATTTGAATTAGCCGCGAAACTAAGATGTGTCGCAGGATGCCAATCTTGGCTTGCAATGATGTCTATCTGTTTTTGTTGGCAAATAGCCATCGCCTTATTAGCAACATCAATAACATGTTCACTTTCATTTACTGCTAATGTGCCACCGGTGCAAAAATCGTTTTGTAAATCGACTAACAGTAATGCTACTTTCATTGTGTCCTCAGTATGTTATCTGTTATTCATCAGCATAGCTCAACTCGCCGCGCAAATTATTCTGCATTAACTCTCGGATTAAAGCTGGGGTATAATTTTGGCTTAGTAAGTAGTGCAATTTACTTAAGGCGGCTTCAAAAGTCATGTCGTATCCACTTATCACACCAGCTTCTGCCAGAGCGTGTCCTGTGGCATAGCCTTCCATATTAACACGGCCAGAAATACATTGTGTCAGGTTCACCACAATAATGCCTCGGTTCGTTGCCTCGCGGAGTATACGTAGTAATTCAGGTTGCTGAGGGGCATTACCGACACCATAAGAGCGCAATATAAGCGCTTTAACAGGTTGTTGGAGAATATTGCGAACAATCTCAACCGAGAGTCCAGGATAAAGTGTAACAACACCGATAGGTTGAGGCGTAATTCGGTGGCTTTTAAATTCACCTATGCCAATAGGTGCAGGGCACGTATTGAATGTGCGAATATTGATACCCGCCTCCATTAAGGGGGAGCAGTTAGGCGAACTGAAAGCATCAAAGCCGTCAGCATGAGCCTTAACGGTGCGGTTACCGCGATATAATTTGTTATTAAAAAATAGCCCAACTTCATTAACTGGATAATTAGCCGCTAAATATAAGGCATTTAATAGATTCGTTTGCCCATCAGAACGTAATGCTTCTAACGGTATTTGTGACCCTGTCACGATTACCGGCTTTTTCAAGTTTTCAAACATGAAAGATAACGCTGAGGCGGTGAAAGCCATGGTATCAGTGCCATGTAATATAACAAAGCCATCATAAAGTGGATAATTTTCCTGAATATCATCAGCGATGAGCTGCCAATCTTCAGGGGTGATATCAGACGAATCAATCAACGGTTGATGCTCACGGATGGTAAACTCAGGCATTTCAGGGCGGTGAAACTCGGGCATTTGAGCTAACTGAGTTTGCAAATGACCAGAAACAGGAACATATCCCTGTGGTGAATGGCGCATGCCAATTGTTCCGCCAGTGTAGACTACATAAATTGATTTCTTCTGCATCTTATTACCTAATTTATCCAACTTATCGAAGGAGAGTGATTATTAGGATTTTGACGTATTTGTTAGCGTATTACTATCGTTAACTTGCGAATAATTAGATTGATATGGGGTTATTGATGGGTTTGTGAGAGAAATCCCCTTCATCAGCGCTGAAGGGGATTGAGCGATTAGTTAATTTCCGCGCAATTTAAGCAAAATGCGTAGCGGTTTTGAGGGTCATTCATTTTTAAGAAAAACTGAGCTTGCTGGCGGATATCCGTTGCGACTGCGGGGGGTAAAAACACCTGTAGTACATCCGGCATCGCGGCTTGAACGCTAGTGGTTAATTCAAGCAACAATTGATCCATAAAGGTCATCTCAGGCTTCATCCAATCTAGCTTAACATCAGTGAGTTTAGCGAGTTCAGCGGCTTTATCTATGGCATTGTCAAAATCACCTAGCTGGTCTACAAGGCCATTTTTAAGCGCGTCTTGCCCGATCCACACACGGCCCTGAGCGATTTTATCTATCTCTGCAGGTGTTTTATGGCGAGCTTTTGCGACTAAGCCTATAAATGTCTCATAACCATTTTCAATCGTAATTTGCATCATATCAGCAAATTGTGGGCTAATCCCTTTAGTCAGAGAAATATCGGCTAATGGTGATGTTGATACTCCATCAGTATACACCCCTATAGAATCTAAAGATTTTTCAAAGGTATTGATCACACCAAATATACCAATTGAACCAGTCAGCGTGTTTGGGCTGGCAATAATATAGTCAGCTGGAGTCGATACCCAATACCCCCCAGATGCTGCCATTCCCCCCATAGAAACCACCACGGGTTTACCGGCAGCATGGGCCGAAGCCAGCTCACTGCGAATCAAATCAGAAGCGCTTACGCTTCCCCCCGGGCTATTAACGCGTAACACAATTGCTTTAATATTATCATCAAGGCGAGCATCTCGAATTTGTGCTGCGATGGTATCGCCTCCTGCAATCCCAGCCGTTTGCGGGCCATCCATGATAGCACCTTGAACAACAATCACGGCGATATTGCCACTTTGATTCGCATTGGTATCTGTTATTTTAGCGGAGTAATCATAGATACTAATATTATTGAATTGCTTATCATCTTTATTCCAGCCAAAGTGTTTACTGAGTAAATCTTCAACTTGTTCGTTTGTATAAAGTTTATCAACCAATTTTTGTTTTAAAGCATATTGTGCGCTATCGCCTTTCACAGAACGTAATTGTTCTAAAATAGCATCAGCCCCAGGGAAAATTTGCGTGCTGGTTGTATTGCGGTTTTTGGCGATCTCTTCTAGGTAATTATTCCACAGAGCATCCAACCATTGTTTATTGGCCAAACGTGCTTCAGGGGACATTTCATCACGCATTAATGGCTCAACCGCTGATTTATAGGTACCAACACGGAAAATATGGCTGCTAACTTTGAGTTTTTCTAGTAGTGACTTGTAATACAAGCTATTAGTTGCAAAACCATATACCCCAACAGCGCCTTGCGGTGTGAGGTAGATATCATCAGCGTAACTGGCGAGATAGTATTGTGATTGGCTATAACTGCTACCGATAGCGTAAACCTGTTTCCCTGAACTTTTAAATTCATTGATTGCTTTACCGATATAAGCCAGAGAGGGTTGGTCGGCACCAACTAAATCATCTAGGCGTAATACCATCCCTGTAATACGGTCATCATTTGCGGCGGTACGAATGGTGTCAACGATGTCGAATAATGAATTTTCTTGCATGCGGCTATTTGAAGTACCAAGCAGTTCACGGCTCATACGACCAAAGGGGTCCGGAGCAGAAACTTGGTCTACGATAACGCCTTGCAAATCAACATACAAAGCACCAAAATAATTTTTTTCGGGTTGAGTCTCTGTTTGGTAAAGGGCAATTGACCCAATAACGACAAAGAATAACACTAAGAAAATGGCGTTAAAAACGAATTCCCTAATAAAATTTAGTGCTCGCCAGCTAATTCTAAAGATGGTAGCGATGATGTCCCAAAGTTGACGCATGTTTTCTCCTATCCTGTATATTTTGCACCATACGGGTGTTGGCTTCACTGGTTTGCCGTTGGCTTATGGCACAAACTATTTTTGGATATCACATAAATATTTCTTTCTACAGTTGGGTTATTTCCGCCTGTAGCACGAATTTACGACAGTATACTCAAAAGCAAATCTGTTACCCGGTCATCACATCGAACTGTTGATGTCTTAGTTGTATCAATACAATTAGTTGCAACTGCAGGCTATTTTTATGCATCACAAAATTATGATACGCAAGGTACAATGCTTCAATGATATTTTTCACGTGTGACAAATGATACAATTCAATGAATTTATAACGTAATTTTACCTAGCGAATAACCGTTATTATTGTATTAGTGTAAGCGATTTTCCTTTAAGCTTAAACAATAGATAGCGTGGGTATCATTATCTAATTGAATGATTATCATATCAGTTTACTCTTAAACGGAGACAAATATGGATGCTTTAACCCTTTTGTTGAACCGCCGTTCAGCTTCAAGACTCACATCACCAGCACCGCAAGGTGAAGAACTTAACAATATACTTGCAGCGGGGATGAGAGCACCTGATCACGGTGCGTTGAAGCCGTGGCATTTTGTTGTTATGCAAAATGAAGGTATTAACCGCTTCAGTGAGCTATTAGAAAAAGCGGCAATTGAAGGGCAATTAGGTGCTGAAGTAGAAGAAAAAGCACGTAACGCGCCTTTTCGTGCTCCACTCATTATTACTGTAATTGCAAAATTAAAAGACCATCCGAAAATACCACAATGGGAACAATTAGTTGCTGCGAGTTGCACTGTTCAAGCAATGCAAATGGCTGCGGTTGCTCAAGGGTTTGGCGGTATATGGCGCTCAGGAGCATGGACAGAAGATGCTGTGGTTCGTGCGGGATTAGGTTGTGGAGATAACGACCGTATTGTTGGGTTTCTTTATTTAGGAACGCCAGAGCTTAAAGCACCAGCAAAAGTACAATCTCCTGATATGACAGGCTTTGTATCTTACTTCTAAAGAGAATAATAATGACTGAAAAAATTAGATTAACACAATATAGTCATGGTGCAGGCTGCGGCTGTAAAATTGCACCTAAAGTATTAGAGCAAATTTTACACACGGAACAAGCAAAATTTCATGACCCACATTTGTTAGTTGGAAATGAAACGAAAGATGATGCGGCGGTTTATGATCTCGGTAACGGGATTGGTATCATCAGCACGACAGATTTTTTTATGCCGATCGTTGACTCTCCGTTTGAGTTTGGCCGTATTGCCGCAACTAATGCGATTAGCGATATCTTTGCTATGGGCGGAAAACCGATTATGGCAATCGCTATTTTAGGCTGGCCAATTGCTAAGTTACCACCAGAAGTGGCTCGTGAAGTGATTGAGGGTGGACGTGCCGCTTGTGCGGATGCTGGCATATCATTGGCTGGAGGGCACTCTATTGATGCACCGGAACCTATTTTTGGTTTGGCAGTTACAGGTGTTGTGAATACAGAATATGTGAAGAAAAATAGTGCCGCAACAGCGGATTGCGAATTGTTCTTGACTAAACCGCTTGGAATCGGTGTTTTGACAACCGCTGAGAAAAAAGGGGTACTTGCGCCGGAGCATCAACACTTAGCGGCAGAAACCATGTGCCAAATGAATAAGTTAGGGGCGGTGGTTGCACCTTTAGAGGGTGTGACGGCTATGACGGATGTAACTGGTTTTGGTTTATTGGGGCATTTAAGTGAGATTTGCGAAGGGTCTAAAGTTCGCGCTGAAATTTCCTTTAGTAAAGTTCCTAAATTAGCTAACGTCGAAAAATATATTGAAGCAGGTTGTGTTCCTGGCGGAACAACCCGTAACTTCGACAGTTATGGTCATCTTATTGGCCCAATGAGTGATATGCAACGTCAGTTATTGTGTGACCCGCAAACCTCTGGTGGCTTACTCATTGCAGTAAAACCTTCCGAAGTCTCTAAAATTAAAGAGATTGCACAGCAGCAAGGTGTTTTGTTACAGTCTATCGGTAAATTATTACCCCATCAGGATAATGTTCCTTTAGTTGAAGTGATAGATTAATTTATGCGTTTGTTTATTGCGGAAAAACCGAGCCTTGCAAGGGCCATTGCAGATGTATTACCCAAACCCCATAAACGAGGTGATGGTTTTATTCAATGTGGTGATGGCCAAACCGTAACATGGTGTATTGGCCACCTTTTAGAGCAGGCGGAACCCGATGCTTATGAACCTCGGTATGCACGTTGGAATCTTCAGGATTTGCCAATTATCCCAGATAAGTGGCAATTGAAGCCCCGTCCCGCAGTAACGAAACAGTTAAAAACCATTGAAACATTACTGAAGCAAGCTTCAATAGTCGTCCATGCAGGAGACCCCGATAGAGAAGGTCAACTGCTAGTGGACGAAGTGCTTGATTTTTTAAAGCTCGACCCTGAGAAACGCAAAACCGTAAAGCGTTGTTTGATCAATGACCTTAACCCACAAGCCGTTGAGCGGGCAATTGACCGCTTAAGAGAAAATCGTGAGTTTATCCCTCTTTGTGTCTCAGCCTTAGCGAGAGCAAGGGCGGATTGGCTTTATGGTATCAATATGACTCGTGCTTATACGCTATTAGGGCAACGAGGTGGATATCAAGGTGTTCTTTCTGTTGGGCGAGTACAAACACCAGTTTTGGGCCTCGTTGTTAGGCGTGATGAAGAAATAGAAAATTTTATCCCTAAAGACTATTTCGAGGTGAAAGCCCATATTGTTACGCCAAAAGATGAGCGTTTTGTGGCGATATGGCAGCCAAGTGACTCCTGCATAGATTACCAAGACGAAGAAGGGCGTTTGTTCCACCGGCCGCTTGCAGATCATGTGGTATCGCGAATTGAGGGCAAGCCTGCCATCGTGACGCAATATCAGGACAAGCGCGAGTCTGAAATTGCACCATTGCCTTTCTCTTTGTCGTCTTTACAGATTGAAGCCGCTAAAAAGTATGCGTTGAGTGCACAAGAAGTGTTGGATATATGCCAACGCTTGTATGAAACACATAAGTTAATTACTTATCCACGTTCAGATAGTCGCTATATACCTGATGAACATTTTGCAGGGCGACACAGTGTATTGAATGCGATTGCTGTGCATCAGCCTGATCTCACTGAATTTGAACTGCCAGAGTTAGATAAGAAGAATCGTTGTTGGGATGATAAAAAAGTGGATGCCCACCATGCAATTATTCCAACAGCAAAAACGGCAGCAGTCAAATTAACGGAAAATGAAAGTAAAATTTACCAACTGATTGCACGCCAATATATTATCCAGTTTATGGCAGATGCGGTATACCGTAAGTGTACAATTGATCTCGAAATTGAAAAGGGTAAATTTATTGCAAAAGCTCGTTTTCTTGCTGAAGCGGGTTGGCGAGTTGTATTAGGCAATAAAGAACGTGATGCCGAAAACGATGGCATGCCTTTGCCGGTTGTGAGCAAAAATGATGAGTTGTTATGTGAGAAAGGGGAAGTTGTCGAACGGCAAACACAGCCTCCGCGCCCTTTTACGGATGCAACGTTATTATCAGCAATGACTGGGATCGCGCGGTTTGTGCAAGATAAAGCATTAAAAAAAGTATTGCGAGAAACGGATGGCCTTGGTACGGAAGCGACTAGGGCGGGCATCATTGACTTACTATTCAAGCGCCAATTTCTCTACAAGAAAGGGCGTTACATTCATTCCTCTCCGGCGGGAAGGGCTCTAATTCATGTTCTACCCGATATGGCAACATTACCGGACATGACCGCTCATTGGGAATCAGTGTTAACTCAAATTAGTGAAAAACAATCACGTTATGATGACTTTATGCACCCGCTAGGTCAAACGTTGATGCAATTAATTCACCATGCACGCCAATTTTCAAATTTGAGGGCATTTCGAGAATTACCAGCCCCATCAGCAAAAGCAGGGAAAAAATCAGCAAAAACGGGTAAGAAAACGAAAAAGAATTAGCTGAGTCTGGTAAACCAATAAAAGGCGCTTTAAGCGCCTTTTTGCATTATAACCAGTGAGGAAAATTATTTTGTTAGGTCAAACTCAGACCACACCGGTGCATGGTCTGATGGTTTTTCCATTCCGCGAATATCATAATCAATGCCCGTTGCAATACAACGTTCAGCAAGGTTATTTGAGGCTAGTAATAAATCAATACGTAAACCGCGGTTATCATCAAAACCCTTAGAACGGTAGTCAAACCATGAGTAGCAATCAGCAACATCAGGATTTTTAGCTCGGTATGTATCGACCAAGCCCCAGCCTAACAATTTAGCCAACCATTCACGTTCTTCAGGTAAAAAAGAACATTTTCCGGTTTTTAACCAACGTTTGCGGTTTGCATCACCAATACCGATATCCAGATCGGTTGGGCTAATATTCATATCACCCATAATGAGTAATTGAGATTCAGCCGTTTGTGTTGATGTAATGTAATTCTGTAAATCTTGATAAAATTTTTCTTTTGCTGGAAATTTTGTTGGGTGGTCGCGGCTTTCCCCTTGAGGAAAATAACCATTAACAACAGTCAATGGGCCACGCCCTGTTTGGATGTCAGCCATGATAATACGGCGCTGTGCGTCATCATCGTCAGTTGGAAAGCCTTTACGGACAGCAAGAGGCTCATTTTTTGTTAAAAGAGCCACGCCATAATGGGCTTTTTGGCCGTGAAAAAAAACATGATAGCCGAGCTGGCTAACCTCTTCATAAGGGAACATATCATCATGGACTTTTGTTTCTTGTAAACCAATAACCTCAGGTTGATGTTTTTCGATGATTGCAGCGAGTTGGTGAGGACGAGCTCGAAGGCCATTGATATTGAACGATATGAATTTCATGGTTTTTTATCACCTAGTTTTATGATTATTATGCTTATTCTACCAGATGGTAGCAATACTGTAACCCCGCGTAGCATGTTTCAACGATTAGGTTGTTTTATAGTTAATAACGATTATGATAAAAATGGTCATTACATAACTCATTCTTGGTATAATATCAAAATTTAGCGCTTAATATAAAAATTATAATAAATTTAGTTAATCAAAAAATATTATGATTAATTAAATTTATTATGGGTGCTAGAATTTAATTTCCGATTAAAATTAAATTAATAATTTCAATATTAACTAGTTTTAATTTCATTTAAAGTCAATTGGTTATTTATATTTTAATGTGATTTAATAGTGGAGGCATAAAAAATAATTAATCGAAACAGTATAATATATTGCTTTGTAATGATGGAAATTATAAAAATACTTTTATGAAATATTGTTAATCATTCAATAAAAAATCAACTTTGACTTTTTATTTTTTGGATTAATTTATGGGCTAATCAATATAATTATTAATGAGAAAGTTAAGTATGTTGATTAACATTTTAATAAATGGAATGGGGTCATAGATATGTTCTTTTCAAGAAAATTAGAGGCGTTTATGGCGGTTGTTGAGAATGGCTCGTTAAGCAAAGCGGCAAGAGTGATGAACCGTACGACACCTCCCATCGCAAAGTCAATCAAAGACTTTGAGACAAGCCTAGGTAAACGGCTTTTTAAACGAGAAAAATTTGGAATGACATTAACTAAGGATGGCCAAGAACTTTATAACGATCTAAGAGATCTTTATTTACAGGAGAAGGAAATAACGAAAAAACATTTTTCAGGTTATATAATCAATGAGGCTAATATTTATTATGACTGGGGTAAGGAAAATCATTTAATTAATTTATATCAATCAGCACATCAAAATAATGTACAAGTAAATATATTAAGGTTTAATTATGATGAAGTAGATGAAATTGTCGATTATGATGGAAATACACTTATTCTTAGTTCAGAGCAGGTTGTCAGTGAGCGATTTTCATTACAAAAAATAATAGAAAATTCACCATTAGGTATTTATTGTCGGAAAGAACTGTATGAGAAATTTCATTATGATCTTGTTACATTATTACAAAAAAGTACCTGGCTATGTGACCCAGCATTTTATAAAAGTTCATTGATGAGCGATTTATTAGCAAAAATTGAAACGGTTGATAATAAAACGAGCGTGAGGCAAATGGATAATATTGGCTGTTGCCAAAGTTTTATTCAAGATGGTGACTTTATAGGCATTATAGACCACTATCCAGAAGAAGAATTAATCGATAAATCATTAATTTATATACCATTAAACAAGATTTTGGGGAAAAGTGTTTGTTACATTTATAAATCGAAATCACACTCTAGTGTACTAAATCGTTTTATGGGTGTTGTTGATAAACTAGGGGGGGATGTTAATTAAATGGTGGTGGGAGAAGGATTCGAACCTTCGAAGTCTGTGACGGCAGATTTACAGTCTGCTCCCTTTGGCCGCTTGGGTATCCCACCAGATTTTGAGTTGCTGTAATCATTGACAGCGGGCGGCATCATATCAAATGACGCGCCGCTGTAAAGCATTAATTTTCAATAAAATGGTTGTTTGCTGTTTTTTTATTCTTAATGCGTGTTAAATCAACAAAGTGTTGCTAAAGAAGCCACAGTGTTGGCTTATAAAATAATGGTGCGATTACCATATACAAATACACGTTGAGCTAAAACCCAGTAAAGAGCATGGCTTAGTACATTTTTTTCAACATCACGTCCAGCACGCATCATATCATCCGCTGTGAATGTATGGTCTACATTAATCACGTTCTGTGTAATGATTGGTCCTTCATCAAGGCTGTCATTAACAAAATGCGCAGTAGCACCAATAATTTTTACGCCACGCTCATAAGCTTGGTGATACGGGCGGGCACCAATAAAGGCAGGTAAAAACGAATGGTGAATATTGATAATCTGGTTTGGGTAATGCTGAACAAATGCAGGCGTTAATACGCGCATATATTTAGCCAACACAACATAGTCAGGCTGATACTGGTCAATCTGTGCTGTCATTTTTTCGTCATGTTGTTCGCGAGTTAAGCCTTCATGACTAATATGGTGGAACGGGATGCCAAATTGTTCGACTAAGTTCTTTAGTGTATCGTGGTTTCCAATAACCGCAGCAATTTCAACATCCAAGCCATCATAAGCACTTTTCATGAGTAGGTCGCCCAGACAATGCGCTTCTTTGGTTACCATGACGACAATACGACGTCGACCTGCAGTATTTAATTCACGTTGAGACCCGACAGGTAATGCATCATCGAGATCCGCTAATAATGTTTCATCGTTGAAAATACCTTCTAGCTCAGTTCTCATGAAGAAACGGCCAGTGTGATGATCAACAAATTCATTATTTTGTACAATGTTGAGTTGGTGTTTATAGCAAATATTGGTGATTTTCGCGATTAATCCTTTCGCGTCAGGGCAAATTGTCCTGAGAATTTTCTTTTGTACAATTTTGTGTTGCATGAAACAGCCTAATCCTTAACTAACAAAGCGATATAAAAAATGACGGATTGAGTATTAAATGTGTCTTGTTGACAGGTATTAAATAAAGGGTAATTAGTCTGGGTGCCCACACTTTTTATATTTTTGGCCAGAGCCACAAGGACATAAATCATTACGACCGATTTTTGGGGTAATACCGTCTATATAATACCAACACGAATCCATCTTAATAAAACGCGAACGTTCATGAATAAGCTGCTTATGATCAGCTTTTTCATCAATAAAGCAAGCCGAAAATTCGACATAAGCTTCATCGTGATTTTTAGCATAAGAAGAACTAATAACACGAAGACCACACCAGCGTGTCTTCGAAAAACTATTTACAATTTCTTGGTGCCATTCTTGAGCATGGCAATCCGGGTGCCATGTTTTAATCAGATAATCGGCATTTTGGTGTACATAAGCGCTATATCTGGAGCGCATAAGCTGTTCAGGCGTCTGTGGAATAGATTTCCCTTGTAAAAAAGGGGCGCAGCATTGTTCAAATTGTGCTTCGTTGCCACAGCAACACCTATCTTCTACTTGTGATTTCATAACACTCTCTATAAAAATAAGTATAAGATTGAAAAGTCACTATACTTAAATGATGGCGAATAAATGATTTTATCGTATGAATAATTGTATTGTTAATTAAACCAGGCTTTTGCAGTAGGTATCTTATGAAAAATAGAAAAGTACTCATAATAGAAGACGAAATCACCTTCTGTACAATTTTAAAAAATTACCTCGAAACGCTGGGTATTGAGATCTATACCGCAGATAATGGTCAATTAGCAATAGAGATGTTAACAATAGACGGTATCAACCCTGATATCATTCTATGTGACCTTAATATGCCGATAATGAATGGTGAAGCGTTTATGCGAGAGCTGATCGCTCGTAATATTGATATTCCAGTCATTGTGATTACAGCAACAACCGATTTTACCCAGTTAGATAGAATGTTTCGTTTAGGGGCAAAAGATGCTTTGCTTAAGCCAATAAAAAATTTAGATGAAGTTAAAGTGACCCTCCTTTCTGCACTGTATCCTGAGAAAAATAATCTAACAGAGCTAATGGGGGAGGAAATTCATCAAATTTCTACATTAATGCAAGATCATACTCAAGATATGTTGACAGTGTTGAAGCAGTTACAACCGCCGGTACACCAAATTATAAATAATTACCGAATTAACTATCGCCAACTTAATGAGGCTAACCGCTTTGGCTTATTATTAGATTTAGCCGCTATTTCAGACAGTCAAATAGGATTTTACTGCATTGACACTGAGCGCTCTCCCCAGGAAGGTATTATGGCTGCTTTTTTGATTCGTGTTGTGTTCAATGACCTATTAAAAAGTGCGGTAAGCTACCCAGAAAAAAAATTACCGAATATTGATAGGATTATTAATCAAATAAACTATTTACTAGAGGACTCGGGGTTTAGTGGGCAATTCCCTCTCTTATTGGGGTATTTTAATACACAGAATAAAGCAATTATAATGGCGAGTGCAGGCTTAGAAGCGGAAATAACGACAGAAAATACGCATGTTAAGTTACCAAGAAGTCTTCCTTTAGGCACACTTAAATTTTATCAATCTAATCATTTAGAGGTAAAAGGGACTGCTTGGCAGTGTTTAATTCGTAATGATAGCCAGAAAATAAAACTTATGTTTAACTCGGAGACATAACTAATGCCTAAAATACATGCATATGTCATCTAAATAACTCTATTCAGACTCGTCGCTATTTATTCATAAATATTTCCTGATATACTTTTGCGCACTTAAAATGCCTCTTGATACTTTAGTGAAATTCGAGAGACAAGGATGATATCTGGAGTGATAAAAATGACACAGCGCAAGGTGCGTAAAGCGGTAATCCCCGTTGCGGGCTTAGGGACACGTATGCTTCCTGCAACAAAAGCGATTCCAAAAGAAATGTTGCCAATAGTCGATAAGCCACTTATTCAATATGTTGTTAATGAGTGTATTGCTGCGGGGATCAATGAAATTGTTTTAGTAACACATTCATCAAAAAATTCCATTGAGAACCACTTTGACACAAGCTTTGAGTTAGAAGCTATTTTAGAAGCGCGTGTTAAGCGCCAGTTATTGGATGAGGTTCAATCTATTTGTCCAAGCCATGTAACGATTATGCAAACGCGACAAGGAATAGCAAAAGGATTAGGGCATGCAATTTTGTGTGCTAAACCGTTAGTCGGTGAAGTACCTTTTGCGGTTATTTTACCTGATGTCATTTTAGACCGTTACAGTACAGATTTAACCAAGTTTAACTTGCGTGAAATGCTCGAACAATATGAATCAACAGGTGCAAGTCAAATTTTAGTTGAACCAGTCCCTGAAGAAGATGTATCTAGCTATGGTATTGTGGATTGCAGTGGAGAAACACTAGCGCCTGGGGATAGCAAAAGAATTGTTCGTATGGTTGAAAAACCAAAACGTGAAGAAGCTCCATCTAATTTATCTATTGTTGGTCGCTATGTTTTATCTGAAAAGATTTGGGATGCATTAGCTAAAACAGCCCCCGGTGCTGGTGATGAAATACAATTAACTGATGCTATTGCATTAATGATGGAAAATAATGAGCCTGTAGAGGCCTACCACTTATGTGGTAAAAGTCATGACTGTGGAAATAAATTAGGTTATATGAAAGCATTTGTTGAATATGGAATGCAGCATGATGCGTTGGGTGAAGAGTTTACTCAGTGGCTGACGAAATTATCAATGTCATTGAATTCAACAAAATAAAATTTCACAATAAATTTTTATTAAAGGCTAACTTAATTTGTTAGCCTTTTTTATGCGTAAAAAAATAAATTATTAACAATAAACATCAGGTATTAAGGCGTATCGCTCTGATTTAGACTGTTTAGTTGCTACTCATTATAAGTGAGAGGTGTACAAAAATTAACATATAACCCCATTATATAAATAAAATCACTGAACAATATTTAAGTTTATCTAATTAAGCTTACATATCTTTACTACTCTTTTTTATTTATCATGATTATTTGATTGGTAGTGTAATACAGCGCAAAGGCTTAAACAGAACAGTTAAATGAAGTGGGGCGGTAGTTATGCGGCTTTAGTGCTAAAAAAGGGGGGTATAATAGCTAAGCGCTTTTTCTTAGTAGAGGTTAATATAAAATAATATATAAAGGTTTAAACAAAAACACCCTTATAAAAGGGTGTTTAGAATACATGTTGAGGCTATTAGATTAAGAAATCATCTAAAGATTTGCCTTGTTCTTCAATGGCAACCTTGATTACCGCTGGAGTACGGCCTTGGCCTGTCCAAGTTTTAGTTTCGCCATTTTCATCAACATATTTATATTTAGCTGGACGTGCAGCACGTTTAGCACGGGTGCTAGTGCTTTTACCTGAGTCCATGGTTTGCAGAAGGTCATTTAAATCGACGCCTTGCTCAAGAATCATTTCACGAACTTTTTCCAATTTACGGTTACGTTCTTCTAATTCCGCGCGAGCTTGGCTCTCTTCATCACGACGTTCTTCAACAACGACGGTTAATTTTTCCAGCATTTCTTCTAAAGATTCTAAAGTTACTTCGCGAGCTTGAGCACGAAGAGTACGGATGTTATTTAACGCTTTTAATGATTCGCTCATTTTCCTGGTCTCAAATTATTTGTTGGCATGTGTACAGTAATAATAGAATGCTATTTTAAATTCTGCAATAGCTAAATTACTTCCTTAGTTTAAAAGTAATCTTTAACGAATGCAATTTTTTTACAAAAGAAAAATAAACTTTTCGTAGATATATATATAGCTATTATCAATAACTGAACTAAACGAAAAATAGGAATAAGCCAAAATCTTAGTGATTAAATAATTCAAAAAAGAAGAGGCGTGTCTCATTTTACTTTTACTCGGAATGAATTGAAGGGAAGGTCTGGCTTAAATTTTCTTTTTTTGATGATGTTTTTTAGCGGAATGTGCTTTAGTTGAAACTGTTTATAGTTAATATCAAATTGATTTTTATTGCATACGAGCTAAGCAATTATTTGCAATAAGGTGTAAGTTGAGCCTAAAAAAAGTTAAATTTTCAATAAGTAAAGGACATCTACACCAATATTGTTAATCCTGAAGTATGTTTTATGGTAAAATTATTATGTATATTAATTTTGAGGGAACAGCCAAATGGCTCAGCTTTACTTTTATTATTCAGCAATGAACGCGGGAAAATCAACGTCATTATTGCAATCATCGTATAACTATAATGAAAGAGGAATGCGTACGGTTATTTTTACGGCAGAGATAGATAACCGTTTTGAACAAGGAAAAGTCTCATCGCGAATAGGTTTATCTGCAGAAGCGTTACTATACTCAACGACAACAAATATGGCCGAGTTAATCAAAAAAGAAAATAGTGAACAAAAAGTACATTGTGTTCTTATTGATGAATGTCAGTTTCTAACAAAAAAGCAAGTTGAAGAATTATGTGACATAGTCGATAACGAGGATATTCCGGTTTTATGTTATGGATTGCGTACCGACTTTGCAGGACAATTATTTGAGGGTAGTCAATATTTGCTTGCTTGGGCTGATAAATTAGTTGAGCTAAAAACGGTTTGCTATTGCGGGCGTAAGGCGAGCAAGGTATTACGAATAGGAAGTGATGGGGTGCCTGTATATGAAGGCTTACAAGTCGATATAGGGGGTAATGAAAAGTATATCTCTGTTTGTCGTAAGCACTATTCAGAAGCAATAAAACAAGCTCAGTTGATGAATGAGGGCGTTATACCTAAGCAGCCACTTCATTTTCGATGAGCAGAAATATTTTGGTGTAGGGACTAAAATAGGCTTCGGTTATCGGATTATTACGGCAGTTAATGAAATCAACTCAGTGGGTTAAATTATTTTATATAATATTGATTTTATGTATTCTTGCTGTCATCCATTTCAAATAGTGAAACAAAAGGCACTACAATAATTGTAGTGCCTTTATTTTAAATAATGTTTAACACATTATTTCTTAGCGTTTTTCTTTTCTACTTCTTTTTTTACGGCTGTTTTTTTCTGAGGCGCTTTTTTTTCCTCTTTATCAATCACAGGCGTATCTTGATGCTCAACAAACTCACGACCATAATAAGAATCCAGTAATAACTGTTTAATTTCAGAGATTAAAGGATAGCGGGGGTTTGCTCCTGTACATTGGTCATCAAATGCATCTTCAGAAAGTTTATCTACACGGGCTAAGAAGTCGGCTTCAGTTACACCAGTCTCACGAATAGATTTAGGAATGCCTAAATCAGCTTTCATTTCCTCCAACCATGCGAGTAATTTTTCAATTTTCTCAGCAGTCCGATCTCCAACTTTAGTGAGCCCTAAATGATCTGCAATTTCTGCATATTGGCGACGTGCATGAGGTCGATCGTATTGGCTAAACGCAGTTTGTTTTGTTGGGTTATCATTAGCATTAAAACGGATAACATTACAAATTAATAATGCGTTCGCAAGGCCATGAGGAATATGGAACTCTGAACCAAGTTTGTGAGCCATTGAGTGACAGACACCTAAGAATGCGTTTGCAAATGCAATACCCGCAAGTGTCGCTCCGTTATGAACACGTTCTCTTGCAACAGGGTTTTTAGCGCCTTCGTGGTAACTGGCTGGTAAATAATCTTTTAACAAACTCAGGGCTTTAAGTGCTTGTCCGTCAGTAAATTCATTAGCTAAAACAGAAACATAAGCTTCCAATGCATGAGTGACAGCATCTAAACCACCAAAAGCAGTTAACGATTTAGGCATATTCATGACTAAGTTCGCGTCAACAATTGCCATATTTGGTGTTAATGCATAATCCGCTAATGGATATTTTTGGCCTGTTTTATCATCAGTCACTACGGCAAATGGAGTCACTTCTGAACCTGTACCGGAAGTCGTTGTGATAGCAACTAATTTAGCCTTAACGCCCATTTTAGGGAAACGGTGGATACGTTTACGTATATCCATGAAACGTAATGCTAGTTCCTCAAAATGAGTTTCGGGGTGCTCATACATAACCCACATGATTTTAGCCGCATCCATTGGTGAACCACCACCTAATGCAATAATGACATCAGGTTGGAATGCTTGCATTTGTGCAGCACCTTTACGGACAACCGTTAATGTCGGGTCTGCCTCAACTTCAAAGAAAACATCAGTTTCAATGTGATGTTTTTTGAGAACGCTAACGACTTCATCAACATAACCATTATTGAATAGATAGCCATCGGTTACGATAAAGGCGCGTTTTGCACCGTCAGTTGCAATCTCTTCAAGGGCGATAGGTAGACAACCACGGCGGAAGTAGATTGAGTTCGGAAGTTTATGCCACAACATATTTTCAGCTCTCTTCGCCACAGTTTTGGTATTGATAAGGTGTTTTGGACCGACGTTTTCAGAGATGGAGTTCCCCCCCCAAGAACCGCAACCTAGTGTAAGAGAAGGCGCTAATTTAAAGTTGTACAGGTCACCAATACCGCCTTGTGACGCTGGCGTATTGATTAAAATGCGCGCAGTTTTCATTTTTTGGCCAAAATAGTTAACTCGTTCATGTTGGTTATCTTGGTCAGTATATAGGCAAGAGGTATGGCCAATTCCTCCCATTTCAACTAATTGTTCCGCTTTTGCAACTGCATCTTCAAAATTCTTACCACGATACATGGCTAATAATGGAGACAGTTTTTCATGAGCGAACGGTTCTGATTCATCAATGGCTTTTACTTCACCAATTAAGATTTTAGTTGTTTTTGGCACGCTAATACCGGCCATTTCGGCAATTTTATAGGCAGGTTGACCAACAATAGCAGCGTTCAGGTTGCCATTTTTTAAGATGATATCTTGAACTGCTTTGAGCTCTTTTCCTTGTAGCAGGTAGCCACCATGGCTGGAAAAACGCTCACGAACTTGGCTGTAGATTTCATCCACGACCACAACGGATTGTTCAGATGCACAAATAACCCCGTTGTCGAATGTTTTTGACATCAAAATAGATGCGACAGCGCGCTTAATATCTGCCGTTTCATCGATCACCACAGGGGTGTTACCAGCACCAACTCCGATTGCGGGTTTGCCTGAGCTATAAGCGGCTTTCACCATGCCTGGTCCACCTGTTGCTAAAATCAGGTTTATATCAGGATGGTGCATTAAGGCATTGGATAGCTCAACAGAAGGGGAGTCAATCCAACCAATAATGTCTTTTGGTGCACCCGCTGCAATAGCAGCATCAAGCACGATTTGTGCAGCACGGTTAGTGGCAATTTTGGCGCGAGGGTGCGGAGAAAAGATAATCGCGTTACGTGTTTTTAAGCTAATGAGTGATTTAAAAATTGCGGTTGAAGTTGGGTTAGTTGTTGGCACAATACCACAGATAATGCCAATCGGCTCAGCTATCGTAATTGTCCCAAATGTTGGGTCTTCAGATAGCGTACCGCAGGTTTTTTCGTCTTTATAAGCATTGTAAATATACTCTGAAGCAAAGTGGTTTTTGATCACTTTATCTTCAACAATACCCATTCCAGATTCTTCGACAGCAAGTTTTGCTAGGGGGATACGTGCGTCAGCAGCAGCGAGGGCAGCAGCTCTAAAGATTTCATCAACTTTTTCTTGGGAGAAAGTAGCGAATTCACGTTGAGCTTTTTTGACACGAGCAACGAGTTCATTGAGTTCGGTAACGTTAGTTACGGACATATAGATTACTCCTGATAAATGTTAAACTTTTTAAGCCAATGAGCAATGCATCCATAGAGCGAAGAAATGCTTAAAGATGAAAGTATAGATGTAATCTATAATAACGCTGCTCATCATCGCTTATTGGCTTAAAAACCTTATTCAATATTGAGTTAATATCCTAATTAGCTCTGTCTATCAGTTAAGAGTAGATTAACAAAACGGTAATTAAATAAAGTGATCTAAATCACGAAAACGTCAAGCTGACTCCTTTCAGCACGTGTATTTATGCACAAGTTGAATAAATGTTGTTCATCTATTACTTAATTTAATATTATCAAAACAATTCGTGCGGATAATCTATGTCTATCTAACTAAATATTAAATAAATTTAGCAAGTTAAAGAAAATATTGTTTTACTCAAGGAAATTAATAACATCGGTGGTAAAATTATGAAAGGTATCAATGAATCTCTAAAGAGAACTGCTTAAGGAAATGAATGGGTGAGTAGCGCATTACTTGATTTATCGGGTTATATTAAATTTTTTATTGGTTTGTTTGCACTTGTAAACCCAGTTGGCATATTACCTGTGTTTATTAGTATGACAAACTATCAAAGTAATGCTGGGCGAAATAAGACTAACACCATTGCAAATACCTCAGTTGCGATCATTTTATGTACTTCATTATTAATTGGCGACTCAATACTGCAATTATTTGGCATTTCAATTGATTCCTTCCGTATTGCTGGGGGAATTTTGATCGTCACAATCGCGATGTCAATGATTAGCGGTAAAATTGGTGAAGACAAACAAAACAAGCAAGAAAAAACAGAAACTGCGGTTAGGGATAGCATCGGTGTTGTACCTTTAGCTTTACCTTTAATGGCGGGGCCTGGTGCAATAAGTTCTTGTATTGTATGGTCATCTCGTTGGCATGGTTGGCAAAACTTTTTAGGCCTAGCATTGACGAGTATCGCTTTTGCCTTTTGTTGTTGGTTACTATTTCGTTCAGCGTCTTTATTGGTTCGTTACTTAGGTCAAACAGGGATCAACGTAGTAACCCGTATCATGGGGTTATTATTGATGTCGCTGGGAATCGAGTTTATTGTGACGGGTGTTAAGGCCATATTCCCAGGCTTATTGTAATTTCATTTCTTTTTATGGCTGCAAATCGACCCTATTTGCAGCCATACCTATTGTTAATTTACCTCGTATCACACATATCAGTTTTGCCATTCAGATAGCATATTTCTCTTTTTTTAATTGACTGGCTAAAATTTTAGCTATCAATAATCACGTCTAAAAAAATGATACCTGTAATTATATGTGGCATTTATTGCTAAAACAGGGATAAAAAGTAAGGAATTGTGAGCTACGTAAATTTATTCACTATTCTAATTGGTGTTTGTTAATGATATGTTTGGAAATGTGCTTGGGAGCTATCTTATTGCATATAACCAATATTTCACTAACTAATTGTAATGTAAGTGAATTATAACAATGACTCCTGTTTTTTTTAAAACTTACTTAAAATTTTTAACTGACTAATGTTAATTAATTGTTTTAATTATTTGAGTTCATTAAGTGGATTGCCCATAAGGAAATAGCGGTACTAGGGCTTAAATATCAGCGTGAAGAAGGTGGCTAGTGAGGTTATAGCACCATGAATGAATCATGAGGGATAGGATGTTCAAATCAACACTTGGTTTTGGTGTACTCTCGTTATTATTTGTTACGTTACAGGCAAGTGCCACGGAAAAAGTAAAACAGGTTATTACAATTAACAATGGCTCAGAAGTGACTTCACTTGACCCCCACAAAGTGGAAGGGGTGCCAGAAGGCAATGTGATATTAAACTTATTAGAAGGTCTAGTGTATACCGATATAGACGGTAAGTCGGTTCCTGGCGTTGCTAAAAGTTGGAGTAATGAAAATTTCACCACGTGGGTTTTTACTTTACGAGATGATGCAATGTGGAGTGATGGTTCGCCAGTAACCGCTGAAGATTTTGTGTATAGCTGGCAACGCTTGTCTGACCCAAATACCGGCTCGCCTTACTCCAGTTACTTACAAAATGCATATATTTTAAATGCAGATGCAATTTTAGCAGGGAAAATGCCAGCAACAGCGCTGGGAGTAAAGGCGCTTGACCCGCAACATTTGCAAGTGACGCTTAGCCACCCTGTGCCTTATTTTGTAGATATGCTTTCCCATACATCTATGAAACCCGTGAATAAATCTGCGATTCAACGACATGGCGATAAATGGACCCAGCCTCAAAATTTTATTGGAAACGGGGCATACGTATTGGATAGCTGGGTGGTAAATGAACGTATTGTTGTCAAACGAAATCCATTTTACTGGAATAACCAAAATAGCCGTATTGAGCAAGCAACCTTTTTAGCGATTAGTTCCGAAGTGAGTGATATTAATCGTTATCGTAGCGGTGAAATTGACATTTCTAATTCAGCAATCCCACCTGTTTTATATAAAAAAATGCAGCAAGAAAGGCCCAATGAGTTATATGTTCGGCCTTATTTATGTACGTTCTATTACGAAATTAATAATCAAAAAGCGCCGTTTAATGACCCGAGAGTGCGTGAAGCAATAAAACTAGGGTTAGATAGAGAAACAATCACCAACAAAATTATTGCTCAAGGACAAAAAGTCGCTTATGGCTTTACGCCAACCTTTATTAATAATGGCAATTTTACATTACCTAATTGGGCAAATTTATCGGCGGAGCAACGTTACCAACGAGCAAAAGATTTGCTTTCACAGGCAGGCTATAACAAAGAAAACCCATTGAAATTTGCTTTATTGTACAACACTTCAGATCAAAATAAGCAGCAAGCTATCGTTGCGGCATCCATGTGGCAGAAAAATATTGGCGCACAAGTTATGTTGCAAAACCAAGAATGGAAAACATCATTACAAAGTCGCCATGAAGGAAACTACGATGTTGCTAGGGCGACATGGTGTGCAGATTACAATGAACCAACCGCCTTTTTGAACATGATGCTGTCTCAAAACAGTAATAATACCTCTTTTTATAATAATCCGGACTTTGATGCCTTACTTGAGAAAGCGTTAATTGCACCAGATCCTTCATCTCGTCATGCGATATACCAACAAGCTGAAGCTTTGCTAGACAAGGATTCGGCGATTGTTCCTGTTTATTATCGTGTCAGTGCTCGAATGATAAAACCGAGTGTTAGTGGATTTAAAGGTAATGACCCTCTTGATTATACGGATATTAAACGGTTATATATAAATGAACCTAATTAATAATATCTAAATAATTATAAAAAGTGTTCATCATCGTAGATGAACATGTATCAACACACAATCATAATAATATATATGGGAGTAACCGATAAGATGAGTAAATCAATCAATAAATCGATTATTGCACTTAGCGTAATGACTGGGTTAGCAATGGGCTCTATAGCAACAAGTTTTGCTGCAACGGTTCCTGCTGGAGTTGAACTGGCAGAAAAACAGGTAATGGTTCGAAATAATGGTTCAGAACCTCAATCTTTGGACCCACATAAAATTGAAGGGGTGCCTGAATCCGCTTTAGCAAGAGATCTTTTCGAAGGGATCACGATAGTGGGGCCTGATGGTGAAATTTTACCTGGTTCGGCAACCAGCTGGGAAAACAAAGATTTTACAGAGTGGACATTTAAAATTCGTGATGGCGCTAAGTGGTCTAATGGTGACCCTGTCACGGCAGAAGATTTTGTGTATAGTTGGCGACGATTGGCTGACCCTGATACCGCATCACCTTATGCAAGTTATTTGCAATATGCTCACATCCAGAATATTGATGATGTTATCGCAGGTAAGAAAAAACCGGAAGAACTTGGTATTAAAGCCCTTGATGACAAAACCCTAGTTATTACACTGAGTGAAGCTGTTCCTTATATTCCTAAATTATTAGCGCACTCATCTATGTCGCCAGTCAATAAAAAAGTCATTGAACAATATGGTGCTAAATGGACGCAACCACAGAATTTTGTCGGGAATGGAGCATATAAATTAAAAGATTGGACGGTAAACGAGCGCATTGTATTAGAACGTAGCCCAAGCTATTGGGATAATGCGAATACAGTTATTGATCAAGTTACGTTTTTACCTATTTCTTCAGAAGTCACGGATGTTAACCGCTATCGAAGTGGTGAAATTGATATGACATACAGTAACTTACCTATCGAGCAGTTTAAAAGCTTACAACAAAATATGCCGAATGAGTTACGTGTAAACCCGTATCTCTGTATTTACTATTATGAAATTAACAATGAAAAACCGCCATTTAATGATCCTCGTGTTCGTGAAGCGTTAAAGCTATCTATGGATAGAGATACGATTACCTATAAGGTCAAAGCGCAAGGGGATATTCCTGCGTATGGTTTCACACCACCATTTACCAGCGGTATGAAAACAGAAAAACCGGATTGGTATGCGAATATGACCCAAGAGCAGCGTAATGAAAAAGCGAAACAGTTGCTAGAAGAAGCGGGATATAACAAGGCCAATCCATTAAAATTCAACCTATTGTATAATACTTCAGACTTACATAAGCGTATTGCCATCGCAGCTTCTTCTATGTGGAAGAAAAATATTGGCGCGGAAGTGAAACTAGAAAACCAAGAATGGAAAACCTTCTTAGACAGCCGACATCAAGGTAACTATGATGTCGCACGTGCAGGCTGGTGTGCTGACTACAACGAGCCGTCCTCCTTCCTGAATATGTTACTTTCCTACAGCAGTAATAATACGGTTCATTATAAAAATACAGATTTTGATGCGGTGATGAAAAAAACATTACAAGTCAAAACAGATGATGAACGTGCAGAACTCTATCAACAAGCTGAAAAATTACTTGATAAAGACTCCGGTATTGTTCCTCTTTACTACTATGTTAATACGCGTTTAGTGAAACCTTATGTCGGCGGTTATAGTGGCAAAGACCCATTAGATAACCTGCATACTAAAGATTTATACATTATTAAACACTAATACAGTTGCACTGGCTCCATTCATTGGGGCCAGATATTCGCCTATTTAGGCAATAGAAGTAGGAAAGAGCGATGTTGAAATTTATTTTTCGTCGGTTGTTAGAAGCCATCCCGACTCTTTTGGTTCTGATTACCATTTCATTTTTTATGATGCGATTAGCCCCAGGGAGTCCGTTCACTGGCGAGCGGAAATTGCCACCGGAAGTGATGGCAAATATTGAAGCTAAATATCATTTAAATGACCCAATGTATAAGCAGTATTTTAATTATTTAATTCAGCTTTCTAAAGGTGACTTTGGTCCATCATTTAAATACAAGGATTACAGTGTTAATGATTTAGTTGCTAAAGCATTTCCGGTCTCAGCAAAATTAGGGGCAACGGCATTTATTGTTGCTGTTTTATTTGGGGTATCCGCAGGGGTGATAGCCGCACTAAACCAAAATACCAAATGGGACTTTACAGTCATGGGGTTTGCCATGACGGGGGTTGTTATCCCAAGCTTTGTTGTCGCACCGTTATTGGTGCTGATTTTTGCCATTCATTTGAAATGGTTTCCTGGCGGTGGCTGGGATGGCGGAAATCTAAAACACATGGTGCTCCCCATGGTTGCGCTTTCATTAGCTTATATCGCCAGTATTTCCCGTATTACACGCGGTTCGATGATCGAAATTATGCATTCTAATTTTATTCGTACTGCTCGTGCAAAAGGGTTACCGCTAAGAACTATCATTTTACGCCATGCACTCAAACCAGCGTTGCTTCCCGTGCTCTCATACATGGGGCCTGCCTTTGTGGGGATTATTACCGGGTCAATGGTAATTGAAACTATTTTTGGGTTACCAGGGATCGGCCAACTCTTTGTTAATGGTGCACTTAATCGTGATTATTCACTGGTATTGAGCTTAACGATTTTAGTTGGGGTACTGACAATTACATTTAATGCAATTGTCGATGTTTTGTATGCAGTTATTGACCCTAAAATTCGTTACTAAGCCGGAGAAACACGATGCTATCGAATCAAAAAAATAGTGAAGCTCTGGCGAATTTTTCAGAGCAGCTCGATATTGAAGGGCGCAGTTTATGGCAAGACGCAAGGCGCCGTTTTATGCACAACCGTGCGGCAATTTTTAGCTTATGTGTCTTATTTTTAATTACTCTGTTTGTTATTTTTGCTCCCATGTTATCGCCTTTTTTATACGATGACACCGACTGGGAAATGATGTCAATGCCACCTGATATGGCAACTGGACATTATTTTGGCACAGATGCTTCAGGCCGAGATCTATTAGTGCGTGTCGCGATTGGTGGGCGTATTTCCTTGATGGTGGGAGTCGCAGCTGCGCTAGTTGCCGTGGTGGTAGGAACGTTATACGGTTCATTAGCTGGGTATGTGGGGGGAAAAGTGGATTCCATCATGATGAGGATATTAGAAATTTTAAACTCCTTCCCATTTATGTTTTTTGTGATCCTCCTAGTCACATTGTTTGGTACCAATATCTTACTGATCTTTGTGGCGATTGGGATGGTATCGTGGTTGGATATGGCGCGTATTGTTCGCGGGCAAACACTTGGATTAAAGCGCAAAGAATTCATTGAGGCAGCGCTGGTTTGTGGTGTTAGTACACGGCAGATTATTTTACGTCATATTGTTCCTAACGTTTTAGGTGTCGTCGTGGTGTATGCCTCATTATTAGTTCCAAGTATGATTTTATTTGAGTCATTTTTGAGCTTTTTAGGTTTAGGTACACAAGAGCCATTAAGTAGTTGGGGGGCTTTATTAAGTGATGGGGCGAACTCAATGGAAGTCACTCCGTGGTTATTACTGATCCCAGCAGGTTTCTTAGTCATTACGCTATTTTGTTTTAACTTCATCGGTGACGGGCTGCGTGACGCGCTCGACCCGAAAGATCGCTAGAGGGAACAATATGTCAAATAACTCAATGAAAAGCCCTCTGTTATCCGTGAAAGATCTCAGTGTGACATTCGCGACCCAAGATGGTGACGTTACCGCCGTAAATAAATTGAACTTTGAATTAAGTGCGGGGGAAACGCTAGGAATTGTTGGTGAATCCGGTTCAGGAAAATCACAAACAGCTTTCGCTCTGATGGGCTTGCTTGCCAAAAATGGCAAGATTAATGGCTCTGCCATATTTAACGGCCGTGAGATCTTGAATTTAAGAGAAAAAGAATTAAACCGGATGCGAGCGGAAGAGATTTCAATGATCTTCCAAGACCCAATGACATCATTGAATCCTTATTTGAAAATTGGTACGCAACTGTCGGAAGTTCTCATGTTACATAAAGGCATGAGTAAAAGGGAGGCTTTCGAAGAATCGGTTCGTATGTTAGATGCAGTTAAAATGCCTGAAGCACGTAAGCGGATGAGTATGTATCCACATGAATTTTCAGGAGGAATGAGACAACGAGTCATGATTGCAATGGCATTATTGTGTCAACCCAAGTTGTTGATTGCTGATGAACCTACGACGGCACTTGATGTGACAGTACAAGCGCAAATTATGACTTTGCTCAATGAGTTAAAACAGGAATTTGATACTGCGATTATTTTGATTACTCACGACCTTGGGGTCGTCGCTGGGGTATGTGATAAAGTTCTCGTAATGTATGCGGGGCGCACGATGGAGTATGGTACCGCTAAGGATATTTTTTATCAGCCATCTCATCCATATTCACTTGGCTTGTTAGCTGCTGTTCCTCGCCTTGATGGAGATGACGAGAGTTTAGCGACCATTCCCGGTAACCCGCCTAATTTACTACGTTTACCTAAAGGTTGCCCATTTTCACCTCGTTGCCAATACGCCGTTCAGCAATGTGTTGAACAAGAACCTGCATTAACCACTTTTGGTCAAACGCGGTTACGAGCCTGCTTTAAGCCGCTGGAGGAGTTGGTATGAGTACCCATGAAAATAGGCCTGTATTGTTAGAAGTGAATGATCTTAAAGTCCATTTTGAGATTAGAGATAAAAAACAGTGGTTTTGGCAGCCAAACAAAAGCCTCAAAGCTGTCGACGGCGTCACTCTGCGTTTATATGAAGGTGAAACATTAGGTGTGGTTGGGGAATCGGGGTGCGGAAAATCCACTTTTGCTAGAGCACTCATTGGGTTAGTGAAAGCGACGGATGGCACTGTAAGTTGGCTTGGGCAGAACTTATTAGGTAAAACCGATAAAGAGTGGCGCAGCGTTCGCAGTGATATCCAAATGATTTTTCAAGATCCATTGGCTTCTCTTAATCCGCGAATGACCATTGGCGATATTATCGCCGAACCATTAAAAACATATCATCCTAAAATGCCACCATCACAAATCACCGAAAAAGTGAAAAAAATGATGATGCGGGTTGGTTTATTACCAAACTTAATTAACCGTTATCCCCATGAGTTTTCTGGAGGGCAATGCCAGCGTATTGGTATCGCAAGAGCATTGATTTTGGAACCTAAGCTTGTGATTTGCGATGAGCCCGTTTCGGCATTAGATGTGTCAATTCAAGCACAAGTTGTTAATTTATTGCAAGAATTACAACGTGAAATGAAATTATCCCTCATATTTATCGCACACGATTTGGCAGTCGTTAAGCATATTTCTGACCGTGTGTTAGTGATGTATTTGGGCCATGCCGTGGAGCTTGGTACCTATGATGAGGTATATAATAACCCATTGCATCCTTATACACGTGCTTTGATGTCTGCGGTGCCAGTTCCTGATCCCGATAAAGAAAAAAATAAGGTGATAGAGCTTTTAGAAGGTGAATTGCCATCTCCAATTAATCCGCCTTCAGGTTGTGTATTTAGAACCCGTTGCCCATTAGCAGATGAAGAATGCGCAAAAACCAGGCCATTATTAGAAGGGAGTTTCAAACATGCGGTGTCTTGTTTGAAAATTGACCCTCTTTAGTCCGTTATAGATGCCAAGTAAGTTAAAAACAGAGCCAAGTGCTCTGTTTTTTTATCGAATAATCTGAATAGTGATATTCCTATTTTTTCCACAGGATATGGTGAAACGGTTTAGAAGGGTGGCGGCTAATTAATACGCGGGCAAAGACATCGTCTAGCTCGGCATCAGGGCTTTGAGCTAACCCGATAACCACTTCACTTAATTGTGCTAATTCAATGTCATCATTAATAATATTTTGCCAGTTATGACTAAAAGGGACAATTTCTGCAGCACCTAACTCTTCAAACTGCAACGCAAAAATTAATTGGTCAGCCGGCTCTAAATTATCCATTGCCCCTTCAAGAAAAAGGTCATAAGCGATTTCAATTATATCATCTTCATCGATTAACGGTGTATTTTGTATTTCAGTCATGACCTTTCCTAATAAACTTAATTTATAACAATGGACTAAAGAAGTAGCAAATGCGTTCAACGACACGGTTCCAGAAAGGGCGTTGTTCCCACTCTTCGATTTCTAAACGAGTTGAACGCGCAATATAATCATACTGAACTAACGTGAGATCGCTACCAAAACTTTTATCATCAATGACCACGGTGATTTCAAAATTGAGCCATAAACTGCGCATATCAAGATTGACTGAGCCAACTAGGCTGAGCTCGCCATCAACTAATACGCTCTTGGTGTGCAATAAGCCATCTTCGAATTGGTAAATCTTAACGCCAGCTGCTAATAATTCACTGTAAAATGAACGGCTTGCCCAGCGGACAAGGAATGAGTCATTCTGCCTTGGCATAATAATACTGACATCAACACCCCGCATTGCTGCCGTGCAAATTGCATGTAAAAGGTCATCGCTAGGTACAAAATAAGGAGTCGTCATGATCAGTTGTTTGCGCGCAGAGAACATGGCGGTCATTAGCGATTGTTGAATCAGCTCATCTGGGAAGCCTGGGCCGGAGGCGATAATTTGTGTTGTATGGCCATTCGCTTGCTCAAAAGGCATAATATTACTATCAGGCGGTGGTGGAAGTACGCGTTGGCCAGTTTCCATCTCCCAGTCAAAAGCATATACAATACCTAATGTGGTACTCACTGGGCCTTCCATACGCACTAGAATGTCAACCCATTCACCAACCCCTGAATCTTGTTTAAAATAACGAGGGTCAACCATATTCATACTACCTGTATATGAAATATAGTTATCGATAACGACTATTTTACGATGTTGACGTAAATCCATCCGACGCAAGAAGAAACGCATCAAATTAACTTTTAGTGATTCTATAAACTCAATGCCTGCAGCGCGCATTTTTTCGGGGTAATCACTACGGAAAAAGTGCCAGCTTCCCGCAGAGTCCACCATAATACGGCATTTAACGCCCCGTTTTGCAGCGTTGAGTAATGCTTCGGTAACACCGTCAACTAAACCACCCGGTTGCCAAATATAGAAGACCATTTCAATCGAGTGCTGAGCATTATTGATATCATTGACTATTGCTTTTAATGAATCTTCACAAGTGGTTAAAAGTTGAATTCTATTACCTTTAACCCCAGCAATACCTTGGCGTTTTTCAACTAATTGAAATAATGGCTCAGCGACGGGGCTGTTATCAGTGGCAAAGATATGCTTTGAATTTCGTAGATTTTCTAACCATGTTGCGACAGAAGGCCACATATCATGAGCTTTATCGACTCGACGTTTACCGAGGTGAAGTTCGCCGAAGGCGACATACGCAATAATACCGACTAATGGCAGAATATAAATGATCAGGAGCCATGTCATGGCTGAGGTGACCGGCCTTCTTTTGACTAAGATGCGGACTGTAATTGCTGCAATAATTAGCCAATATAGGAAGAACAAAAGCCAACTCATAAGTGTATAGACGGTTGCCATAACGGGTCACATGCCTCACTGATAAGAAAAAAGGTTCAAAAAAAGATAGTTTAGCTAAAAAAACTGTTAGCAAAATATCAACTTAATAGAATTTAGCAAAATTCTGCAGTAAAAGCTTCGTGAAATAGAGTAATTCATAAGGAAAAAATGGTTGTGTAAGGTGATATTATCAATGTGAAATCAAATATTGTGCTCTAAGCGCACATAAAAAGTTCCTCTTGGTTCTTTTTTTCAAAGGAATATAATATTTTTTTCTAATAATTTTTAGACGATAAAAGGACACAATTAAATGAGACGTAGTAGGCATGAAGTAGGGCGTTGGCGTATGTTGAGACAATCCCTACGTCGCCGCAGACGCTGGCTAGAAGGGCATTCAAGGCGAAACATGCGCATCTATGCAATGCGTAAAATTGATATTTACCATCGTCGACATTCCCTACTTTTTACCCAATGGATTGAGTAAGGTTATTACAGCGTACACTCACATTTTTCACTTTGTATGACAAACCTTATTGAATATGATTGCTATTTGCATTTAAACTATCAGTCATATTCTTTTTGGTAGACAGGTGTAGGGTAGAAATTGCATATGCGTTGGATGCGTTGGACTTTAATTATCGTCATTTCATTATCTATTCATGCGGGCCTTGCAATGGCATGGATTTTTAATCAACCTAATTTGGCCAGAGACCCTGAGCCATTGACGATTGCTATGGTTGCTTTTGCTGCCCCTGAACCTGCTTCTGAACCTGTTGAGCAGGTTGAAACACCGGTAGAGCCAGAGCCTGAACCCGTTATTGAGCCAGAGCCCGAACCTGTGGTTGAACCCGTTATTGCATTACCTAAGAAAAAGCCTGAGGTAAAGAAAAAACCTAAGCCAAAACAAGAAGAAAAGAAAAAGGTTAAAGAAGATGTGAAGCCGGTTGAAAAGCAATTGGCTATGAATAACCTAAAATCAGATGTTACTGCACCGAAAACGAATAACAACCCAATAAAAACAGCTAACAATACTGGGGCAAGTAATAGTCAATCAACTAAAAAAGGTGGCCCTAGGGCTCTGCATAAACAGGCACCTTCCTATCCTGAACGTGCACGTCGTTTAGGTAAAGAAGGTTATGTGAAAGTCCGTTATGATATTGATGATGGTGGGCGAGTGACGAATATTGAATTTGTTGAAGCTTCACCTAAAGGGTTATTCGAGCGGGATGTTAAACGTGCTATGAACCGTTGGACTTTTGAAAAGCAACCTGCAAAAGGCTATGTGACCGAAATTTATTTCAAATTGGATGGAACCGTTAGCCAAGTATAAGTGTTCTTTTCTTGCAAAATAAAAAAGCACCTTTAATTAATGAGGTGCTTTTTGTTTTATTTATATTTTAAGATAGGTATTAAAGTTTAGTCTGCGTGTTGCTCAGAACTGGCTAATTGAAAATGTTGCTTTTCTTTGGGTAATGAACGAGAGGTGCTATCGTCATTAACGGCAACATAGGTAAATACGGCATCGGTTGCACGATAGCGGTGACCAACGGGCTCGGTTGCTACTTTTTTTACCCAAACTTCAATATTAATTGTAATTGAGCTTTTCCCCGTTTTTAGGCAGCGTGCGTAGCAACAAACAACATCACCTACGGCAACCGGCTTTTGAAATTTAATCCCATTTACCGCCACAGTAACTACTCGTCCTAGCGCAATTTCTTTCGCTAAAATAGCCCCACCTATATCCATTTGTGACATCAACCAGCCACCAAAAATATCACCATTCGCATTCGTATCCGCGGGCATGGCTAATGTACGTAAAACCAACTCACCGTTCGGCAATTGCATATCAGACTCTTATTAAAAGGGTTATTACTTTTGATTTTGCATTTATAACAAATTACATAGGTAATAGTAAACCTGAACCTCGTAGTTATTGATTGATAATGACTATTTGAGTGAATTGCTGCAAAAATAAGACAAATATGATACCTATTATTAATAAACGACTGCTAAATATGATAAAAAGATCAACTTTTGCAAAGAAAAAGCAAGAAGTGTTTTTTATATTTAGCCAACTGATTGAATTAGCTATACTCAGTAATATGAATTTTATTGATTAATTTAGAGGTATGAAATGAGATTGTTATTGGCAATATTATTACCTTGGTTGCAGTTTTTTACGATAGGGCGCCCCTTTGCTGGGATCATTTGCTTAATTTTGCAGATCACTCTGATTGGTTGGTTACCCGCCGCTATTTGGTCGGTATATGCATTATCACAGTACAATACAGATAAAAAAATTGAAAAAGCATTTGGTGACAAGCGCTATTAACATATAAAAAAACCTGCTAAGCAAGATGCAATTAGCAGGTTTTTAACTTTATTTATAAATTATTCTTCGTGTTTTTCTACAGGCTCTTTAACCATATTTTTAAAGATATAGACCACACTCAGTACAGTAAATATTAATGTTCCTGCTGTCAGACCAAAGACTTTGAAGTTAACCCAGATATCTTGAGCCATCCAGAAAGCAACATAAATATTCAGAAGTGCACAGAAAATAAAGAAAATAGCCCATGCACTATTAAGTTTATTCCAATAACTATCTGCAAGTTTTATTTCTTGGTTACTGCCTAACATGCGCTGAATGAGTGGTTTTTCAGTAAACCATTGGCTAAAGAGTAATGCACCAGCAAATGCAGCATAGATAATAGTGACTTTCCATTTAATAAATGCATCACTATGGAAAATAAGAGTTAAAGCCGCAAAACCCATTACGATTGCACAGGTAATTTTTGCAACTTTTTCAACTTTCTTATAAATAAGATAAGTTGCTAATAACGCTAAAGGAGTGGCCACCATTAATGCGCCACTCGCATAGAAAATATCGTATCTTTTATAGACAATAAAAAAGATTATCAAAGGAATAAAATCAATAAGTTGTTTCATAACAGTGAATACAGCGCCTCAACGTAAAGATAATGGAGTAGTTTAACCGATTTTGGCTTTAATTGTTAAAAGTTTGCACCTTTTTACCAATAAACATGCTTTGTTACCAATCATATTTGCACTATTTTACGATTATTTGACTTACTTCTAGATAAACTTTATTAGTTCGGATATATATAGTATATAAAATAATTTAACTTGCTAATTTATAGGTGCTTTTCCCCGATGATAAAGGCAAAGCTATTTGTCTGGATGCCAGGTTTAAAAACGTTATTTAACTATCAACGTTCAGATTTAGGACCTGATGTTAAAGCTGGGCTGTCTGTTGCTGCAGTTGCCTTGCCCGTTGCTATTGCCTATGCCGAGTTAATGGGGGTAAATGCGATTGTCGGGCTGTACTCGTGTATTTTACCGATGTTTTTTTATGCATTATTTGGCACATCGAAACAATTGATTATCGGTCCTGATGCCGCTACATGTGCTGTAATTGCAGCCGCAGTCGCACCTCTTGCCATGGGGGATGAAACTGTTCGTTGGCAGCTGATTATTGTCATGAGTTTTATGACTGGGGTTTGGTGTTTGATTGCAGCGAAATTTCGCTTAGGGACTTTTGCCGATTTTTTATCCAGACCGATATTACAGGGCTTATTAAATGGGGTTGCTCTCACTATTATCGTCAGCCAAATCAGTAAAGTATTTGGTATCAGTACGTTACCTTCAGGGTTTATTGAACGCTTAATAGCATTACCATTAGCGGTAGTGGAAACTCATATTCCGACATTATTAGTTGCCATTGCAACATTGGTCATTACTCTATTGATTAAGCGAGTGCGTAGTAAATGGCCATCGTTATTAATTGCAATGGTGTTGGCAACAGCGGCAAGTATCCTATTTAATCTCGAGCAATATGGTATTAGCACGGTTGGGGATTTAGGTGAAGGACTTCCATATATCCCAATGCCAGATTTTCCGCCTGGCTTACTTCGAGACCTTGTCATTCCATCATTAAACTTGGCTGTGATCAGTTTTGTTAGCTTTATGATGACAGCTCGTAGTTTTGCGAGCAAGAACGGTTATACCGTTGATGCAGACCAAGAACTAAAAGCGCTAGGAATGGCAAATATTGCTTCTGCTTTTGGTCAGGGTTTTGCTGTTAGTGCTGCGAGTAGCCGTACTGCGGTGAATGATATGATGGGGGGGAAAACGCAATTAGTTTCCCTTGTTGCCGCAATAACCATCTTAGCAGTTTTACTTTTTTCTATGAATTTATTGGAATATATCCCAATGCCTGCTTTAGGGATAGTTTTGATTATTTCAACGTATTCATTACTCAGTTTTCGCAGTATTTTATCAATGCGAAAACGCAATAGAGAAGCTTTTTTCTTATGTATTTTCACGCTATGTGCAGTGCTGGTGGTTGGCTTGATTAGTGGTGTAGGTTTAGCTGTTCTATTAGGTTTGTTGCAGTTTATCCGAATTATATTTAGACCTACAGATCAACTACTCGGTGTTGATGAGCATGGTATGTTGCACTCGATGACATCAGAAAATGATATTCAAGAAGTTGATGGCGTATTGATTTATCGTTTCAATTCTCCACTTACCTATTTCAATGTTAATTACTTTAAAGAACGTTTAAATAAACATTTAGATAATCAACGAAAGAGGCCTGCTTGGGTGATTGTGGATGCTGCGGTCAGCTTCACACACAATGATGTGAGCGTATTTTCCACCTTGAATGATATTGTGACATCTTTGAAGGCGAAAGGGGTAACTTTAGTATTAGCAGGGCGCAGAACGTCGCTTAATCGTTGGCTAGAACAAAATAAAATCAATCGTTCAGATGATGACTTATTAGTGGTACCGGATATCTATTTTGCAATCCGTTTAATTCAAAGTAAGCAACAAATTCAAATGAAATGCGTTGAAGAAAGAAAAGCACAAGAGTGCCAAAAGGATTTCGGTATATTGGAACATGATTGTGAAAGTCGAATTACACCGATGGATATTCGCTCAGATAATGCTTAAAAAATAATGTAAATAAAAAGGTATCTTTCGATACTTGAAGTTGTTGCCAAAGCGAGATAAAGCGCTGTTTTTCCCGCTTTGGGTTATCAGCTGAAAATCAATAAATCAATTTTTAGTGATTAGCATATATAAACGATAAAAGTAAATTAAAGCGAATGCTGCTACAACATTATTGAGTAAAAACGAGATGCCATTAATAACAATGTGATTCATATTAAGGTTACCCAATAGAACACTAATAAGCATTTGAGCTGCCATCCAAATTAAAATCATCGGTAAGGCAACACGCCAATTTGCATAAGCCATTTTCCAGCTTTTTCCCATCGCACTGAAAGGGTTGGTACGTTCTGTTATTAAAATCGCTGGTGCTAAGGAAAAACCAATAGCTAACACAATACCAGGTAGAACCATAATTGTGATGCCTAACTGGATAAGCAGAGAACAGACGACCAATAGAAGAAACATAGAAGGTGCTTTGTTCAGTGATGAAGTTATTGCCTGTAGCCCTGTCATATCTTCACCGCGTGACATACCAGAGATATAGGACAATGTGCCACAAATAAGGAACAAACTTCCAAAAGTGACGGAGAGGATCAACCCGAAAGAAACACGCAAAATACTACTTTTTTCTTCTTCAGATAGACCTAAAATCCAGTCTTGTAACCCCGAATTACCAGATTCAATCATCTGACTTTGTGCTTGTGCCAGAACGCCTATCATCTGTTCACTTGGGATCATCACCGCATAGATAACGAGGCTCACTACGGTGGCTAAAAGCACGATGGTGAAGAGGCCACTCAATTGATTTTTAAAGAAATTGATACTATCACTAATGAGTGAGTTGGCCGAAATGGACATGACACTGCTCCTATCTACAAACGGGATCAAAAATTTATGCCAATTGTAACCGAGTATCACGCCTAGAGGTAGAGAAAGATAATAAAATTCGGGAGGTTAAGACAAATATAATGGACATAATGATTGAATTTAATTAACCAAATAAATGAAATTATATAAGTTGCATTTTTAATATATGTTTAAATTTCGAAATAAATATATATATTTCGAAATCAAATTTTTATTTTGTTAGTTATCTTCCAAAAATTGATTTAAATCAAAATTAAAAAAATAATAAATGAAATAATAAATCCATATTTATTGGTTTACCTCTAAATTAGTAAAAGATGTGATCTTGATTTGAACATCAATTTAAATAATGCGGTATATTTTCCTAAAATAAAAACACAGGAATGGGATTGATAATGAAAAAACTCACTGCGCTTGTATTAGCTGCTGCAACTTTAGCTCCAGCAGTTTCTATTGCTCATGAAGCTGGCGACTTTATTTTCCGTACAGGTACTGCAACAGTACGCCCAAATGCAGGTTCTGAAAATGTATTAGGTTTAGGTTCATTTGATGTTAATAACAATACTCAATTAGGTTTAACGTTTGGGTATATGATCACTGATAATATCGGTGTGGAATTATTAGCAGCAACTCCGTTTGAACACAAAGTTGGCGTAGGGCCTTTAGGTACAATTGCAACTGTTAAACATTTACCACCAACTTTAATGGCGCAATATTATTTTGGTAGTAAAGAAGATAAATTACGCCCTTATTTAGGCGCAGGTGTTAACTACACCTTCTTCTTTGATGAGAAATTTAACTCAACAGGGAAAACTAACGGTTTATCAGATCTAGACTTATCAAGCTCTTGGGGCTTTGCAGCTCAAGCTGGTATGGATTACATGCTGACTGATAACTGGATGTTAAACGCCTCTGTTTGGTGGATGAATATTGAAACGGATGTGAAATTTAAAGCAGGTGGCGAACAGTATAAAGTTGATACTCGTTTAGACCCATTTGTATTTATGTTCGGTGCGGGTTACCGTTTCTAAGAATTTGATAGGATGCAATACAGGTAATACCTGAATTCTGATGGATTAGAGTGAAGTAGGAAATCCGAGAATATTCGTATTCTCGGATTTTTCAATTTCCATGAACTACAAACATATATTTAACAACCTGGCAGTAAAATAATAACCATAAAGATTGATGATGGTATAATATATTAATTGGTGTATAGCGTGATAATAAAGTAAATACACTTATTGGTTATCTTATTTTATTAAGATAAATAAGATTGAATAACAAAATATCGGCATTATCTACATAAAAATAAAAAGCCGAATATAGGAGTGATATTCAGCTTTAAGGTATGATTAAATTTTAAGATATTAACTTACCAAAACCATTGCACATTTAACCCCGCATTGACGCTACTAGTTTCATATTCATCAGGTTTATAAAGTGGTGCGCCTAAAAATAAGTCATAGCTGAATATATTAACATTACCTCTCATACCAATAGCCGTTCCTAATAGTTGGTCATCAGAATAGAGACCTAGCGGATAAACCCCCCCAAGTATTCGACCATAGTCAATAGCGTAATAGGGATAAAAGGAAAAGCCAGGAATATAAAAGTTAAACTCATTACGCAGGTAAAAACCCTTATCACCGATCAGTGAAAACTCTTCATCGAAACCACGAACAGTCCAACGGCTACCTAACGAAAATTGATCTTGAATAGTTAAACGGTCTCGTGAATATTGCACAAACAGTTGTGGGTTATAACTCATAATAAAATTGTCAAATGAGAAGGGGAAGATACCCGAAATATCGGCAGTATAAACACGGCTCATGGTGCTGACATCACCATATTTCATATCCCAGCTTTCTTCGGCACCAAACCAGGGTACGTTGCGCTGATGGTATAATGATGCATCAATGGTAGAATTGTTGATATTCTGGCGGTGGCTAACACCCAGTTTAAGGCTGGTAAGGTCTCGTTGTTGGGAAAGTAGGGTGACATCCTCCAACTTATATTTTGATTTTCTTTTAATCAATTGGATTGACGCTGTATCTTTAAACGTTTGACCGCGCAAAAAGACATTACTGGCCGTAGCGTTATAATATTTACTGTCACCATAATACTTATAGCTGAGTACAGAGTCATTAATAGTTTGTTTATAGTCACTTTTACTTGCGTACAATGAGAAAAGCCAATAATTATAGGGAACAGCATAATAAATAGAAGCATTACTGGTGCTATTTCGTGCTTGGTTTTTTGCATTTTTTCCTGCAGATACATATATAGTATCGTTTAAACTCGTTAGGTTATTAGCATACAAAGTCACTCCAACTTGGTCTTTACCTGTTTGGCGACTTCCTGAGTTATTGTAATATCCACCTGCATTAAAGTGAGATGATTTTTCTCTTTGTATTGAAATATCAGAGGTGGAAAACTCTTTACCTGGTGCAAGTTCAATATTGACCTTTGCACCAGGGATCCGTTCAAGGTTTTCTAAACCTTGTTCAATGTCACGGATATTCAGAATGTCTCCTTCTTTAGCAGGCATAATTGCCCCTAAAGTAATATAAGTATCACTACCTTCGGCAAGTTTAACATTCGCAACTTTACCTGGAATAATTTGGAGCGTTAAAGTCCCTTCACTGATGTTTTGTTCTGGAATATTAACGCGTGTTGTGACGTAGCCTGATTTAATTATTTTATCTTGTAAGCCTTTTGCTAAGGTTTCAACTCCATTGATACCGATACAAACTCCGACAACTTGGCTTGCATAAGCTTCTAAAGGTCTCATTGAGGGGAGTTTAGGTTCTGAAAGTAAGACTACTTGTTTCATTTCAAAACAATCTTTCTCATCATCAAAAATTAAAATATTATTTGAGGGTTCTCTGGTTTTACCTAAGGCATCTTTAGCTTCAAGTTGAGTCTGTTGTTGGCGAGAGCGATCTTGGCTAGCTTGATTATTGATTTGTTGGTCAATAATTTGTGCGGTATTAGCTGATACAGCTAAAGGTAATAGCGTTGACAATAAAAAAATAAATCGAAAATTCATGTGCACCACATTAATTTTTAAAAATATTAAAGTTATTTTTATGTTAGGAAATATAATAAAGAAAATTGCTAATGAACAATATTTTATCAGAACTATCTTATTAACTTGCCATCAGGGCTTTATTTTGAAAAGGTTTTCATTTATATCCCTATAATAAAAATATTATTAAGTTGTTTTTTCTTTTCGTATTTTTAATTATGCTTTAAATGCATTGAAAATAAAAATTAATTAAATTGATTGAGTTAGTATAAATACTTTTGGAGATTGTTACTGGAAATGCAAATAATACGATTTATTCTATGGGTGTTTTATTTATCCCCAATAAAATCAATGGGTAATGAATACTCTATATTAGATTAAATAGGTTTTTTTACTTAGGCTTGGAACGATTCTATTTACTGTTAATATGAGTAATAATTAGAGGGGCTTAAGGGACATTTATGGTGCTAAAATAATTTTATTTATTATATTGTTAATACTCTGGCTTGGAGTAAATAATAAGGAGGCAAATAGCCTCCTTGTTTTACCTAATTAGTAATAATTAGGTGTATTTAAAATAATCATTGAACCTAGAATTTGTCCATAAGGGCTATTATAAATTACAGGACTGGTAATTTTAGTCGTTCCCATTGAACTTAAACGACCATTATTATTATCTACACGAGTAAAGGCATCGATAGTTAAATCTTTACCAGCGTCAACAGTACCAGAGTAAGTATTATTTAACTTATTTACATCTAATGTGACATTATTTGCACCTTGGATTTTACCATAACGGTTATCTAGGTCATTTCTTAATTTTATATCAATGTTACCTTTGGTTGGCGCTTTTTGTGCTTGGTTAGCAGCAATAACACCCGAGTAGTTATTCAAGCTGTCGGCTTTGATGGTCACTGAACCATCTTTTGCATAGATCCCACCTGTTTGGCCAGCAACACCAAATTTACTCGCGTAACTATTAAACCCGCTGGCGTAGCTATTATCAGCACTTGTTGCATTAATAACCACATTTGAATCTGCAGTGATTAAGCCTCTCCCATTACCTAAATGGGTGGTTTTAATGTCTAAATTATTTGCTTTGATAAATCCATACTGATTATTAAGAGAATAAATATCAAATTTTGATTTGCCCGCACCAGAAACGAGTGAACCTTGGTTGTAAATGATGTTAGCTTTGATATTCAATGCCTTTCCACTATCGATTGCAGCATAACCGTTATTTATTAGGTTACTTGATAGGGTGATATTGGTCTGTCCATTAGTGGATTTAATCAGTGAGTTATTGTTTTGTAACGTAACAGAATCGATATCGATTTTTCTTTTAGCTAGAATCTGCGAGCTATTATCATTCGCGACAGTATTACGGGCATTTATTGTGATATCACGGCCTGATAACGTAGAGTTATTATTTGCAAGTGTTGTCGTATCAATTGATAAATCACCGCCTGCTCGAATTCCTCGTTCGTCTACATTAATGACGTTATTACGTAGGGTATAGTTATTATCAATCTTACCTGTCGCACGAATTGCAATATTTCCACGATTAGTTTTAATTGAACCGTTAGTGTTAACAATATTTGCAGTCGCGATGTTCATGTCTTGCTGAGCATGAATAATACCACTTCGGTTATCAACACTCGTAGCTGAAGCCAGTTTGAGATTGCCACCATTAGACTTAATCTGTCCATTCACATTACTCAGAACTGAGTTTTGTGCATTAATATCAACATCACCATTCGCTACAATAGTCGCTGTATTATATAACCCATTGGATTTTATATTGATATTACCATTTGCATTCATTTTTCCAACTTGGTTATACACTAAGCCAGTTGAGTCAATGTTAATTCCACCAGTTCCCGCAATTAAGTTTCCGTTATTAGAAACACCAGTTCCACTTTCCGTGGAAACTAGCGTAATTTTATCGGCATACATCCCCCCCATAGCCGCGACATCAACACCAATTCGCGTGGCAGACCCAACGCCTTGTACCTTAGTAATGTAATTACCTTTTGCATCAACAAAGTTATTGCCTGCTACAACATTAATTTCTTTGGCGTGAATGTCTCCACGGATCACTGCAGAGCGAGCGATAATATCAGTAGGGGAATCTGACTGTAAGCGGCTATTAATAATAATCTGACCTTTTTCAACGTTATAGCCAAGAACTTCACCACCAGCAACAATTGGCTTACCTGTTGTTAAAGTCACCCGATCGGTATTAATAAAACCACAGTTATTACATGTGATGCCTGATGCGTTAGCAACAATAACTTGCGCTTTATCACCAGCGACTTCAATCATACCGCCTAAAGTACTTGCTTTATTTGAATTAACTTCATTTAAAATAACTTTTGCAGGGCCATTACCATTATTTAAATTTAAGTTGCCATTAATTTGTCCCCCTAAAGTGGTATTCGTGTTGGTTGTACTGTTATTTAAAATACCCCCTTTTTGGTCAACATCAAATTGGCTATAAATGTTGTGTGAAACACCTTTGTCACTTGCGCCTTTAATATGAACGATAGTAGGACCATTACTTTGATTTATTACGCCAGCACCATTGGTATTAACAACTGCACCGTGAGCAATAGATATCGATCCTAAAATAACAGACACACTTAAAAAGAGTGGCTTAACTCTCATCATAGGATGAGTGATAGAATGATTGGTAGAAAGTTTCATAAATATCCCTAAAATAGACTATAGATAAAATTAAAAATAGCTAATTAAAATTCCATTAAAGCATAAGGATTATGCGTTATATTAATTTTCATTAAAATTTAATTGTATTTAAGTTGAGTCAAAGAAATATAGGGAGAGTAATACTCCCATATTATACTATAAATAGTGTTTTATATATTTAGCGCGTAAAATGATAATATAATCAAATGGTAACACTTACTCCGCTACAGACATGATAAGAGGAAATACTAGTGTAATAACACGTATCTGTTAATTTTAATATTGGTGGTTTATATTAATAAATATTATGATTAGTTATTTTGAACTATTTGAGGAATTTTAAACTGAAAAATACTGAATATATTTAAATAATATTTCTAAAAATAACGTTAAAAGGATTAAAAATCGCCCAGACAAAATTTAATTATATGATTTAAGTAATCAAGCCAATAAACTTAAGTATGACTTGATTACTATTTATTGTTTAGCCTATTTCTGTGTTGCTGCTTTCATTTTTGCAACAAACTCAGTTAATGATGTAAGCATAACATTAGGGCGATTTAAGTTGTTTTCGATGATTTTAACCACGGCTGAACCAGAAATTGCACCTGCTGCACCATTTTTAATCGCTTCTTTGACTTGCTCAGGTTCAGATATCCCAAAACCTTGTAGGGCAGGAGCCGCGTTATACTGATTTAATTGACTCAATAAATGAGCTAATGGCGTTTCAGCGCGTTTTTCTGTGCCTGTTACGCCTGCACGTGATAACAAATAAGTATAACCTTGGCTATATTTCCCAATTTGTTGCAGTAATTCATCATTGGCATTGGGTGGGCAAATAAAAATAGGAGCAATGTTGTGTGCCAATGCAGCTTCACGAAATGGTTGTGATTCGGACATCGGGACATCTGCAACTAATACGGAATCAACACCTGCTTTTTCGCAGCGAATATAAAAATTTTCAATACCATTGGTAAAGACTAAATTTGCATACACTAATAAGCCAATCGGAATAGTAGGGTGTTTTTCTCTAATACGACTTAGTAACTCGAAACAAATTGTCGGGGTGATTTCACTTTTAAATGCGCGTAAATTCGCATTTTGGATAGTCGGGCCATCGGCCAATGGGTCAGAAAATGGAATACCAATTTCTAATGCATCAGCGCCACCAGCAATTAAGGCATCAACAATGTTCAATGATAATTCAGCATCAGGGTCACCTAATGTGACAAATGGAACAAATGCCCCTTGGTTATCGTGAGTTAAACGTTTAAAAAGTTGGGTATAACGTTCCATTAAATTTCTCCTCTGCTGGCTAAAATATCATGCACTGTAAAAATATCTTTATCACCACGGCCAGACAAATTGACGATTAATAATTGTTCTTTATTGGGTTCTTGCTCTGCCATTTTTAATGCATAAGCGAGGGCATGAGAAGATTCTAATGCTGGAATAATCCCTTCTTTACGTGATAACAATTTAAAAGCATTCAAGGCTTCGTCATCGGTAATTGAAACATATTCTGCGCGACCAATACTATTTAAGTGAGCATGTTGAGGCCCGACAGAAGGAAAATCTAATCCTGCAGAGATGGAATATGACTCTTCAATTTGGCCTTCACTGGTTTGCATCATCGGTGATTTCATACCGAAATAAATTCCAACACGACCATGCTTTAATGGCGCACCATGTTGGCCTGATTCAATACCTAACCCAGCAGGTTCAACACCAATTAGTTTCACATTTTCTTCTGGAATAAAAGAGGCAAATAAACCGATTGCATTTGAACCACCACCAATACAGGCAACGACAGCATCGGGTAAACGACCTTCTTTTTCAAGAACTTGTTGTTTGGCTTCATCACCAATCATACGTTGGAATTCACGTACAATTGTTGGATAAGGATGTGGACCCGCCGCAGTTCCTAATAAATAGTGGGCTTTATCATAACTGCCAGACCAGTCCCTTAATGCTTCATTACACGCGTCTTTCAAGGTTGCCGAACCGCTATGAACAGGAATAACTTCAGCACCCATTAATTTCATACGAAATACATTGGGAGACTGTCGTTCAACATCTTTAGCGCCCATATAGATACGGCATTTCATATTCAATAATGCGCAAGCCAGTGCGGTAGCAACTCCATGTTGCCCAGCACCTGTTTCTGCAATAATTTCGTTTTTTCCCATTCGCTTAGCCAGTAGCGCTTGGCCTAATACTTGGTTGGTTTTATGTGCGCCGCCGTGCAGTAAATCTTCGCGTTTTAAATAGAGTTTTGTTTTTGTACCGGCAGTTAAGTTTTTACATAATGTTAGTGCAGTAGGGCGACCTGCATAATTTTTTAGTAAGTCGTGAAATTCACGAATAAACTCAGCATCATTCTGTGCGTCGATAAACGCGTCTTCTAATTGATTTAATGCAGGGATCAGAATTTCTGGGACATATTGCCCACCAAACTCGCCAAAATACGGATCTAATTTACTCATGATTTATTGTCCATTTTAACAGTTACATTAATTGGTGTTGGAGTTTTATCTTTTCGTTGTGTATTAGTGAGCCGTTGATTCGGCTAACAACGCTGACAACACCAAATTTATTTTTTGTTCACTTTTTATACCAGGTTCAATTTCAACCCCTGAATTAAAGTCTAATCCGTTGCACAGTAACTTTGCAGCGTCTAGGCAGTTATCAGGCGTAAGTCCCCCCGCAATCATTATTTTTTGTGAGGCAGATGAAGGGATTTCTGACCAATTGAAGGTTTTACCTGTGCCACCTTGTCCGTTATCCAGTAGTAACACATCAATGTCTTGTGTGTCATAGTCATTTAAAGTTGTTCTTGACATATCAAGCGCTTTCCAAACTTCACAGTAGTTTGGTAAAAATGTTTTTAACATATTGATATAAGAAGGATCTTCTTCACCATGTAGTTGCACCGCAGATAACGCAAGCTGTTTGGCAATATGGGCAACAAAATCGGCGGACTGATTGCGAAAAACACCGACATATTTTAACGGCGCAGCATGGATGATAGTTTGCGCCTGTGACAACGTCACTTTTCTCGGGGAGGTTTCAGCAAAAATTAATCCACCGTAGTGTGCTCCTGCTTTAAATGCAGCTTTTGCATCTTGTTCGCGGGTTAAACCACAGACTTTATGTTCCCCAACTAACAGGCTGCGAATGGCTTTATCTAAGTCAGCTTGCTCCATTAGTGCACTACCAATTAAAAAACCATTTGCAAACTGTCTCAGTGACTGAATATGTTGATGTTGATGAATGCCTGACTCGCTGATCACTATCGTTTCTTCTGCTAAGCGAGGCGCGAGCTCACGAGTCCGATTTAAATCAATAGAAAGGTCGCGTAAATCTCGGTTATTGATGCCAACCACTTTGGCTTTTAACCGAATTGCTCGCTCTAATTCTTCTTCATTGCTGACTTCCGTTAATATCCCCATACTCAGTTGATGAGCAACTTCAGCCAACGCGATATATTCATCATCATTTAAGACAGATAACATCAATAAAATGGCATCCGCTTGGTAGTAACGTGCAAGGTAGATTTGGTATGGGTCAATGATAAAATCTTTGCATAATACAGGTTGCTTTACGGTGTTACTGACTATCGTTAAGTAATCCATATTACCTTGAAAATATTTTTCATCAGTGAGAACGGAAATAGCACTCGCATATGGTGCATATGTCTTGGCTATCATTGCAGGGTCGAAGTCAGCACGGATCAAGCCCTTTGAAGGAGACGCTTTTTTGCACTCCAAAATAAAAACAGGGCGTTTGGCGCTTAGTGCGTTATAGAAACTACGCTGGCTAGGCTGAACCTCAGCAATAAAGCTTTCTAACGGTTGCTGGGCTTTGCGTTCAATTAAATAGTCAACTTTATCATCAACAATTTTTTGTAAGACTGTCGCTTTCATTTTATTGGTTCCTTGCCGCGAGTGCTGTAACGCGGTCAAATGCTTTACCGCTACGAATAATTGCAAGTGCGTGTTCGCTGTTTTGTTTTAAATCTTCATGGCCATTAATACGCATCAGCATGGCAACATTGGCCGCTACAGCCGCTTCGTGAGCCGCTTGGCCATGGCCTTGAAGTAAATGGCTAAGCAATACGCGGTTTTCATCAGGTGTACCGCCTTCTAAGTCGCGTAATTGATATGGCGCCAGTCCAAAATCATCAGCAGTTAATTGATAATGTTGTACTTTGCCATCTTTTAATTCAGCAACTTGAGTGACCGCATGTAATGAAACTTCATCCATCCCCCCACTGTGTACCACAGCTGCACGGGTAAAACCAAGCATCTGCAGTGTTTCAGATACCGGTTTTACCAATGATTCTTGGTAAACACCGATAAGGGCAATCGGTGGGCGAGCCGGATTAATTAATGGCCCCAATACATTAAATAACGTTCGAGTTTTTAGTTGTGTACGTACAGGGGCGGCATGGCGAAACCCACTGTGGTACTGCGGTGCAAATAAAAAACAAACACCAAGCTCATCTAATGCGTCACGAGCACTTTGCGCACTGAGGTCTAAGGCGATACCAAAGGCGGCAAGTAAATCCGAAGAACCTGAACGGCTCGAAACACTGCGATTACCGTGTTTAGCCACTTTAATCCCACATTCAGCAGCAACGAATGCGCTTGCTGTGGAAATATTGATACTATTTGCACCATCTCCCCCGGTGCCAACGATGTCGCTGAATGGGTAGTCAGGGCGGGGAAATGGCTGTGCATTCTCCAAACAAGCCAACGCGGCTCCAGCAATTTCTTGTGGTTGTTCACCTCGCATTTTCATACTGATTAACACAGCAGCTAATTGAGGTTCTGTTAATTCGCCTTGAATAATGGCATTAAACAAGTACTGGCTTTCTTGTTGAGTCAGTGGTTGCGCTTTAAATAACTTATCATAAATATTTTGCATAATTGGCTCTTTAGTATTCCGTTAGTGCGAATGAGTAGGTTCGGTTGCATTGGGAGTAGAAAGAGCCCATGCCACAGTGTTTTCTAGCAACTGTTTACCTTGCGTTGTTAAAATGGATTCGGGATGAAATTGGAATCCACAAACTCTATCGCTATCATTACGTACAGCCATGACCATGCCATTTGATTGGGCACAAATGGTTAAGCTTTCCGGAATTTGGCTACCAACAAGAGAGTGGTAACGCGCCACTGATATTGGGTTTTCAAGATGATTAAACATAGCTAAACCATCATGTGTGGCAATCGAAGATTTACCATGCAAAATTTCACCTGCTGCTGAAACCGTTCCGCCATAAGCTTCAACGATGGCTTGGTGACCTAAGCAAATACCAATAACAGGGATTTTGCCTTTTACTCGCATTAATACTTCTGGCATTGAACCTGCTTCGCTTGGTTTACCGGGGCCGGGTGATAAGACTAATATCGGTGAAATCATTTGATTTAATACAGATAAAATATGTTCTACATTGACTGTATTGCGATAAATAACCACGTTATGGCCACCTGCACGCAGTTGGTCTACTAGGTTATAAGTAAAGGAGTCAACGTTATCGAGTAGTAAAATGTTCGCCATTAGAATAACTCCTTAACTTGATGTGCTTGGGCAATTGCACGGATCACTGCACGTGCCTTATTACGGGTTTCATCGGCTTCAGCTTGAGGTACGGAATCTAGAACGACACCACCTCCCGCTTGTACAGTGGCAATGCCATTTTCTACGTATGCAGAACGGATAACGATGCAGGTATCAAAATCACCATTTCCTTGGAAATACCCTACAGCTCCCCCGTATGAACCTCGGCGCTCTTGCTCATATTGGGCAATCAGTTGCATGGCTTTTACCTTTGGTGCACCCGTTAAAGTCCCCATATTCATGCAAGCTTGGTATGCATGAAAAACATCTAAATCTTGGCGCAATGTTCCCACAACATGAGAAACTAAGTGCATCACGAAAGAGTAGCGGTCAACCTTAGTTAGGTTGGCAACATAACGGCTACCCGCTTCACAAATACGGGCTAAATCGTTGCGCGCTAAGTCAACTAGCATGATGTGTTCAGCGAGTTCTTTTTCATCTGAGCGCATGGAAAGTTCAATTCGGCTGTCTAAGTCGAGATCTAATTCACCCTGTGCGTTACGGCCACGAGGGCGGGTCCCCGCGATTGGATAAATTTCCACTTTACGATTTGCTGTTGCATATTTGAGTGCGCTTTCAGGCGACGCACCAAAGAGAGTGAATGCTTCATCTTGCATGTAGAACATATAAGGGCTTGGGTTTTGTGCTTTGAGCTTTTGATATGCAATTAAAGGATGTGAGCACGGCATCGTAAATTTACGAGAAGGCACAACCTGAAAAATATCACCACGGTATATGGCTTCTTTTAATGAGGTGACAATTTCCCCATATTGCTGGTCATTTTTGTTTATCGAAACCGCAAAATCAGGTGCTGTTGCTAAAGGAAGTGCGGGTAAGAATGGGCGGCACGAAGCGATAATTTGTGCGTGACGTTGTGTCACCGTTTCAGCATCTTGCGCATTTTGCGTAAATAGGCAACTTTTGAGCCGAGCAGCCTGATTTTGGTGGTCGATCACTAAATAATGTTCAGCCACAAAAAAACAATAGTCAGGGCAGTGATTAACGGTATTCACATTGGGTAAATCTTCAAAACTGGCGACTAAATCATAAGCAAACAAACCACCCACAAACAGGTTTTCAGGTTTTGTTGAATAGGCTTGCGCGAGAGCCGGCAGAGCACGTAAAACGTCTAAACAAGATGCGGCCTTCAGACGACTGTCTTCGTCTAAATCTTTTGCCGGCGAGCTGAACGTTACCGTTAAGCTATTTTCTTGCATGCTATGATGTGTGATTAAATGGGTTAACTGTGCTAACAGCTTTGGTAATAATGCTTGGCCATTTGGCGTCAACGCTTCTATTTCAACTTGTTGACCAAAAGCACGAATACGTAGCGCGCTGTTGACAACCAGCAAGCTTTGTAAGTTGGCCTTATTATTAATTTCAGCAGATTCCAACAACATTGTTGATGGAACTTGATGGCACAGATGATTAAATAATAATGTAGGATCAGGCTGATAATTAATTGGGCTATCCAGATACTTAAAATGTGCTAATGTGGTGTTTTGTTCGTTCATTATGTTGCCTTACGCTAATTTTTGACATAAAAAAACCCGCCGATGAAGGGCGGGTTTGGCACTGAGACATACAATAACTATGCGTGTGCGGCTTCCGCCCAATTTGGGAAGTCACGCCACCAACGATTTGATAAGTTAAATAAATTCATTGTATGCCTCACTGGATAAACTGATGATTTTTAGCCTTAGCCATCTTGCGTACTAGTTAACTGGATCGCGTTGTTTATGTCAAGAACTTTGTTACTTTATTAGGAAATATAGTTGTACATGGAAATTAGAGAAGATATCAATTTGTCGACTGCCTCGCCGCCATTAGTGACTCGCTACGACTTACATAGCCATACAAATGCTTCGGATGGTGATCTTACTCCAGCAGAGTTAATCGAACGTGCGATTGAAAAAGGGGTTAATATTTTAGCGATCACCGATCACGATACCTGTGAAGGTGTATTTGAGGCTCGTCGCTATCTTACTGAAAATGAAAGGCCAATTGAGTTAGTCAATGGTGTTGAAATTTCGACACTGTGGGAAAACATTGAAATACATATTGTGGGGTTAAATTTTTCGCCTTCACACCCCGCTATGGCTCAATTGTTGAAAGCACAATCTGAACGTCGCTTCGAGCGTGGTATTGAGATGGGCAGGCGATTACAAAAATCGGGGATTGATGACGCATGGGAAAATGCGCAACATATTTCTGGTGGTGGGCAGGTAACGCGGGCTCATTTTGCACAGTATATTGTGAAAATAGGTAAAGAAAAAACCATTAATAACGTATTTAAGCGTTATTTATCAAAAGGAAAAATAGGATACGTTCCTGCGAAGTGGTGCTCAATTAAGGATTCTATCGACGCAATCCATGCGGCCGGTGGTATTGCGGTATTAGCTCATCCTGCGAAATATCAATTATCCAATAAATGGTTAAAACGGTTGGTTGCGTATTTTAAACAGTGTGAAGGTGATGCCATGGAAGTTTCTCATTGCCAGCAGCCGCCACATGAAAAGCAGTATTTAGCAGAATTAGCCAATAATGCAAATTTACATACATCGGTGGGTTCAGATTTTCATCGGCCATGTTCTTGGATAGAGCTTGGCCGAAATTTATGGTTACCTAATGATGATCATGCAGTCTGGACGCTTTGGAATGCGGTAAAAAGCAGCTAATTAATTGATGTATTAATAATGCGGTGTAAAATAATTATTATAAGTGATGATTTATTTCTGAGTAGGTCATCTCATGGAATTAAGAGATAGTAGCATTTATAGGTATTTTTGCCGGGTGATGCTGTCGATACCCAAAAATTAGAGGTATGTATGAGCCAGTTTTTTTATGTCCATCCGGATAATCCTCAAGCAAGACTTATTAGCCAGAGTGTTGAAATTCTAAATAAAGGCGGTGTCATTGTTTACCCTACGGATTCAGGGTACGCCATTGGATGTCGTTTAGAAGAAAAAGATGCTTTGCAACGTATTTGTCGTATCCGTCAGCTTGATGCTAACCATAATTTCACTTTAATGTGTCGAGATCTCTCTGAGCTATCGAATTACGCGCATGTTGATAACACCGTTTTCCGTTTAATAAAAAACAATACGCCAGGTAATTACACCTTTATTTTACGGGCAACGAAAGAAGTTCCACGGCGTTTAATGAATGAAAAACGTAAAACCATTGGCTTACGTGTGCCATCAAACCCGATTGCTCGAGATTTACTCGAAGCTGTTGGTGAACCTTTGATGTCAACGAGTTTGATTATGCCTGGTGATGATTTCACTCAATCAGATCCTGAAGAAATTCGCGACTTACTTGATAAACAAGTCGATTTAGTCATACACGGTGGTTATATCGGGCAAAAACCAACAACTGTGATTGACTTTACTGATGATACACCTGTTGTGGCACGTGTCGGAACAGGGGACCCAACGCCTTTTGAATAAATGCAAATACCTAAAAGCCTAAGATTTAGCGCAAAATTAAATAAAATCGTATTGAAAGTGCGATATTCAGATAAGTTATAGGGGTTCAGGACAAACCTGTGTATAATGCGCGGGTTTTCAAATTCATTACTTTTTGGTACGGCAACAAGATGACGCGCCAAAAAGATATTTGACGCCTGTGAAGGCGACAGCAGAGGGTTACATGAGCGTAAAACCGCAAAAAACTGAAAAATTACAGAAAATCCTTGCTCGTTCAGGGCATGGTTCTCGTCGAGAAATCGAAACATTCCTGCAAGCGGGTCGTATTAGTGTTGATGGCAAAATTGCGACACTCGGAGACCGTGTTGAAGTCACACCTGCAACAAAAATTCGTTTAGATGGTCGTTTATTAGCTACCAAAGAACCTGAAAAGGAAATTTGCCGTGTAATGGCTTATTACAAGCCAGAAGGTGAATTATGTACACGCCATGATCCAGAAGGGCGCCCAACTGTTTTTAACCGTTTACCACGTTTAACGGGAGCGCGATGGATTGCTGTTGGCCGCTTAGATGTTAACACCAGCGGTTTATTGTTATTTACGACTGATGGTGAGCTAGCTAATCGTTTAATGCACCCAAGCCGTGAAGTTGAGCGTGAATATGCTGTACGTGTGTTTGGTGAAATCAATGAAGCAAAAATTCGTCAATTAACACAAGGCGTACAGTTGGAAGATGGTCCAGCTTCTTTTAAAACGGTTTCTTACCGTGGCGGAGAAGGGATGAATCAATGGTTTAACGTCACTTTAACTGAAGGGCGTAACCGCGAGGTCCGTCGCCTTTGGGAATCGGTTGGTGTTCAAGTAAGCCGTTTAATCCGTGTGCGTTATGGTGATATTGATTTACCAAAAGGTTTACCACGTGGAGGATGGACGGAATTGGGTTTAGAACAAACCAATTATCTCCGTGAGCTGGTCGAATTACCAGTAGAAACTGAAAGCAAAGTTGCCGTTGAGCGTGACCAACGTCGTATTAAAGCAAACCAAATTCGCCGTGCGGTAAAACGCCATACGCAAGTTGCATCACGTCCTGCATCAAAACGTCAATCTTCAAGACCAACGGCGAAACGTCGTACTCGCATCTAGATTAATTGCAATTCTCGAATAGTAAAAAAGCTGAGGCTCCACCCTCAGCTTTTTTTGATGTATGGAAGTGATTCTCATATATCAACGTAATGATTTTATTGAATATAACCTTGTTAATAATAAGAAAATTAATGTTCTAGTTCACATTATTATGAAAGCTATCAGTAAGAGATGATATTTATGAGATATCCATCTCATTTTAATGTAATTAAAAGTCTTAGTATGACCCTTCTTGTGGGATGTATCTCACAAAATATTGGGTTGCTACTGATAATAAAGACAAATTTACAGATAAACCTATTACTTACCCAGTTTATCCAGATAAATAAAGAATGGTTTAAGTGGATAAACCTGAATAAGGACAAAACATGAAAAAAATAACACTGACTTTGAGTGCGATTGCATTGGCATTAAGTTTTACAGCAACGTCTCAAGCAAAAATTCCAATGCCAGAAACCGTAAGCCCTGGGGTTACCGTTGTTGAACTTGCTCAACAACAGCCTATTCATTGGGTTTCCATCGAACAAATTAAACAAAGCCTAGAAGGCAAAGCGCCAATGGCTGTTGGGTTTGATATCGATGATACGGTGTTATTTTCGAGTCCAGGTTTTTACCGTGGCAAACTAGAGTTCTCACCTAACGATTTTAGCTACCTAAAAAATCAACAATTTTGGGAAAAAATGAATAATGAGTGGGACAAATTCAGTATGCCAAAACAAGTGGGTATTGATTTAGTCAAAATGCACTTAGATCGCGGTGATACTGTCTATTTCATTACAGGCCGTACGAAAACGAAAACAGAAACAGTGACTAAATACGTTCAAGAAGGCTTAGCAATACCTGCAGATAAAATGCAACCTGTTATTTTTGCAGGCGATGAACCAGGGCAAAATAATAAAGTGAGCTGGATGCGTGATCACAAATTAACCATCTATTATGGTGATGCTGATGCAGATATCGCGGCAGCCCATGAGTTAGGTATTCGTGGTGTCCGTATTTTACGTGCAGCTAATTCATCTTATCAACCATTACCAAAGGCAGGGCGTTTTGGTGAAGAGGTGGTGATTAATTCAGAATATTAATTCTGTAATGAGCCATAATAAAAAGGCAGTCATTTAAAAATGACCGCCTTTTTTGAACGTAAACTAGTTTAGTTAGTTACAACAGCATCAATAATCACACGATTACCTGAGATGCTTCCTGTTGTTCCATTAGTGACGATAGGGCTGGTGATCTTAGTGGTATTAGTCGAACGTAAAGCCCCATATTGATTATTAACTCGATTTTTGGAATCAATAGTTAGGTTTTTCCCAGCAGTCACTTTTCCTGCGTAGTTTTCTAATGTGCCGACATCAAGTCTTTGGTTATTAACAGTGGTAATTTGTCCATAATTATTATTGAGTGTCGCTTTGAGCTTAATATCAATATCGTTACGTGCAGCGACATTATTATCTACATTAGCAGTAATTGAACCATACAAGTTACTCAGAGTATCTCCTTTAACTTTAATCGTACCATTATTGGTTTGTAGGCCGCCATTTTGGTCCGTTAGCCCAAATTTGGTATTAACGAGTTTAAAATCACTACTGTAATTGTTGTTCAAATGACTGGTTTCAATCTCAAGACTATTTTCTGCATTAATTAAGCCTGATTGGTTATCAATATTATGGGCTTTGATTGTAAGGTTTTTCCCTTTGATATAACCAGAACGGTTGTTCATTGAATTCGTATTAATGACGGATTTACCGTTATTTGAAATAATCGCACCGGAGTTAATGAGTTGGTTTGTGTTGATATTCATCACGCGGCCACTATGAATGGTGGATGATCCCGCATTGGTGAGTGATACTGATGCATCCAAATCCATACGGCCATTAGCGGCATTTATTTCAGAATTAGATTGCGTCAAGTACATCGTACTGATATCTGTATGGCGTTGTGCAATGATTTTGCTATTGGATGTATTTTCAATACTAGATTGCGCGCTGATCTTGCTATCTCGTCCCGCAGTGATATTGGAATTTTCATTCACAACACGAACGGCATTGATAGTTAAATCACGTCCGGCATTGAACCCTTTTCCTGGGTCATTTGGGTTAGCGAGATTGTCTCGGTTATAAATTGTATTCATAGAATGAACATCTATGTCACCTTTAGTAGATTGAACTATACCATTATCATTTATAAAGGAATCAGAGAGTGTACTGACATTCTGTTGGGCAACAATTGAACCTCGGTTGTTACTCAGTGTTCCTAACGTGGTTAAGTTAATATCATTGTTATAAGAGGTGATAATCCCATTATCATTATTAATCGCCCCAGTACCTGCAACTGCGATATTGACCTGTTTATTACCTGCAATACGACCATTATTCGTAATACCCGCAGCATTAATCTTAATGTCACCAGCTGCATTCATATTGCCATTGGTATTGTTCACTGTTCCTGCTGTATCAATGGAAATAGCGCCATTATGTGTGCCAATATCCCCTAAATTACTTACGCCAACACCTGTTTCAGTGGCAATTAATGAAATTTTATTGGCATACATACCGCCAATTGAAGAAACATCAATCCCGACAATAGGTTTTGTGCCGATTGCAGTAGCAGTGCCCGTCACATTCCCTGCCGAATTGACATGATTGTTTCCAGCTACCACATTGAGACGCTGAGCTTCAACAACGCCATTGATGGCAATAGAACGGGCAATTAAATCTGTTGGCGAATTTGAATCTAATCTTCCATTGACGGCAATTTTACCTTGCTGCACATTATAGTTAGCAATAGAACCATCATTGGCTAACTCTACTTTACCCGTCGTTAACGTTGTGCGGCTGGTATTGATAAAACCACAGTTGTTACATGTAATACCCGAAGCGTTAGCAACAATGACTTGTGCTTTACCGCCTGCGACTTCAACCATGCCATTTAAGGTTGTTGCCGTATTTGAGTTTATTTCATTTAAAATAATTTTTGCTCGCCCACCAGCAACGTTGGTATTTCCACCAATTTTACCACCAATAACCGTATTAGTATTACCTGCGCTGTTATTTAATATCACACCTTTTTGGTCAACATCGAATTGACTATAGGTATTATGGGAAACACCGGCTTGGCTTGGTTTATTAATATAAACGACAGTAGGGCCATTACTTTGATTCAATACGCCTGCACCGTTGGTTGGCGTAATTGCAGCTTGGGCAACGGTGGTTGTACCAACGATTATTGAAACACATAAAAAGAGTGGATTAAATTTTAATGTGGTAAAATTTAAATGAGTATTTAAAACATTTTTCATATATATCCCTTTAAATAAAATAGAAGAATCTAAAATAACTAACAATCCATTATTGCTATTTAATTATGCTTAAATAGCAAATTAAATAAAATTAATAATGTTAACATGGATAAATACATTGTTATTAGTTGATAAATAACCAAAACTGATTAAAAGCGGATTAATATCAGTTGTTTTAAAATAATTTATTATTTATCAAATGGTTAAATTTTTATGTTTTTGTCTAACAAGGAGGATTTTACTGACGTAGCTATACGTATCCAGTTTAATGGAAAAGATGAATAACAACGAATAGCATTAATTATTTTTATGTTTTATTTTAATTGTTATAAATTAATTGTGATATTTGATGTGCTGAAGTTATTAAAAGTAATTTATATTATCTGAAATATTTTTTATTTTTAAACTCACACTAAATTGGTGTGATAAACGAATAAGAATAAATGACTTTTTTATAGATTGACTGATGGAGTAGTTAGATAAAAATAGATTAAAAGTGCAATAATTGAAAAAATCGTATTATTGCACTTTCTTAGTGGTTAATTACCAATCAATCCCTTTTTGAGCTTTAATTCCAACATCAAATGCATGTTTCACTGGGCGCATTTCTGTTACCGTATCAGCTAATTCGATCAAATCTCGGTGGCAACCTCTACCCGTGATCACGACAGACTGATTGGCAGGACGGCTTTGTAATGCTTGAACCACCTCTGCTAATTCGAGGTAATGATAACTCACCATATAAGTGAGCTCATCTAAAATGACTAAATCGTACTGTGGGTCACTTAATAATTGTTTGGCGTACTGCCAAGTTTCCATACAAGCAAGGGTATCGGTCTCTTTATTTTGAGTTTCCCACGTGAAGCCTGTTGACATAACATAGAAGGGAACGCCTTGTGGTTCAAGTAGTTCGCGTTCGCCATTATCCCAACCCCCTTTAATAAATTGAACAACAGCAGCTTTCTTACCATGACCTACTGTACGGCATACAGTTCCAAATGCAGCTGTGGTTTTGCCTTTCCCATTTCCAGTAAAGACAATAACGATCCCTCGTTCAATTTGTGCAGCTTCAATACGCGCATCTACCTTTTCTTTTAGACGCTGTTGACGTTCTTCGTGTCGACTTTGAGACATCGTTTTTACTCCGCAGCACCAGGTTTACGTCCAGGTTGTGCATCATAACTACTCCCCGTTTTACGCAGGCTATCATCACCCATCAAATAGATATATATAGGCATGATATCAGCAGGGGTTTTTAATTTAAGTGGATTTTCATCAGGAAATGCACTTGCTCGCATTGAGGTTCGAGTGCCGCCTGGGTTAATACAATTTACCCGAAGATTGCTCTGCTTATATTCTTCGGCTAGCACTTGCATTAAACCTTCAGTCGCAAATTTGGAGACAGAATAGGCACCCCAACCGGCGCGACCTTGTTTACCTACGCTTGAACTGGTAAAAATTAACGAGGCATTAGGTGCTTTGAGTAATAGAGGAAGTAAAGCTTGAGTTAGCATAAACGTGGCATTGACATTGACTTGCATGACATCATGCCATAGGTCGCTGGGTTGCTCAGAGATAGGGGCAACGACACCAAGTATTCCTGCATTGTGTAATACGCCATCTAAATAAGGAGTTATGGAGGCGATTTGTGTGGCAAGCGTATGACAGTCATCAATAGTTGCAGTTAATAAGTCTAATATAAAGCAAGGTGAATTATTTCCACCTAAAGCGGCAATTTCATCACTAATTGATTGTAATTTATGCTGTGTTCTACCAACAAGGATAAGGGATGCACCATAGCGCGCGTAAGTGAGAGCGGCTTCACGGCCAATGCCATCACCGGCACCGGTTACAAGAATCGTTTTACCTTTCAATAGGTCTTGTCTAGGTTGATATTGGAGCATATTCTTTCCTACTATTGTGATTAGCATGTACGGTTATCATCGCACTGATTGTGATAATTGGCTAATCTAACATAGTTATTAACGAAGTTTGTGTGCTAACTCTGTTTTTTTCTGGTTGTTTGCACGTAATCGTGAGATTATTTTTGTATTGAAGATAAACATCAAAAGGATCAGATTGTGGAGTATTTCTCATTGTATGGGCTATTTTTAGCAAAAGTCGTTACTATTTTGGTGGCGGTGGTTTTGCTAGCTGTCTTTGTGTTTGGCGTAGGTATGCGCCGGCAAGGGGCTAAAGGTGCTTTAAAAATCACAGATTTAGGTGAAAGTTATCGTGAGCGCCAACGCCAAATGCAACAAATTAAAATGAATGAACCAGAACATAAAGCGTGGTTGAAAGCATTTAAAAAGCAGCAAAAAGCGAAATCAAAAAGTGAGAAAACAGGGGCGAAATTAGGCCAAACAGGGGTTAAAAAACCTTGTTTATATGTCTTAGACTTTAAAGGTAGCATGGATGCCCGTGAAGTTGCCTCTTTACGTGAAGAGATCAGTGCAATTCTTGCTGTTGCCGACCAACAAGATGAAGTTTTGCTAAGACTTGAAAGCCCTGGAGGAATGGTTCATGGTTACGGTTTAGCAGCTTCACAATTATTAAGAATCAAAGAAAAAAATATCCCACTTACCATTGCGGTTGATAAAGTTGCAGCGAGTGGCGGATACATGATGGCATGCATTGCAGATAAAATTATTGCTGCACCATTTGCCATTATTGGTTCGATTGGTGTGGTTGCTCAAATTCCAAATATTCATCGGTTATTAAAAAAGCATGATGTTGATGTTGAACTTCATACCGCAGGTGAATACAAGCGTACATTGACCATGTTAGGTGAAAACACAGAACAAGGTCGTAAGAAATTTGTTGAAGATTTAAATTTAACCCATGAATTGTTTAAACAATTTGTTCATCAAAATCGCCCATCTTTAGATATTGACGCAGTTGCGACAGGGGAGTATTGGTATGGCTCACAGGCACTTGATAAAGGGCTAGTGGATAATATTGGTGTAAGTGACGATTTTATTATTAATGCGATTGATACTAAGGAAATAGTTAGTATTCGTTATGTGTTAAGTAAAAAAATGATGGATAAGTTTATGGGAAGCGCGGCAAAGAGCGTGGATAACTTATTATTGCGCTGGTGGCAACGCGGACAAAAGCCACTTTTGTAATTTTGAATTTCGCCTAGCGAATAAGCGTTTTTAAATCTACTATTAATTTACCGGCGTTAAAGCCGGTAAATTTTATACAAAAAGCATACGTGTTAATTAGTTATTATCACTTAACACTTAATTGGTATTGTTCTGACAGTACATGAGCGAGGTGTTTGTACATATTAAAAGCAGCTGTACTTTTTAAAGTAGGGATATTGTTCTCATCTAAGAAGAACTCCCCTTTAAATACCAATGTACCCCGATGCTGCTCAACGGTGTCAACAAACATACCATGAATATAATCATCATGTTTCTTTATGATATCATTAGCTTTTTCAAGTAACTCTTTTTTTGTGATGAACGGTAAATTATCTTGCATAGCTTGGCTTCCTTGAAAAAATAATTGGTTGCTTCTAGCATTTTATCAGGTAGAGTGTGTGGTTTTCAATTGTGACTAAACATCTTTATGTGGTTAAAATCAGTCAACTAGAAGACACTTTGTGCTTTTTAGAATAACGTGATTGAGTTTATAAGTTTTGTTTCAACACAAATAATTGTTTAAAAATATATTGATATATTGTGATTGTGTCGCAATATAAAAAAGAGATTCTCATTTTGCGCATTTTAATGTAGAAATGCGCCATTGTTGATATTTAGGTAAAGGTAAATATGGGTAAAGCTCTTGTTATAGTGGAGTCCCCGGCAAAGGCCAAAACGATTAATAAGTATCTTGGCAGTGGCTACGTTGTAAAAAGCAGCGTTGGCCACATTCGTGATCTGCCGAAAAGCGGCTCTGGTTCACAAACCGGCTCACAAAAGAGTACAGGCTCATCTACCGACAAAACAAAGAAAGTAAAAAAAGATCCGCGTGATGCGTTAGTTAAGCGCATGGGGATCGACCCTTACCATGGTTGGAAAGCGAATTATCAAATTCTACCGGGTAAAGAAAAAGTGGTTTCTGAACTTAAATCACTGGCGGAGGATGCCGAACACATCTACCTCGCAACGGACTTGGACCGTGAAGGGGAAGCTATTGCGTGGCATTTACGCGAAGTGATTGGTGGAGACGATTCTCGTTTTAGTCGTGTTGTATTTAATGAGATCACCAAAAATGCGATCACTCAGGCATTTGATAGCCCTGGGGAATTAAACATAGATAGAGTTAACGCACAACAAGCGCGTCGTTTTATGGACCGAGTTGTGGGTTATATGGTTTCTCCGCTGCTGTGGAAAAAAGTCGCTCGTGGCTTATCGGCTGGTCGTGTTCAGTCAGTTGCAGTGAAACTCATTGTTGAACGTGAGCGAGAAATTAAAGCTTTCGTCCCTGAAGAATATTGGGAACTGCATGCCGATTTAGCCGATAAAGATATCGCTAACTTGCGTATGGAAGTCACTTCACAGGGTGGTAAGGCATTTAAGCCAGTCAATAAAGCGCAAACAGAGGCAGCAGTTAAGCTGCTTGAAAAAGCCCGTTTTGCAGTTGTTGATCGTGAAGATAGGCCGACATCAAGTAAGCCGAGCGCACCGTATATCACGTCAACGTTGCAACAAGCTGCCAGTACCCGCTTAGGTTTTGGCGTGAAAAAAACCATGATGATGGCTCAGCGTCTTTATGAAGCAGGGTATATCACCTATATGCGTACTGACTCAACAAACTTGAGCCAAGATGCATTGGATATGGTTCGTGGCTACATTAATGATAATTTTGGCGCTAAATACCTGCCAAAAGATGCGAATGTTTATAGCAGTAAAGATAATTCGCAAGAGGCGCACGAAGCCATTCGTCCTTCTAGTGTCGATGTTTTACCTGAATCACTAAAAGACATGGAGAACGATGCGAAAAGGTTGTATCAATTAATTTGGAATCAGTTTGTGGCCTGTCAAATGACGCCAGCTAAATATGATTCAACAACCTTGACAGTCAAAGCAGGGGATTTTGAACTAAAAGCCAAAGGGCGTACGTTACGTTTTGATGGTTGGACGAAAGTCATGCCTGCACTGCGTAAAAATGATGAAGATAAAACATTGCCACCAATACAAGTTGGTGCTGAGTTATCTTTAATTGAGCTATTACCTAGCCAGCACTTTACGAAGCCACCAGCTCGTTTTAGTGAAGCATCTTTAGTTAAAGAACTCGAAAAACGTGGTATTGGTCGCCCTTCGACGTATGCAGCGATTATTTCGACGATCCAAGACAGAGGTTATGTCAAAGTTGAAAATCGTCGTTTCTATGCAGAGAAAATGGGTGAAATTGTCACGGATCGTTTAGAGGAAAACTTTAACGACCTGATGAACTACGATTTTACTGCGCGTATGGAAGACCAACTGGACCATGTTGCAAACCATGATGCTGAGTGGAAAGCCGTATTAGATGAATTCTTCTCTGACTTTAGTAAGCAACTAGATGTTGCTGAAAAAGAACCAGAGGAAGGGGGAATGCGCACTAACCCAATGGTGATCACCTCAATCATTTGCCCTGATTGTGAACGCCATATGGGGATCCGTACCGCATCAACCGGGGTATTTTTAGGTTGTTCTGGTTACGCACTACCACCAAAAGAACGTTGTAAGAAAACAATAAACCTTATCCCTGAAGACGAAGTCTTGAATGTGCTTGAAGGGGATGATGCGGAAACTAATGCGTTAAGAGCAAAACGTCGTTGTCCAAAATGTGGCACCGCGATGGACAGCTATTTGATTGATAATGGCCGTAAATTACATGTATGTGGTAATAACCCTGCATGCGAAGGTTATGAAATCGAAGAAGGCGAATTTCGTATTAAGGGTTATGACGGCCCAGTCATTGAATGTGACAAGTGTGGATCAGAAATGCACCTGAAAATGGGGCGTTTTGGTAAGTACATGGGTTGTACTAACGAAGAGTGTAAAAATACGCGTAAAATCTTACGAAGTGGTGAAGTCGCACCACCGAAAGAAGACCCGGTTCCATTACCGGAACTTCCATGTGAAAAATCTGATGCGTATTTTGTGTTACGTGATGGAGCTGCTGGGGTTTTCCTTGCGGCAAATACATTCCCAAAATCACGAGAAACGCGTGCACCATTAGTTGCTGAATTACAGCGCTTTAAAGACCGTTTACCTGAAAAACTGGCTTATTTGGCTGAAGCACCAGCTGAAGATGGCGAAGGTAATCCAACTGTCGTCCGTTTTAGTCGTAAAACAAAGCAGCAATATGTTTCTTCAGAAAAAAATGGTAAAGCGACGGGTTGGAGTGCGTTCTACGTTGATGGTAAATGGGAAGTGAAAGAGAAATAATAGTTCTCTTTTATTTTCAAGCAAAAAAGCCAATCATTTAATTTGATTGGCTTTTTTATTAACTAGTAAAATACGCTGTAATGAAATAAGTTGACTTAGTATGAGTTACCTTACATTATGTTCTGATAGTATTATCTTTGTTTTTATAGTGAATTGATTTAATAGAGGTTATAAAAATGGGTCACGCATTACAAAAGCCTAATCGCTTATTGATACCTGCTCGTGACAAAAGTAAAATTGCTGCGCCTAAACCAGCAATTAGCGAGCAATGTTCACATGAAGTCCAAGTCAAAAATGCTTTTGATTTTGGTTTCATTCGCTATGAAAAAGCAATGGAAAAACTTGCTAAGGTATAGTGAGAGTGATACGCATCCAAGGGGAGTTTGTTGAAGGTATTAATTATTTATCTGTTGATGATTTGGTAAATATTAATAGGGTATTGATAGAACGACAAACTCCTAATGAGCCTATAGAAATCCTCAATTTTAATAATCTCAATTCCTCCCAGTCTAGACCCAGCCAAGTTAGGTACTATCAACAGACTGATGATATGTTTGTTTTATCTTCTGTGTTAATTGAAAGTCTTATCCAAAACCATTCTTTTGCAAATGCGAATAAACGGACAGCAATGATGGCAGGTTATATTTTTTTATTATTAAATGGGTATGAATTAACCGCACCAGAAGATGATATTGTAAACATGGCTTCGGGTTTAGCGATAAAAGATTATTCACTTGAAGATCTTGAAAATTGGCTATGTTATTGGTCGAGAGAGTTTGATTCAAGGCAACTGTGTCAACCCAACGGACTTGTCAATTTCATATCAATGCCTATCGGTGAATAACCCGCTGTTATATTGTCATTTCCTTTATTTCTTATCGCTCACTGTGATATAGCCGCCAATTTTTAACTAAACTCAAATGTAGCACCAAAGTGATAACTAATTTGTGTTAACTTAAGATAGAGTCTTTGTCGTTATCAATAGATAGTAATAGTTCTTACCTTGTTAAGGTCTTTAGGTAAGTCGATGGAATGATAGATAAAAGTTATCCACCGGAGGCAAAATGAAGTTAAAAATGTGTTTACTGGCTGCATTATTGACAGCGGGGACAGCATACGCTGCTCAATCTACTGTTGTACTAAAAGAAGCAACCCCAACAGGTGATGGTAAAGCAATAGGTGAGGTTGTTATCTCAGAAACAGAATATGGATTACTATTTACGCCTAAATTAACGGGCCTACAAGCAGGCATTCATGGGTTTCATGTTCATGAGAACCCAAGCTGCGAACCCGCAGAGAAAGATGGCAAATCGGTACCTGCATTAAAAGCAGGTGGCCATTTAGACCCCGCTAAAACAGGTGTCCACAAAGGCCCTTATGATAACACAGGGCATTTAGGTGATTTACCCGGCCTAGTTGCTGATAGCCAAGGTAACGCTGATTATGCGGTACTAGCACCACGATTAAAATCACTAAAAGATGTTCAAGACCGTGCATTGATGGTGCATGTGGGTGGTGATAACTATTCTGATAATCCAGAAGCGTTAGGCGGTGGTGGGGCTAGAATGGCCTGCGGCGTCATCAAATAATACGCGTCATATTTCAAGCTGTGGCGTTGTTAGCTGCGCTTGCTAACCCTAGTCACATACTGATGTATGCTCCTAGGGCTTAGCGCCGCTTGCTGCCTAGCCACAACTTGAACTATTTAGCGTATTGTACTGATTATAAAGTAATTTAAACGACAGTATTGCATTAATTAGAAAGTGATTTAAACAACAGAATTGTTATTTGAGCTTACTGATTTTAGTTACATACTGATGTATGCTCCTAGGGCTTAGCGCCGCTTGCTGCCTAGCTATAACGTGAACTATTTAGCGTATTGGATTGATTTGAAAACAATTTAATTTTGCTAGTCATAAAAAGAAGGCTCAAGTTAAATCTCGAGCCTTCTTTTTTCATTATAAACTACCAAATACGAATACGTTGCTCCGGCGCCAAATACAGTGTGTTATTTTTATCAACACCAAATGTTTGGTACCAGTCATCAATATTGCGTACCACGCCATTAGCACGGAATTGGTTAGGGCTATGAGGGTCTGTCATAATCTTATTCCGCTCAGATTCTTTATTTGACAGTTCTTGCCAAGTACGAGCCCAAGCAATGAAGAAACGTTGTAACCCAGTTGTTCCGTCAATAATTGGGGGCTCACCATTTGGATAATTTTCTTTGGCAAATTGTTTATAAGCACTCAAGGCGATATTTAACCCACCGAGATCACCAATGTTTTCACCTAATGTAAGCTCACCATTCACATTTAAACCATCAACAGCAAATGCGTTATACTGCTCGACAAGCTTGGCTGTTTTCTCTTTAAAGTGAGTTTTCGCACTCTCACTCCACCAGTTACGTAATTGCCCCGTACCATCGTATAAACTACCTTGGTCATCAAAGCCATGTCCCATTTCGTGGCCAATTACAGCACCAATTGCACCATAGTTATAGGCTGGGTCAACATTAGGATCAAAGAAAGGTGCTTGTAAAATTGCTGCTGGGAACACAATTTCGTTTTGAACAGGATTGAAATAAGCATTGACTGTTTGTGGCGTCATGCCCCATTCCCATTGACGGACAGGTTGGCCAATTTTGCCAATCATATCATCATATGACCAGGCTAAAACTTGCTTATAATTATCTAACAATGAGTCAGGTTTGAGGTTAATCGTACTAAAGTCATTCCATTGATCTGGATACCCCACTTTAACAGTGAATTGTTCTAATTTTTTAAGGGCTTCTTGGCGAGTCGGCTCATCCATCCAGTCATTGACTTTTAGGCGTGAATTAAATGTACCTCTCACATAACTGACCAAGTCTTTAATTTTTTCTTTAGCTTGAGGGTCGAAGTATTGTTCGACATAAATTTGCCCTAATGGCTCACCTTGGAGTGAATTAACTGTCTGCAATGCACGTTCTTGGCGAGTGCGTTGCTTTTCAATTCCATTGAGTTTTTTCGAATAAAAATCAAATTGAGCATCTGCGATAGTTTGGTTTAAATAACGTGCGTGTTCACTAATATATTGGAAGGTTAGGTAATCTTTTAGTGTCGAAACAGGGGTATCAGCAAAAATTTTTGCGGTTTGTTCCACTGCGCTATCTGTTTCAACGATGATTTTCTCAAGTTGTTTATCTGTTAGTTTACGACTGGTAATAAAACTAGTCCAATCAAAACATTGAGTATAATTTTTCATTTCAGCTAGGGACATTGCATGGTAATTTTTGATAGTGTCACGGCGTGCTTCTGGGCTCCAATGCACCGTTGCAATCGCTTTTTCCAAATCAAAAATTTTCTGTGCTTTTGGTTGTACATCTTTTTCACCCGCCAGTTCTAGCATGGTAGCGATATAAGCGATATAACTTTTTCGAATATCTTCCATTTGAGGGGTGTCATCGAGGTAATAAGTACGGTTCGGTAGCCCTAAACCACCTTGACCGATATAAAGCACATAGGTATCAGGTTCTTTGGCATCTAAATCTACCCAATAAGAAATCAGCGATTTATAGTCAGGCTGTGTCATTAACTGGCTAATATCATGATGATTTTTAGCTTTTGCAATGGCATCTAAATCGGATTTTATTGGGCTAATACCAGCTTGCTCGATAGCTTCTTCATTCAGGTAGCTGAGATATAAATTTCGAATATTTCGTTGGTTATGCGTGAGCTTGTTTTCAGGGCTCTGTTGTAGTTGGTCAATAATCGATTGAATGTGTTTTTCTGTGTTTAAGTATAATTCCACAAAAGAGTTAATGCGTGGCATACCGGTGGGGATTTTCGCTTTATTTATCCAATCTTCATTAACATAACGGTAAAAATCATTTCCGGGTTCAATCGTGTCAGACAAAACAATTTTTTGTTGTCCATAAGCCACTTCTTTCGCCAAGAGCGCAGGGGCAAAAGAAATCGTCGACATACCAATAATTAAAGCCAAAACATTTAAACGCATGTAACCACCTCTCTTCGTTGAGAATTTTGATATCCAATCTGATACGTTAAATTTTACAGTGAGGATCCTGCAAAATTCATTTTACTTATTGAACCACATAATGAAATAAAGTTAATCCGTCTTTGCACTATCTTACGGCCTTTCATCAGTGTAGTGGTATTTAGATGAAATTTTATCATCATACTGTTTATTCTTCTGTGAATGATGCTATATTGGTTATATCAAATAAGTTCATTATAACTTTTGGTTATATTTAATATTTTTTAGCTATACCAAAAGCACATTATTCATGTATGAGGTAGACTGAAATATGAAATTGCAGCAATTACGTTATATTGTTGAAGTGGTTAACCATGACTTGAATGTCTCCTCAACCGCAGAGGGGCTTTTTACTTCACAGCCCGGTATCAGTAAACAAGTGCGGATGCTTGAAGATGAGCTTGGGATCCAAATTTTTGCACGTAGTGGTAAACACTTAACGCATGTTACCCCTGCAGGGGAAGAAGTTGTGCGGATCTCCCGAGAAGTGCTATCAAAAATTGAAGCGATCCGTTCGGTTGCTGGGGAGCACACTTATCCGGATCGAGGGAGCTTAAGTATTGCGACGACACACACACAAGCTCGTTATGCTTTACCTCCGACCATAAAAGGCTTTATTGAACGTTACCCTCATGTTTCATTGCACATGCAGCAAGGGTCACCAACACAAATAGCTGAAGAAGTTTGCAAAGGTAATAGTGACTTTGCGATAGCAACAGAAGCACTACACCTGTATAACGATTTGATTATGTTGCCATGCTACCATTGGAACCGCTGTGTCGTTGTGCAGAAAGACCATCCGCTCGCGACGAAAAAAAATGTCACTATTGAAGATATCGCGGAATATCAAATTGTAACTTATACCCATGGGTTTACTGGTCGTTCAGAATTAGATGTGGCATTTCAGAAGATTGGCCTTGAGCCCAAAATTATTTTTACCGCAACCGATGCAGACGTGATCAAAACCTACGTCAGATTAGGGTTAGGGATCGGTATCATCGCGAGTATGGCAGTTGACCCAGTGAGTGATAGCGATTTAGTTGTAATTGATATGCGTGATAAGTTCAGCTATAGCACAACTAAGATTGGTTTTAAGCGCACCAGTTTCTTACGTAGCTATATGTACGATTTTATGTGGCGCTTCGCACCGCATCTAACTCGTGATGTAGTCGATAAAGCGGTAGCTATTCGTAATAATGAAGAAATTGAAGAATTTTTTAAAGATATGAAATTGCCTATCATTTAATTTCTTTATATTTCTGTACTACCCAATAAAAACCCTAGTGACTGTATTTCTAGGGTTTTTATTATCAATACTTCGCCGGTGTACCAAGCTATTTTCTGACTTATTTCCCTTCTTATCTTAAATTTCCTATTATTAATAAAGAAACATTCAATATTTGGCACAAAATCTATAAATCAAATTTCTAGAGCAACTATGATTACAATTGGTTAACAAAAAATAATGGCGGTAAATACACATATTGCCATAGCCATAAAAACCAAGGAGGAGTTATGTCGTTGAGTCTAAAAACAACGAGTGCCTCGACACTCAATGTTGGAAACAAGCAGTATAATTACTTCAGTTTAGCGCTAGCTGAAAAAAAGCTCGGTGAGGGGACTAAATTACCTAAGTCATTAAAAGTTTTACTCGAAAATTTATTACGTCATATTGATGGCACCTCAGTTGTCGAACAAGATTTACAAGCAATAATTGACTGGCAAAAAAATGCGCATGCAGATAGAGAAATTGCTTATCGCCCAGCGCGTGTTCTCATGCAAGATTTCACGGGTGTTCCTGCTGTTGTTGACCTTGCCGCGATGCGTGAAGCAGTTAAATCCCTTGGCGGCAATGTTGAGCAAGTAAACCCGTTGTCACCTGTTGATTTAGTGATTGACCACTCAGTGATGGTGGATGAGTTTGCAACCGAATCAGCATTTGGCGATAACGTTGAAATTGAAATGGCGCGTAACCATGAACGTTATTTATTTTTACGTTGGGGCCAAAAAGCATTTAATCGTTTTCAAGTGGTACCGCCGGGTACCGGTATCTGTCACCAAGTTAATTTAGAATACCTTGGCAAGGCAGTATGGTATGAAGAAATTGACGGTAAATTATATGCTTATCCCGATACTTTAGTGGGTACGGACTCTCATACGACGATGATCAATGGGTTAGGCGTATTAGGTTGGGGGGTTGGTGGTATTGAAGCGGAAGCTGCGATGTTAGGCCAACCGGTATCAATGCTGATCCCTGATGTTGTTGGTTTTAAATTAACAGGGAAATTATCCGAAGGGATAACGGCAACCGACCTTGTATTGACGGTAACACAAATGCTACGTCAACATGGTGTTGTGGGTAAATTTGTTGAATTTTATGGTGATGGCCTAGCGGATTTACCATTAGCAGACCGAGCAACGATTGCGAATATGTCACCAGAATATGGCGCAACTTGTGGTTTTTTCCCTGTTGATGAAGTGACGCTATCTTATATGCGTTTAACTGGGCGCAGTGATGATGAAATTGCGCTGGTGGAAGCTTATAGCAAAGAGCAGGGTTTATGGCGTTATGCGGGCGATGAACCGATTTTTACCAGTACACTTGAGTTAGACATGTCGACAGTCGAATCCAGTTTAGCGGGGCCTAAACGTCCACAAGACAGAGTTGAACTTAGCCAAGTACCAAAAGCATTTCGTGGCGCAGTCGAGTTAGAAGTCAATAAAAAGATCCAATCGAGCTATCCTTCTGTTAAATATCAAAATAAAACCTTTGAGTTAACCGATGGCGCGGTCGTTATTGCGGCAATTACCTCTTGTACAAACACCTCGAACCCAAGTGTATTAATGGCGGCAGGGCTATTAGCGAAAAAAGCTGTTGAAAAAGGGTTAGTTCGCCAACCGTGGGTTAAATCATCATTAGCACCGGGTTCTAAAGTGGTGACAGATTATCTTGCCGTTGCGGGTTTAACACCGTATTTAGATAAGCTTGGATTTAACCTTGTCGGGTATGGATGCACAACCTGTATTGGTAACTCAGGGCCATTACCAGAACCAATAGAAGAAGCGATTAAGCAAACGGATCTTACCGTTGGTGCCGTGCTGTCAGGTAACCGTAACTTTGAAGGGCGAATTCACCCACTGGTGAAAACTAACTGGTTAGCCTCTCCGCCGCTTGTTGTTGCCTATGCACTGGCGGGTAATATGAATATCAACTTGAAAACCGATCCTATCGGGGTTGATAAATCAGGCAATGATGTTTATTTGAAAGATATTTGGCCATCAAGTGCTGAAATTGCGCAAGCGGTACAGCAAGTTAAAACAGACATGTTCCGTAAGGAATATAACGCGGTCTTTGAAGGTGATGATGCTTGGAGAGCATTAAAAGTTGAAAGTTCTTCAACTTATCACTGGCAAGAAGACTCGACCTATATCCGCCATCCACCTTTCTTTGAAGGAATGCAATCTCAACCAGCACCTGTTAAAGATATTCATGGCGCAAATATTTTAGCGATCCTCGGTGACTCTGTTACCACTGACCATATTTCTCCAGCGGGAAATATCAAAAAAGAGAGTCCTGCAGGGCGATATCTGCAAGAACACGGTGTTGCTGTCGCAGATTTCAACTCTTATGGTTCACGTCGTGGTAACCATGAAGTGATGATGCGAGGGACATTTGCAAATATTCGAATTCGTAATGAAATGGTGCCAGGAGTGGAAGGCGGTTATACCTTACATATACCGACAGGCAAACAAATGGCGATTTATGATGCAGCGATGCTGTATCAACAAGAAAATCGCCCATTGGCCATCATCGCGGGTAAAGAATATGGTTCAGGTTCTAGCCGAGATTGGGCCGCGAAAGGCACAAACTTATTAGGTGTGAGAGTCGTCATTACTGAGTCATATGAGCGTATTCACCGCTCCAATTTGATTGGTATGGGGGTTATACCTTTAGAGTTTAAAGATGGGGTATCCCGTAAAACACTCGGTTTAAAAGGTGATGAACGCATTGATGTCACGGGGCTACAGTCAATTACTCCTGGGCAGGATATTACAGTGAAAATCACGTATGGCAATGGTGATATAAAGGAAATTATAACCCGCTGCCGTATTGATACTGCAACGGAGATGGATTATTACCGTCATGGTGGTATTTTGCATTATGTCATAAGACAGATGCTGCATTAATCATCCAATCGTGATATTGAAACGCCTGTAAGATTGTTATCCTACGGGCGTTTTTATTTTTTAATATTTAATCTTATTAATCAATTTTGTTTTTTCTCAATATTTTTGATGGCAATCTACGTTATGGTGTTAAATAGACGGTAGATTAAAGGAGAAAATAGTCGCTACTAGGCTAAATGAAAATAGGGTGAAGTTCGCCATAAATAAGTTTCTTTGTGCAAATTAATTGAATGTAATGGCTTTAGCACAGGTCACCATGTGACTGAGCTTATCGAAAACACTATAAAGGAAATGAGTATGGCAGATATCAATGAAACCGATTTCTATAAAGGGGCATTGTGGGCAGCAGATATCTTATTAACCACATCCCATTTTGATGGTGCGAACGAAGAGGTTCGTGACATTTTGGAGCACATACCTAACTTATATTCTATTGTGATGAGAACACCTGAAACGGAAGTTCATGATTTGCGTTTATATGCAGACAAAGAATTTCCACTCGGCTTAAATGCAGATTACACCGCCATTTCCATTGCACCATTACAAGACTACTTTGATATTTTGCCAATGCCCGATCAAAACCCTGAGAGTATTACAGTTGAAGTTGATTATTGGGGAGTGGTTGCAACAACATCTGAGGGTAAACAAGATTTATTAATTGCAGGTTTAGCAACGGCAGAGCAAGCACAGCATTATGTGCAAACATTAACCCAACAACTTGAATTGCAAAGAGCAAAATAGCGAATTGGCTATAAATTAGGCGATTTGAGTACCGTTATTCAACAAAAATGGCAAAAAACCGCAATACTGTATTTATGTACAGTGATGCGGTTTTTTTTAACTGAATGAGATTATAACGCGTTGGCTTCGGCTAACTGTAAAGCAAAATAAGTGAAAATAAGGTCAGCGCCTGCGCGTTTAATTGACCCTAGTGTTTCAAGAGCTACACGCGTTTCATCAATTGCACCCGCTTGAGCTGCAAATTTAATTTGCGCGTATTCTCCACTGACTTGATAAGCACCGATAGGTAATTGAGTGTGTTCGCGTAAATCACGAATAATATCCAAATACGCTCCGGCAGGTTTTATCATTAGCGCGTCAGCACCTTCGCGTTCATCAATTAGTGATTCATGGAGTGCTTCACGACGGTTCATTGGGTTCATCTGATAGGTTTTTCTATCGCCTTTAAGGCATGAACCCGCTGCATCTCGGAATGGGCCATACAGTGCGGATGCAAATTTTGTGGAGTAAGACATAATTGCAGTGTCTGTAAAGCCTGCTTCATCAAGAGCATGACGGATTGCAGCAACCTGGCCATCCATTGCGGCAGAAGGGGCAATGAAATCAGCGCCTGCACGTGCCGCGGCAACTGCTTGTAAACCTAGGTTATGGATAGTTGCATCGTTGTCAACGACATGACCGTGCATAACGCCACAGTGACCATGCGAGGTGTATTCACAGAAACAGGTGTCAGACATCACTATCATTTCAGGAACGGTTTCTTTGCAGATACGTGACATGCGTGCCACTAAACCATTTTCTTGCCATGCATCACTACCATTATCATCAAGATGATGGGAAACCCCAAAGGTCATCACTGATTTTATTCCTGCATTTGCGATACGCTCAATTTCATAGGCAAGGCGTTTTTCAGGAATACGCATAACACCCGGCATGCTATTGATTGGCATATAGTCGTCGAGTTCTTCTTCAACAAAAATTGGCAAGCAAAGGTCATTAACGGAAAGATGGGTTTCTTGGAATAAAGTGCGGAGTTTTTCGGTCTTACGCAATCTTCTCATGCGTTGAATGGAATGCAGGTTGTTCACAGTATCTCCTGGTAGTATGCGGAATAAACCTCAAAAACTCAGTTTATTCGTCAGGGTAATCAGATGGCTAACAGTATAAACCTTATAGAAAGAAAGTGAATATAGCCGCGGATAAATGGCACACTTTGAATGATGATAATCAGACTGGGAAAAAGAAAGGGAAGAGCAGAACGCTCTTCCTTTGGTGAGATCACTGATGCTTAAATAGCATGTGTCCCATTTTTTCTGCTTTAACGTCAAGGTAATGTTCGTTACTTGGGTTACGGCCGACAATCAGTGGAACACGCTCTACCACGTTAATTCCAGCTTCACGCATGATGTCTATTTTTTTCGGGTTATTTGTCAATAAGCGGACTTCATTAATCCCCAATAATTTATACATATCAGAGCATAAGGTAAAATCACGTTCATCGGCTTTGAATCCGAGTTTGATGTTGGCTTCAACCGTATCAAGGCCTTGATCTTGCAATGCATAAGCACGGATTTTATTCAGCAAGCCTATGTTTCGGCCTTCTTGGCGATGATAAAGTAATACCCCTCGGCCTTCTTTACTAATCTGAGAGAGCGCGGCTTCTAATTGAAAACCACAATCGCAACGTAGACTAAATAACGCATCTCCTGTTAAACATTCGGAGTGGATCCGGCTGAGTACCGGTTCATTTCCTGAGATATCGCCAAAAATTAACGCTACATGATCACGACCGGTTGCGATTTCTTCAAAACCCACCATTAAAAACTCACCGAAAGGTGTTGGGAGTTTTGCTTCGGCAACGCGTTTTAGCTGCATATTTTCTTTCATTAGTTAAAGTAACTCTTGCTTAATTAATAACTTTTATCGATATAAAGTAGCTTAACTATAATACATCGACGCTATATGACGTTTAGCATATAGAGGTTGGTATTCTTTGCACACGACCAACGCTGTATTACTATAACAGAGTTAATAATAGGTGAATGGAATATTTGTATATTTAATAGAACTTTATTTGGAACACATTGAATGAAAAAAACTGTTTTGGTCGTTTGTGCTTTTGCATTGTTATTAATCATACCACCCATAGTGATGATAGTTACAGGGTGGCATTGGTCACCAGAAACCCAGTTTAACTCAATGAAATGGCTTCTTTGGCTGACAGACACTGCGGGAGCGCCTTATAGTATTTTAACGTCTTTGTTATTTCTTGGAGCCGTTATATTCGTTTTCCGTTCAGAAAAGAAACAGCGACTGAAAATTTTGTTTGTTCTGGTCAGCGTGGTATTACTGCAACAAGGTTTGAAGAGCGCATTAAAAAGCACATTTAAAGAACCACGTCCTTATGTGGAATGGCTGGCAACTCAATATCAAATTCCGTCATCAGAGTTTTATGAGTTAAAACGTAGTGAACGTGCGAAATTAATTAAAAATACGGTTAAACAAGATGAAAATATAGCTAAATGGCAGAGTAAACATTGGCAAGCAGAAACGGGGTATTCTTTTCCTTCGGGTCATATGTTATTTGCGGCAGGCTGGGCATTGTTTTTAATTGTGCTTTTTTGGCAACAGCGTTTATATGCTTTATCAATAGGGCTTGCTATTTGGGCAGAAGGTATTGCGTTTAGTCGGATGTTGTTGGGAATGCATTGGCCTATAGATATAATAACCTCAGTGATCATCAGTGCTTGTTTTACCCTATTTGGTTATTATATTTTACGGGTATGGGGACTATTTAGTAAAGCCGATTAATCTTTCATCAAGTGAACCATTATTAAGGGAGATCTAACTTAAATCTCTCATTGTATAAAATAAATTGCTTTGTCTGAATGCGCTGGAAATGCTACCTTAACAGGTAGATATTATTGGATGAATAGAACTGATAACGGGAATAAATGTGAAATATTTTCTGATTTTATTACTAGCGGTCGCTTTTTTTATTGTTTCGATTACGCTAGGTTCAAGCAATGATCAGGTTATTACATTTAACTACCTGATTGCAAAAGGGGATTTTTCATTATCGACCCTTCTTGCATCACTTTTTGGTGTCGGTTTTGTGCTAGGTTGGCTAGTCTGTGCCGTGTTTTATTTACGAGTCATTGTTAGCCTGAAAAATGCACGTCGTAAAATTAGACGTTTAGAATCACAATTAGGTGCTGGAGAAAGTAATATTTCCGACTCAACCTCATTAGTGACGACTCAGAACAAGGAATAATCCTGTATGTTCGAGTTGCTGTTTCTGCTGCTACCGGTTGCTGCTGCTTACGGTTGGTACATGGGGCGCAGAAGTGCTCAACAAGATAAGCAACAACATGCGAATCGCTTGTCACGTGATTATGTAACAGGCGTTAACTTCCTATTATCTAATCAACAAGATAAAGCTGTCGACCTATTCCTCGACATGCTGAAAAATGAAGACAGCTCCGCTTTTGAGGCTCATCTCACGCTGGGAAATTTATTTCGCTCTCGCGGGGAAGTTGAACGTGCTATTCGCATTCACCAATCGCTGGTGGAAAGTGCCGCATTATCATTTGAACAACGCTTATTAGCGACCCAACAACTTGGCCGAGATTACATGGCTGCGGGGGTTTATGACCGCGCAGAAAACATGTTTCAACAATTGACGGATGAAGTCGATTTCAAACAAAGTGCCTTACAATCCCTCTTAAATATTTATCAACTCACCAGTGACTGGACAAAAGCCATTGAAATAGCAGGGAAACTGGTTAAATTAGGGCATCCCGAGTTACGTGAGCAAATTGCGCATTTTTATTGTGAATTAGCGACCCAACAACTCGCTAGCGATGATCTTGAAGATGCACTGACATTATTAAATAAAGCAGAGCAAGCCGACAACCACTGCGCTCGAGTTTCAATTATGAAAGGTCGGTTGTTTATCGAACAAGGTAATTACGACAAAGCGATTCATGTCTTAAAACAAGTCTATCAACAAGATAGAGAACTCGTCGCTGAAACATTACCTTTACTGTTTGATTGCTATCAACATACTGGCCAAGCAGATGAGTGGGAAGATTACCTTCGTCAGTGTGTTGCAGGTAATTCAGGGGCTATCGCAGAACTTTATTTAGCCGATATTATTGTTGAAAAACAAAATCATGAAGCGGCTGCGAATTACATTAACGACCAAATTCAACGTCATCCTACCATGCGTTTATTTTATCGTTTAATGGATTACCATCTTGAAGAAGCGGAAGATGGAAGGGCAAAAGAAAGTTTGATTTTGCTGCGTAAAATGGTAGGGGAACAAATTCGTACAAAACCCGATTACCGCTGTCATAAATGTGGGTTTACATCGCGTGCATTATATTGGCATTGTCCATCTTGTCGCTCTTGGGACACCATTAAACCTATTCGCGGGTTAGATGGTCAGTGACAGCGTCACTTTTTAAATAATAACGACTCTTTAAAGGCTAAGAAATGATTCCCTCAACTGAGAACCACACACATTCACCAATTATTGTGGCACTTGATTATGAAGATGCTAATGAAGCTTTGGCTTTTGTGGATCGCATTGACCCACGTGATTGTCGCTTAAAAGTTGGCAAAGAAATGTTTACTTTTAATGGTCCTCAATTTGTTAAGTCACTCCATGAACGTGGTTTTGATATTTTCTTAGATTTGAAATTTCATGATATTCCAAATACTGTCGCTCGTGCGGTTGCGGCTGCAGCTGAAATGGGGGTATGGATGGTTAATGTTCATGCTGGTGGTGGGGCTCGCATGATGGATGCAGCTCGCCAATCTCTTGAGCCTTATGGCAAAGAAGCACCATTACTCACTGCGGTAACAGTATTAACGAGTATGGATGAATCAGACCTCTCAGGTGTTGGAATTAACACTTCACCTGCAGCTCATGCAGAGCGTTTGGCCTTATTGACTAAGCAATGTGGGTTGGACGGTGTTGTTTGCTCTGCGCATGAAGCTCTACGTTTAAAACAGTTATGTGGTGCTGATTTCAAATTAGTTACCCCAGGTATTCGCCCTACAGGTAGTGATGTCGGGGACCAACGTCGCATTATGACACCACAAGATGCAGTGAAAGCAGGTGTCGATTATATGGTGATTGGGCGTCCGATTACACGTAGTGAAAACCCAACTGTCACATTACAACAAATCAATCAATCTATTGAAGGTTTGCTATGAGTGATACAAATAGTCGTCTTGTTTACAGCACAGAGACAGGACGTATTGCTGACGAAAAACCCAAAGTTGAAAGGCCTAAAGGCGATGGTATTGTGCGAATTCGCCGTGAGACATCAGGACGTAAAGGGAAAGGGGTTTGTGTTGTTACAGGTCTTGACCTTGAAGATAGCGAATTAGCAAAACTAGCGGCTGACCTTAAAAAGAAATGTGGCTGTGGCGGGGCTGTCAAAGACGGTAATGTTGAAATTCAAGGCGACAAACGTGATGTTATCAAACAGTACCTTGAGGCGAAAGGTTTTCAAGTCAAGTTAGCTGGTGGCTGATTGTCTCGACAATTTTGCTGTTTTTCATGAGTGGCGACTGAGAGAGCCACTCATTTTATAATGAAGAAGTGGTTAAATTGCTGCTAACTCGGCAAATAAAGCAGGATTACGCTTAATGGCGATGAGTATTTTAGCCGCTAATCCTGTTGGGTTACGTCGTTTAAGCTCCCAACTTTTAATGGTGTCGATACTCGTCCCTAGCGCATGAGCTAATTCGCTTTGTGAAACATTAAGTTGTTCTCGAATTGCTTTGACGTCAGTAATTTCGTAACGAGTGACATTAGCGGCTTTTTGGTGACCGTGTTTAATGTCAACAGCTTCTTCTAAAGAGGCTTTTAATTCGTTGAATATACTCATTTTATACCTCATTTTTTAGTAATTTCGTTAGTTTCTTTAATTCTGCTTTTTCTAAGTCATTTAGCGTATCTTTGACATTCTTTGGGTAAGTCATTATAAAATAAATGATTTCTGCTGTAGCTAGGAAATAAATAACCCGTACACTTACACTTTTTCCTTTATTACCCGTTGCCATCCTAATTTTGCGAAGACCACCTGTTCCTTGGATGATATCGCCTTTATCTGGCAATGCGATAAGTTCATTTTGTAATATCCTAAGCTCTTCTTGTGTTGCTATCGATTGGATTTGTTTGGTAAAAAAGCTGGTTTCAATAAATTCAATTGCGTGACTCACAGGGTTCCCTCCCTTTGCATTAATTATAAGTGTACTTTGTACACTTTTTTCCGTCAATAGTTTAATAGATTATCGGATATGAAAAATAAAATAGCGTTCATGATGAACGCTATTTTAGATTAAGGAGAGAAAATAAAGGATGTAATGAGATTTATTTACCGACTTGGTGACCAATAATTCCGCCAATAGCAGCACCGCCAACGGTTCCTACAGAGCTTCCGCCTGTCAATACGGCACCGCCAACAGCACCGACACCAGCACCAATTGCTGTGTTTTTATCGCGTTTAGACATATTTGAACAGGCACTGACACTGATAGCGACTGTGGCTATCACCATGAATGATAAAATACGTTTGCTTACTGTGTTCATTTTAGTGATCCTTAGTACAGATTTAACAGTTAACAAAATATCATGATAGGTAATTATACGAATAAGAATAATCAGGAAAAGATCTGGAAAAGTGCTCGCTGTTTAACGTTTAATGCGAATATGATGTTAAAAAACAATTTATAGAAAAATAAAAGACCATAGATATCAAACTATGGTCTTTTAAGAATAGCAGAAAAGTTGTTATTCGGCTGGTCTAGCAACGATATTACGCGTTTCCATACGAACTTCATTAATGGTGACATTAATAATATCGTTAAGTTGGTAAGCTATTTCACCTTTAACAAGCACATTGCCTGTTTCTTGGCTACATTGAATCTCATCACGAACGCTATGAATAAAGGGGGCAGGGACAAATGCAACGGCACCATTGTCGACTAAGCGAACTCGCACTCCACCACGGGTAATATCGATAATTTCAGCTGGAAATTTAGTATCTGTACCCTCAAAAGGCTTTAAGTAACGCGAATAGAGCCAATCACCAACATCACGTTCAGCCATACGATTTGCACGACGACGTTCAGCTAATTTGATTGATAATTCTTCGGAGGGTTTATCCGTAGAAGGTTTGCCGGCAATAATAGACTTTATTAAGCGATGATTGACGATATCGGTATATTTACGAATTGGTGAAGTCCAAGTCGCATAAGCATCAAACCCTAAACCAAAATGTGGACCGGGCTCAGCTTTGACTTCCGCAAAAGTTTGGTAACGACGAATTCGGCTATCAAGGAATTGAGTCGGCTGTGCATCTAATTGACGGCGTAGTTGACGGAAACCTTCTAGTGATAACAACGATTCAGCCGTTGTTTCAATGCCGTTATCTTTTAGTGTTTGCACGACTTGGTCAATTTGCAGAGGTTCAAACCCCATATGCACATTAAACACCCCAAACCCTAATTTTTCTTTTAGTACCGCAGCAGCGCAGAGGTTAGAGGTGATCATAGCTTCTTCAACAATGCGATTAGAGCTACGGCGACGTTCAGTTACGATGTCAACCACATTGCCTTTGTCATCTAATACAAAGCGGTAATCGGGGCGGTCTTTGAAGACGAGGGCATTGTTTTCACGCCATTGTAAACGTCTATCTGACATTTCTTTAAGCAGTAAAATTTGCTGTTTATCAGTATCATTTGCTGGCTGCCAACTGCCTGTATTTTCAAGCCAATCAGAGACTTCGTCATAAACTAATTTAGATTTTGATTCAACCCAAGCACTGAAAAACTCAATGTTATCGTCAATACGACCATCTTCTTTGATTAGCGCAATGCAAACTAAAGCAGGGCGGCGTTCATTTGGGCGTAAAGAGCACAGGTCGTCAGATAATTTGCGCGGTAACATTGGAATATTGAAACCAGGCAAATAGTTGGTATAGCCACGGGCTAATGCCAGTTTATCCAGTTCGCTGCCTTCGGGTATATAACTTGTTGGGTCAGCGATAGCGATATACAGCTTTAAGTCGCCATTATCGGTTCTTTCAACATAGAGCGCGTCATCAATGTCTTCAGTACTAGCATTGTCTATCGTCGTGAAATGCAAGTGAGTTAAATCAACGCGTTCTATTCCTTGATCGTCACGTTCACTATCAACCATTTTAGGTTCATCACGGTCTAATTGGTGACGGCGTAACGTTACCCACCAAGGGGCAAAATGGTCATCACCATCGGTGATAAATTCAGTTATTTCAGCATAGAAGGTTTTATCGCCCTTTAATGGGTGGCGACGCATTTGTGCAACAACCCAATCATCTTGTTTGAATTCGTGATTGATGCCATTAACAGGACGGCAAGAAATCATATCTTTCAGTAATGGGTGATCGGGAATGACAAATAAGCGGTTATCATTGTCTTTTTTTTGTATTTTCCCAACAAACCTATCTAAAAAAGGTTCTACCAGTTCTTCTGGCTCTGCAAATTCACGGTCTTTATCTGTACGAACTGCAGCAATAACCCGATCGCCATGCATGACTTTTTTCATTTGAGGCGGTGGAATGAAATAGCTTTTTTGGCCATCAACTTCGAGGAAGCCAAAACCTTTTTCTGTGCTTTTTACCAGCCCTTCGACACGTGGAGTCTGGGCATGTAGTTTTTGTTTAAGTTGTGCGAGCAGTGGGTTGTCTTGGAACATACTTACCGTTTTATTGATATTGGGTTTGGCTCTATTGTTACGTAAGACAAAGTCTTAGAGCAAGGAAAAAATGCGTTACTGACTAGATTCATCATTAAAAATACCGTTTATTGGTAATGTATAAAAATAGCATTTTGATCAATCTTTTGGGTATATTTTATCTTTAAATTCGCATAAATCTTCGATAATACATGAGCCACAGCGGGGTTTGCGGGCAATACAAGTATAACGTCCATGCAAAATAAACCAATGGTGGCAATCTACTTTAAACTCTGCGGGGACAACTTTAAGAAGTTTTTCTTCTACTTCAATAACATTTTTACCCGGAGCAAAGTTAGTACGATTGCAGACACGAAAAATATGCGTGTCAACAGCGATAGTCGGCCAGCCAAAGGCGGTATTAAGAACCACATTTGCAGTTTTACGGCCAACACCGGGTAAGGCTTCTAAAGCCTCTCGGTTTTCAGGAACCTGACTGTTGTGTTTTTCGATTAAAATTTTGCAGGTTTTATAGACACTTTCAGCTTTGGTATTAAATAAGCCAATGGTTTTAATGTACTCTTTTATCCCATCCACACCCAGTGCCATAATAGCTTCAGGTGTATTAGCAACAGGATAGAGCTTTGCTGTCGCTTTATTGACACTCACATCAGTCGCTTGAGCTGACAATAAAACGGCGATTAATAGCTCAAAAGGGGAATTAAATTCTAACTCTGTTGTAGGGTGCGGGTTGTTATCCCGTAGACGAGTTAGAATTTCAATGCGTTTTGATTTATTCATTGCTCACAAAATATCGTTGTTAAGAAATATGGCTACCGCAACCTTGCTGTTTTTCATATTCACGCTCGGGTTGAATACTGGATTGTCGTGCGGCTCTTTTTTTCATTTTTTCATCAATTAAGTACTTCGCTGCTAATAGTAACGCTAGTCCAATGAAGGCACCAGGCGGTAGCATAGCGAGTAAAAATGGCGAATCAAGATGTAATACTTCAATACGAAGGGAGGTGGCCCAAGAACCAAGTAGCAAGTCAGCTCCATCAAACAAGGTACCATTCCCTAAAATTTCACGAATTGACCCTAGAACAAGCAAGGTCGCCGTTGCGCCTAAGCCCATGGCAAACCCATCTAGAGCAGATAACCCAACAGGATTACGAGATGCATAGGCTTCTGCTCGTCCAATAACAATACAGTTGGTGACGATTAATGGAATAAAGATCCCAAGAGATTCATATAAACCAAAAGCATATGCGTTGATTAGCATTTGTACGGCACTAACAACAGAGGCAATAATCATCACATAGATAGGGATACGAATTTCAGATGGTACCCAACGACGTAAAGCAGAAACAGCAACATTAGTACAAACTAAGACTAATGTTGTCGCTAAGCCTAGCCCTAATGCATTTGTTGCTGTTGATGAAACAGCAAGAAGCGGACAAAGCCCTAATAGTTGAACCAATGCAGAGTTGTTTTTCCACAAACCTTGCATTAATAAGTCTTTAGATGTATCGCTCATTATTCGTCCCCACAGCGTGGATAATTCGATAATTGTTGTGGAATTTGTTGCATAAATACAGCAGTACGTTTAGTCGCATTGACGACTGCTCTGGGCGTAATTGTTGCTCCAGTAAACTGATCAAATTCACCACCGTCTTTTTTAACTGCCCATTTAGGGTCATTGTCAGAGGCTATTTTCTTACCGCTAAAATAAGTAATCCAATCAGATATTCGTGTCTCAATCTTGTCACCAAGCCCGGGTGTTTCATGATGTTCTGTAACACGAGCTCCCAGTACAGTGCCGTTAAAATCGGCTCCAACTAATAAATGTATCGCGCCAGAGTAGCCGTCTAATGCCGTTGTTTCTAATGCCGCAGCAACGGGGTCGCCATTTTTACGGGCTAGATACAAACGCCTAGGTTGTTTGTTACCAAGTATGGCTTCATTAGTGACTAAATAACACTCTTTTGCGAGGTCGTTGTCATATAAATCACTTGGTATAACTTGGTCGAGTAATTTTTTCTGAACAATAGCGGCTTGTTCAGCAATAGTCTCTTTAGTTAACGTGTACACTGCAGCACTAAGCGCGGTCGTGCCTGCCGCAAAGATTGCTAACGTTACACCATGGCGTTTCATCGTGTTTAACATACGGTTATCCTTACTTATGCCCATGGCCGTACGCACGAGGTTGCGTATAGTAATCAATTAATGGAACGGTAATATTGGCGAGTAACACGGCAAATGCGACAGCGTCAGGGTAACCACCGTAAACACGGATCACCCAAACAAGGAAACCAATGATCACACCAAAAATAATTCGTCCCTTAGGTGTTGTCGATGCGGTAACAGGGTCAGTGGCAATAAAAAATGCCCCTAGCATAGTGGCGCCAGACAATAGATGAACCCATGGTGATGCATGCTGGCTATCATCAATTAAGTGGCTAACAATAGCTAAGATTGCCAACGTACCTAAGAACGACACTGGGATGTGCCAGCTAATAATACGGCGCTGTAATAAGAACAAACCGCCAACTAAATAGCCAATATTTACCCATTGCCAACCAATACCGGCTAAGGAACCTTGCAAAATAGGTTGTTGTAATACTTCAGAAATAGAATGAGTCAGTAGGCCCGTTTTAAAGCTATCAAGCGGGGTTGCTTGGCTCATACCATCAATTCCCGTTCGTAGCTGCTCGAGAGTAATACCTGTTGGTGTATGGCCACTGAGAATAATTGATAGGCTATCAAGGGCTGAAACCGACATATTCTGTAATTCATGCGGGGGTAGCCAGTTTGTCATATGAACAGGGAATGATATCAGCAAAACAACATAACCCACCATCGCGGGGTTAAAAGGGTTTTGTCCCAATCCACCATAACATTGTTTAGCAATCGTAATAGCAAAAAATGTCCCTAATACGATTAACCACCAAGGTGAGAGCGGTGGTAGGCTGATGGCTAATAATAAAGCAGTTACAATGGCTGAATTATCTTTTAGTACAGGAACTACAGGTTGTTGGCGTAAACGAATAGAAACCGCTTCTGTGATAACGGCTGTTAGCATCGCTAAAATAATTTGATATAAGGTGCCAACGCCAAAGAAATAAATTTGAGCCGCAATACCGGGTATTGCAGCTAAAAGTACCCAAAGCATGACTAAACTGGTGCTTTGTTTATTATGAGTAAATGGCGCGCTAGCAATTTTTAAACGGCGATTTTTCGCATCAATTGGCCTGAATTTCATCTCGTTATCACTTACTCTGTAGTCGTTTGTTCATGTTGTTTTTGTGCTTGCTTAGCTTTTACTCGCGCGATCGCAGCAGCAACGGCAATTTTTCGAGGGTCGGTTTCCTCGTCAATGGGTCGTTCGGCAGCAGGAGTGAGCTCTTCTTGTGCGAGTTGTTCTGCTTGCGCGGCTTTTTTGGCTTTCGCTCTTGCAATAGCCGCAGCGACAGCCGCTTTACGTGGGTCAACTTCGGTATCCGCTACCGCATCAGCGACTGGCGGAGTGGCAGGTTGCTCTTGAGCTGTTTTTTTAGCTTTCGCTCTTGCAATAGCCGCAGCGACAGCCGCTTTACGTGGGTCAACGTCAGTATCTGCTACCGCATCAGCGACTGGCGAAGTGGCTGGTTGCTCTTGAGCCGCTTTTTTGGCTTTCGCACGCGCAATAGCCGCGGCGACAGCCGCTTTACGTGGGTCAACTTCGGTATCCACTACCACATCAGCGACTGGCGGAGTGGCAGGTTGCTCTTGAGCCGCTTTTTTGGCTTTCGCACGTGCAATAGCCGCAGCGACAGCCGCTTTACGTGGGTCAATTTCGGTATCCGCTACCGCATCAGCGACTGGCGGCGTGGCAGGTTGCTCTTGAGCGGCTTTTTTAGCTTTTGCACGCGCAATCGCTGCAGCGACGGCATCTTTACGGGGATCATCCGTTGCTGCTATATCAACAGTTTCTGTTTGTGCATTGGCCAGCTTTTCAGCTTGTTTAGCTCGAGCTTGGGCTTTACGGGCTTCGCGAGCAGCGATTACTGCACTATTGTCTGGGAGTTCACCGGAAACAATCTTAATGGGTTCCGCTGTTACCGTTTGTTTGGCTTTAACTCGTGCTAAAGCGGCATTAACGGCATCTTTATCTGTACTATCGACTTGCACAGCCGCTTTTTTATGGCGTTCTTCTCGTGCTTGTTTATCACGTTCCATACGCAACTGTTTTGCTTCAAAACGTAATTTTGCTTCAGCGGCACGGCGCTCTTCTTGAGCAATTTCACGAATTTCTGCTTTTTCTTGACGGTAATATTGTACTAACGGAATATTACTCGGGCACACATAAGCACATGCACCACACTCTATGCAGTCAAATAAATTATGTTTTTGCGCTTTTTCGTGTTCATCTCCTTTACTGAACCAGTAAAGTTGCTGAGGTAGTAGCGCAGCAGGGCAGGCTTCAACACACAACCCACAACGAATACACGCTTCTTCTAGTGCTTTAGGCCCCATTTCTTCCATGGTAGGAACCAGTAAACAGTTACAAATTTTCACGACAGGAACATTTAAGTCGGGCAGGGTAAAGCCCATCAAAGGCCCTCCCATAATCACCATTTGTTCGGGTTCAGGGTTAAAACCTGATTGCTGTAATAGATGTTTAACTGGAGTCCCTAAACGAGCCCAAAAATTACCCGGTTTGCTGATTGCTTCGCCTGTGACCGTGACTACTCGTTCGATTAATGGCTGGCCATCGATAACCGCACGTTTGATAGCAACCACAGTACCGACGTTTTGCATTAACACGCCAATTTGAGAAGAACGTGCACCGGATGGTACTTCTTTTCCCGTTAAAATTTTTGTCAGCTGTTTAGCACCACCTGATGGGTACTTGGTTGGTATAACGCGAATGAATATTTGTTTCTCTTGCGAGGTGATTGCATCTTTAAGTGCACGGATAGCCTCGGGTTTATTGTCTTCAATACCAATTAGTACCTGGTCTGGGTTTAATAAATGCTGTAAAACACGGCAGCCTTCAATAACTTCCTGTGCATGTTCTTGCATTAACCTATCATCTGCCGTGATATAAGGCTCACATTCAGCTGCATTAATGATTAATGTTTTAATCGCATCTTTACCACCAGCCAATTTTGATGCGGTTGGAAAACCGGCACCTCCGAGACCCGCAATACCCGCTTGTTCAATTTTCTGTAGTAATTCAGCGCGGGTTAATTGAACGTAGTTAGGCTCTGGGTACAAAGTACACCATGTATCTTGGCCATCGGATGCAATGCGCACACATAACTCTTTTAAGCCAGAAGGGTGCGCCGTCACCATGGGCTCAATCGCAGTGATAACACCTGAAGTTGATGCATGAACAGGCACTGTACGTCCAAGGCCTTTAGTTAAAGGCTGGCCTTTTAAAACGAAGTCACCGACTTGAACAATCAGCTCGCCTTCAGGGCCTAAATGCTGTTGTAATGGGATAACCAGTTCATCAGGTATTGATGCAATACGCATCGGTGTCTGGCTTGATTGTAGCTTCATTTCAGGCGGATGGATCCCGCCTTTGAAATCCCAAATATTATCTTTTTTCAACCAATTAAAGAGCTTAAGCATGAGTTTCACCCCTTGCTTTAGTTACAAATGGTTCATTGGGTTCAACATTGATATTTTTGACTGGGATGGTGTTTAAATCCCATTTCCAATTGGCTGTGGTGGTTTTCACGGGAACAAGCTCAATACAATCGGTAGGGCAAGGGGCTACACACAGGTCACATCCTGTGCACAAATCTTCAATGACGGTATGCATGGCGCGGGTTGCACCCACAATAGCATCAACAGGGCAGGCTTGAATGCATTTAGTACACCCGATGCAGTTTTCTTCGTCGATAATCGCAACTTTACGAACCGGATTTTGCGCGGCTTCATCACCATCGATTGGTTGAGGGTCAACATTAAGCAATTCAGCGATTTTTAGCATGACTTGCTCACCACCAGGGGCGCATTTGTTGATCATTTCCCCATTATTTGCAACCGCTTCGGCGTAAGGGCGGCAGCCAGGGTAACTGCATTGGCCGCACTGGCTTTGAGGTAATATCGCTTCAACTTGTTCGACAATAGGGTCCGCCTCAACTTTGAAGCGTAATGAGGCATACCCTAAAATCAGCCCAAAAATAAGGCCAAAAACGGCTAATATACCGATAGCAATCCATACAGACATCATTAGAATTTCACCAAACCACTAAAGCCCATAAACGCGAGAGACATCAAGCCAGCGGTAATTAACCCAATTGACGAGCCCTTAAAAGGGGCCGGAACATTGGCAACAGCTAAGCGTTCGCGAATAGCGGCAAATAATACCATGACTAATGAGAAACCCACTGCAGCGCCAAAACCATACACGGCAGACTGCATAAAAGTATGAGACATATTAATATTTAATAAGGCAACACCAAGAACCGCGCAGTTGGTGGTAATTAAAGGCAGAAAAATACCGAGTAAACGGTAAAGCGTTGGGCTTGTTTTCCTCACCACCATTTCAGTAAATTGTACAACTACAGCAATCGCTAAAATAAAACTTAGCGTTCGCAAATAGATGAGATCGAGAGGAATGAGGATGAGTGTGTCAATCAACCAAGAACTGATTGACGCTAATGTCATAACAAACGTCGTTGCTAAGCCCATTCCAATGGCCGGTTCGAGTTTTTTTGAGACGCCCATAAAAGGGCATAAGCCTAGGAATTTAACGAGAACGAAGTTGTTAACCAGTACTGTTCCAACAAAGAGTAATAGATAATCAGTCATGCTATTGCCTGAAATGAAAAAAGAACAAAAACTGGCCGAAGCCAGTTAAACTATCATTATGATATCAAGCAATTTATGTGATGCTTATCGATCTTGTGTGAAAGTCATTTTTACACGTTGGGATCGTTTTAAATAAGGGACAAAGAAACCTGCCCCAATTAAAGGCCAAGCCAAGACTTGCAAAGCAGTTTCATCATCAATCGGTGAAAATGCGAAGGTTTTTATACCTAACAATAATAAAATCATTAACCAAATAATAAAGCGGCGAGGGAAATGTTTTGAACGTGAAAACATAAGTTGCAGCACATGGATACTGAAAATAGTCATCCCAATAGCAATTGCGAATGACAGATACCATGCGGCAGGAATAAAGCTTGTCCAATGGTCAACAGTCGTGACAATCTCATAAAATTTAATGCAGTACATGACAGTCATACTGCAAACAGCTAAAAAGGTTAATAACAAATAGATGGCTGGAACTAATAACCAGCCAGTGATGCGGTTAGCGTCATAAACTGAAGTCATAATCAATAAAACTCATTTTGGCGAAGTCGCTGGACAATTTACAATCCTATCATAGATTTATTTGCCATTTCATTCCTTCTGATGGTACTTTTTATCTTCACCTGTGTTTATCGTTGTATGAGGTCTAAATGTCTAAACCAATTAAAGTTGCGATCGTCGGATATGGCTATGCGAGCAAAACATTTCATGCTCCCTTCCTTGGCATTTTAGAAGGGTATGATTTAACAACGATTTCTAGCAGTGACCCGAGTAAGGTTAAGGCTGATTGGCCAAATGTTCATGTTGCCGCCTCTCCGGAAGCTATTTTTGCTGATAAAGATATCGAACTCGTCGTTATTCCTACACCTAATGATACTCACTTTCCTCTCGCGCAAGCGGCATTAGCAGCGGGAAAACACGTGGTTGTTGATAAACCATTTACATTAGATGTCTCACAAGCTGAACAATTGAAACAACAAGCGGAGCAAGCTGGAAAATTACTGTCGGTTTATCATAACCGCCGTTGGGATTCCGGCTTTTTAACCGTTAAAAAAATCTTAGAAGAAGGTAAGCTCGGGGATATTAAATACTATGAATCACATTTTGATCGTTATCGTCCTCTAGTTAGGCAACGCTGGCGTGAAGCGAATATTCCTGGAGCCGGTATTTGGTACGATTTAGGGCCGCATTTGTTGGATCAAGTCCTGCAATATTTTGGTAGGCCGTTAGGGATCAACGTTGATCTTGTCATGATCCGTCCTAATGCACAGGCAGTGGATTACTTTCATGCCGTTTTGCAATATGCTGATAAAAAAGTGGTATTACATGCTACAACATTAGCCGCTGCACCAACACCGATATATGTTATTCATGGTATGAATGGTAGCTATGTTAAATATGGTTTAGACACCCAAGAAGACAGCTTAAAGAGCGGCCAACGTCCAGAAGGGGCTGATTGGGGAATTGATACCAATATGGGTAATGTGACGCTGTCACAAGGTGATGAGCTTATAACTCAATCTTGGCCAAACCAACGCGGAAATTATGGTGGTTATTATCAAGGGATATATGATGCGATTCGCCATGGTAAACCAAATCCTGTCACCCCGAGTGAAGCGATAGATATTATGAAACTTATTGAAGCAGGTATACGTTCGGCAAAAGAAAAACGGACTATCGAAGAAATATTTTAACGTCATCAACGCTCACTATAAGGCCAGTTAACATAACTGGCTTTTATTATGGATAATCGAATGAATTTGCTAGCTAAACTGAGAATAGACCCATTTTTACTTATCATGATTGGTGTTGTCATTCTAGCCAGTCTTTTTCCTTGTGAAGGTGACATAAAAACGGGGTTTCAATATTTAACTACTGCTGCAATTGCATTGCTGTTCTTCATGCATGGAGCCAAGTTATCTCGTGAATCAATCATGGCGGGGATAGGGCACTGGCGTCTACATCTCCTGGTATTTGCGAGTACATTTATTGTATTTCCTATTGTAGGATTAGGACTCGCGGTGATTGTACCTAAATGGATGTCACCGACGGTATATATGGGCTTTTTATACCTATGTGCTTTACCTGCAACCGTACAATCAGCAATTGCGTTCACATCAGTGGCCGGTGGGAATATTGCCGCAGCTATTTGTAGTGCATCGGCGTCGAGTATTCTTGGGGTTTTTCTTTCGCCAATCTTAGTTGGCTTATTGATGGATGCTGATGGTAGCCAAGCCATGGATACACTCAATGCGATAGGCTCCATCTTAATGCAATTAATGCTACCCTTTGTCGTGGGGCATTTATCTCGACCATTGATTGCCAATTGGATTAACCGTAATCGTAAGTTAGTGAATATGACTGACCGGTCTTCAATATTGTTAGTGGTTTACGTGGCATTTAGTGAAGCCGTTGTTGAGGGGATTTGGCAGAAAATAGATGCATTTTCACTCTTGATGATAGTGGTTGTTACATGCGTTATTTTATTTATTGTCATTGTATTTAATACGTTAGCTGCACGGCTGTTAGGTTTTAGCAAAGAAGATGAAATTACCATCGTTTTCTGTGGCTCGAAAAAGAGTTTAGCGAATGGAGTACCCATGGCGAACGTGTTGTTTCCTGCTGCGACAGTGGGGGTTATTTTATTGCCATTGATGATCTTTCACCAAATACAACTGATGGTCAGCGCTGTACTTGCTCAGCGTTATGCTAAGCGATTATCAACCTAAGATTGAGAGGGGGGGGGATTTACCCCCTATGTTTGTCATATTGATTTATAGGTCACCTTTAGTTTAGTTACAACATACAATATGATTAATAATGTATACATTAACAATTGTGTATCTAAGTTAAGTTGGCCAACTAGAGGAAGGGGGAGGTTGATTAACGGTGCCAGTCTATTAGTTTACAGCGTAGAACTAGCTATATGGAGTAACTTGAGTGTTAAATTTAAGAGGGCATTAAAACTAATGCCCTTAATATATCTAAATTAGCGGGTAGCGACTTTATCTAAGAGCATTTTTTTCTCACTATCCGATAAAAATGCCATACTCAGACCATTTCGTTGTGCTTGTTCTATTTCTGCTGCTGTTAAACCAGCTTGTGGGGCAGCCACTTCATATTCATGGCGTAACTCAATCCCTTGAACTGCAGGGTCATCTGTATTAATTGAAGCCAGAACACCTTGTTGTAAAAAGTTTTTTAATGGGTGTTGAGCTAAAGATGGAACTGTACTTGTTTGAATATTTGACGTTAAACAGCTTTCCATGCCAATTTGATGTTTTACTAAATACTCAATTAGAGTAGGATCTTCTATTGCTTTAACGCCATGACCAATTCGTTGTGCGCCTAATACCTTAATAGCATGCCAAATACTGTCTGCTCCCGCTGCTTCACCTGCATGAACAGTAATATTTAACCCAGTATCTCTAGCTTTAATAAAATGTGACTCAAAGAGCTCTCCAGGAAATCCGAGCTCATCTCCTGCTAAATCTAATGCACATAAATGACTTCGATGCGCTAATAATCCTTGCAGCTCAGTTGTACAGGCTTGTTGGCCAAAAGTGCGGCTTAAAATACCAATTAGATTAATTTTAATATCAAATTGTTGGCACCCTGCACGTACACCATCAACAATCGCTTCAACTACACCCTCAACAGGCAATTGGTGTTTCATCGCCATGTAATAAGGGGAAAAACGCAGTTCTGCGTAATCAATACCTGCATTAAAGGCATCTTCAACATTTTCAAGCGCCACGCGGCGACAGGCATCTAAATCAGCTAAAACAGCGACACCCCAATCAAGTTTTGCTAAGAAACCCACTAAATCAGCTTCTTGTCCTATAATTTGGACATGAGGGCGCAGTGCTTCAAGCTCTGAAGCAGGTAATTGAATATGGTGTTGCTCTGCTAAGGAGAGAATTGTTTCTGGACGGATATTGCCATCAAGATGGCGGTGTAAATCGGTTAAAGGTAAATGTGTTTTAATCACGGAATGATCCTTTATCTATTTTCTGTCCTCATTTTGGCTTTTATTTCGTTAAAGGCAAATGTTAATCACGAAAAATGTGAAACAAAATCAATAATTACATTTTAAATGTGATTTGCATCACATTTACTTTGGTGTGCAAATAAAAAAGCCAGCTGATATTAACTGGCTTTTATGATTAAATTATATCAATTAGATTAGTTAGCTGGCGCTGCATCTTGTGGTGCTAATTCAGGCTCAACTTCCATTTCTGGTGCTGGTTCTGCATCTGGAGCAGGGACTGCTTCATATTCTAATGCATCTTCTGGGTTAGACATTACTTTCATCTTAGTGAGGAACTCAGCTAAGGTATATTTGTCATTATTGAATGTCAGGTCATTACCTGCAAATTTGATAGTCATAGTTAAATCATTTTCGCTATCAATCATCCAAGGTGATTTTTTCTGTTTAGCTTTTTCAGCACGTTCTTCATCTGTCATAAACATTTCTTCAAACGGAGAAGAGAACATATCTGAAGTCAGCATTTGCTGAACACCTTCAAACTCAGAAGTGACCATGCCTTTCATTTCTTTTTTCGTGTTAGCATCAACTGGAACACCCTGATCTAAAATCATTGCTTGAGTCATTGATTCGATCATCATTGGTTTATTCAGTTTTAAATTGAAATCAAAAGAAGTAATGAGTTGCTTGATAGCTTCATCAACTTTGTTAGACATTGCTAACGCAGTGATTTCGTCTTGGTTCCATTTATTGAATGTGATGTTTAGGTCAACTGAGCTTTGGCCAGCTTCATTTTTCCAGTAGAAGGGACTAATCGTGAACACGGGTTTGCTCTTCATTAGCTCAGGCAATGTTGTCGACATCATTTCCATAGCTAAACGCTCTGTTGCTTCAGTTGGGTCGCCATTAGCTAAACCTTGTGCTAAAGCTTCATTATATTGTTCAACAAATTTGCCTAATGCTTTCGCATCTAATTTTTCAATAGCAACCGTCAGTTCGCCTGAACCTAAGTTTTGCTCTAATGCTTTCAAGTCAGAGATGCTATAAGAAATATTGCCTTTCACATCTTCGCCAGTAATAGAGGTGTCGCTTGAAATTTTGAAATCTTTAAAAGAGAATTTGGTTTCAGGAATGTTGAAATCTGTATCCGCAATAACAAATGACTGGGTTCCAGTGTAGAAGCCATATTGTGATTTTGTCACATTAGAGACTAATTTTAAGCCTTTTAGTGTCATAGATTCAGAGTTATCTTTCTTACCGATAACTAAATTATCAGTGACTAAAGTTGCATCAACAGCAGCAAGGTCAGAAGTCGTTGATACATCAAACTTAGAACCACTGAAAGATAATGAAACGTCATCTTTCTTATACTCGAGAGGGATCAGCTCTAAATTGGTATCAATACTTTTGCTATAACCAATGACAGCAGAACCATGAATAAATGGCTTACCTTGTGTCGCTTCAAACAATTCTTTTGTTGTTGCGTTGTTAGCTAATTCAATTTGTGTCGCTGCTAATTTTGGTAATAAATTAAACTTAGCAACTTGTGATAATGGGAATGGACCATGATCAATATTCGTTTTAAATACGATAGAGTCGTCTGGTGATGCAGAATCAGCAGAGGTGATTACGATATCCGCTTTAGATGAAAAAACGCCTTTTTCATAATTTTCTACTTTAAAATTCAAACCTGACTCAGGCACATTTACAGCAAAAAAATCGTTGGTTTTGAGGATTACTCTATCAAGTTCATCTTTTACTTTAGAACCTGTATACCATGAAGCTCCGGTCCACACTGCACCCAGAGCAACAATAACACCAACCGCGACTAATGACTTTTTCATTATAAACATCCATCCTTTCAGTACGTTATTGCCGTACTTATAAATTTATATAAGTTTTAAATAATCGTCTTCATTGAATGAAGACGGTTAAATACAGAATATGACTCTATTTGTTAAATACTCGGGCTAGTTTACCACTGCCATTAATGGTTATGCTTTTCTCATAAGCCGGTAAAAAAACAGATTCACCTGAATTAATGCATATTTCATCATTACCTGAATGCAAAACTAACTGGCCTTCAATACAGAACAAAATTGAGGCACTATTGTTAGATAGCGCAACTTCCGAGTGGTCTATAGAATATATATTAAATGCAAAATCTTCTACTGGAATATTATATTTCCAGATATTTCCAGATTTTTCGGGAATACTTAATAAATCCTTTGCAAACGTAGGCTTAAAGTCAATATTAGCAATTAGCTCTGGAATATCTATGTGCTTGTTTGTTAATCCAGCACGCAGCACATTATCAGAATTTGCCATTACCTCTAACCCAACACCTTCAAGATAAGCATGTGGTGTTCTTGCATATAAGAACATCGCTTCACCAGGCTCTAATTCAACGATGTTAAGAAGAAGCGGGGTAAATAGCCCATTATCTTCAGGATACAGGCTAACCATTTGTTTTATGGAGTTCCATGGTTCACCTTGTCGGCTATTTAACGCTGCTTTCAATACACCAAGCGCTAAATCTTTTTGTTCACCTGTCAGATTAAGAATTTGTGCAAATAAACGTGATAATTTTTCTTCAGTTGGGTCTTGAACAAATAACTGAATATCAGGATGTGCAGCTGAAACAAAATCCAGCAGTTGTGCAATTTCATCGAGTGGGCGAAACGCATTCATGGCTTTAAAAGATGTTAACGCAAAAATTAATTCAGGTTTATGGTTATCATCTTTATAGTTGCGTATTGGGGAATCTAATGGGATTCCGGCTGAATTTTCTTTGGCAAATCCAACTTCAGCGTAAGTTTTATTTGGGTGTACCTGAACAGACAACGGTTGAGCTGCGCATAACACCTTAAATAAATAAGGTAAACGGTGATAAGTTTGTGCAACATGCTGACCTAAATAGGATTCAGGGGCACTTTCAATTAAGGTGTTAAGTGGAATACTTTGTTTTTTTTGTATATCGAGAACTTCAGAGCTTGCTTTTGGATGAGCGCCCATCCAAAGTTCAGCCATAGGTAAGTTATCAGGGTTTGAAATCCCATATAGCTTAGTCAGGGCCGTTTTGCTGCCCCAGTCATAATTTTGGACTTTGTTTATCATTTTAAGCATAGCAAAATTCTCTTTTTCATAAAAATCAACTCATTTCCTTTTCACTACAGTACAATAAGCTCGACTAAGTCTCATAAATGAAATTCAATTTGTGGCATTATACTGCTCGGTTATTTGCTTACCTGCAAGCAGATGATTCTAAAATCAATTATTCTGTGTATGTACCTAAGGAGATAGTAATGGCAGCCACTCGCATTGAAAAAGACTCAATGGGACCAATTGAAGTACCTGCTGACCAATTGTGGGGCGCGCAAACGCAGCGTTCTTTAGAACATTTCCGTATATCTGTAGAAAAAATGCCCGTCGCGTTGATTCACGCACTCGCTATAACAAAAAAAGCCGCTGCTAGTGTCAATATGGATCTTGGATTATTAGCCAAAGAGCGCGGTGATGCAATCATTGCTGCTGCTGACGAAGTCTTAGCTGGCAAACATCCAACGGAATTTCCACTAGCCATTTGGCAAACAGGTTCTGGTACGCAAAGTAACATGAACATGAACGAGGTTTTAGCTAACCGTGGTAGCGAAATTCTCGGTGGCCAACGTGGCAACGATCGTCTTATTCACCCTAATGATGATGTGAATAAAAGTCAAAGTTCAAATGATGTTTTCCCAACAGCAATGCACGTTGCTGCGGTTGTCGCAATCCGCGAACATCTTCTCCCAGAACTGAAAGTTTTGCATCAAACATTAGATGCAAAAGCGAAAGAATTTAAAGATATCGTAAAAATCGGTCGTACTCACTTACAAGACGCAACCCCGCTGACATTAGGTCAAGAAATTTCAGGTTGGGCCGCAATGTTGGCGCATAATGAAAAACACATTGAAAATTCTGTTCCGCATGTGTGTGAATTAGCGTTAGGTGGTACAGCAGTAGGAACTGGTTTAAATACGCATCCAGAATATGCAGTGCGTGTTGCGAAAAAAATCGCAGAATTAACTGGCCAGCCATTTGTTACAGCTCCTAATAAATTTGAAGCATTGGCAACTTGCGATAGTCTTGTGCACGCACACGGTGCTTTAAAAGGTTTGGCTGCCTCTTTAATGAAAATCGCGAACGATGTTAGGTGGTTAGCATCTGGCCCACGTTGCGGCATTGGTGAAATTTCGATCCCAGAAAATGAGCCAGGCAGCTCAATCATGCCCGGTAAAGTTAATCCTACGCAATGTGAAGCATTAACCATGTTATGTGCACAAGTGATGGGAAATGACGTTGCTGTTAATATTGGTGGTGCATCCGGTAATTTTGAGCTGAATGTATTCCGCCCAATGCTAATTGATAACTTCTTACAATCCGTTCGTTTGTTAGCGGATGGTATGCGTAGCTTTAATGAGCACTGTGCGATTGGCATTGAACCAAACCGTGAGCGCATTGAGAAATTACTTCATGAATCGTTAATGTTAGTAACGGCTTTAAATACTCACATTGGGTACGATAAAGCGGCAGAAATTGCTAAAAAAGCTCACAAAGAAGGGCTGACATTGAAAGAATCTGCATTGAAACTCAACTATTTAACTGAAGAACAGTTCAATGATTGGGTTCGTCCAGAAGATATGGTTGGCAGCATGAAATCTTAAGCTAGCCAATTAAACTAGCGAATATATAACACCCATACTGTTTTACAGATGGGTGTTTTTTTAGCGCTCAATATACAAATTTAAACGTGGTATTAATAATTCAACTGCTTTTGCTTTAGGGCGATTACGAATAGCAATGTTATTTGCATGGTAATCGGGGAGTTCACCGATTTTAATTTCTGTCACCGTTTTTTCAAGTGCAAAAACAAATAAAGGTGTTGCACAGGCAAACTGCGTTTGTTTCTGTTGTTCTTTATCCCACACTCGCGCTATTGGCTGAACTTTGACAGGACGTTGAATTTTCAAAACCGCATTATGGGGTAGGGAATCAATTAACCGAATTTCATTTTCCAATTGTAAAAGCCAATGTTCTTTAGGTAAATGAAGAGGGGGGCGACCACTTTCTAAACTTGCTTGTAAGCGGTCTAGTACTGTTTCTTTGGTCACTTTATTGATGACTTTTTTATTTGCCCAACCAAAATTAATCGTATCGACATCAACCAATGAGGTGAGTGTGCGGTAAGTATTTAATGTTAGCAGTCCATGTAAACTGCTGTGTATAAATTCGAATCGATGTGGTTCGTTAACTTGAGTGACTATCGCTTTTATATGCATCTTTAACTCATTGATCCTCGAAATCAATGAATTAAAGTCACGATACGTCTGTAAATTGGTTTGTATACATATTGCCCCAGGTAAGCGGATAGCGGCTTTATTGCTAATTTCTTCCGATTTATTCTGTAAAAATAATAAGTTAATTAATTTTATTGTTTCCTTTACTGCTTCATGACTCACCACCGTTTGCACGGCGATTTGTTCTATCTCATTATTTTCTTCACCTTTGATGACTGAAGGTAACTGAAATACATGGGCTGTAAATGGAACTTGCTTTGATTGCTCTAATAGTAAGAGGCTAAATTGGTTTATTTGTGATTCCAATTCATTAAACGTATCAATTAGGTCTTGTTTATTTGTCATTTAGTTACAACATTCGATTTATGATAAACAATAATTACATTAACTATCGTGTTTATCAACAAGAAAATACAGCCTAAAAGGGCAAGTGGGTATTTTAACACTTGTCCTTCTCTTATATATGACTTACGTTTACGCTAATTTATTTCTGCATCAATGACTTGGTAAAACGCATTTGGTGTATCATCTATCGTCCAAATTGCTAAAATTACATGGTAACCTTTTTGGTTTTTCGGTAATACACAATTGTGTTCCACGATCTCCCCTGGAATTTCTACACGTTCAAATTTACAAAATGGGGTTAGTGTAAATTGATTACGCGATAGCAAGGCATTTGGTTGCCAGTCTGGCTTAGTGATGAAGTATTCCCATTTTGTTGTTTTATGTTTCGCAGTAATGCGCCATTTAAACCTAACATTTGGTGAATTTATAATAGCTCGTTGCCACCGATCAGTAGTTTGTATGTCTAAGGGAGAAAAAGCGGCAATAGCTGCACTGGCAATTTTACCATCAGCAGGGCCGTATTGAGGGAAACCTTTTTTGCCTTCAATGGATTGCGGTTCATATTGCACTGGGCCACATTGCTTATTTACCCCTAACTTACAATAGTATGAACGACTTTCAGGGGACTCAACATAGCCATGCGACCAGACCACAAAACTGCAACAAAAAAGCAATGGTGCAAATAAAAATGCTTTTATAGAGAATGATTTCATTAGGTTTCCTCGTTATTAATAGACACTCATATCATCCACTAATAACGGGGGAAGATGGTAGTTTAACCTTTATCAGACTCTAATCTACTGGTTATAACAAATTGATTTTAAACGACAAGCGATGATAAGACCGATAAACAGTATGCCAGCGATAAATAGCGCAACACCCGTCCAACCGAAGTGTTCCCAGAATAACCCACCGACTGTACCTGCGATACTTGACCCTGCATAATAACTGAATAAATACAGAGAAGAAGCTTGTCCACGTGCTCGTTTAGCTCGGCGTCCCACCCAACTACTGGCAACAGAGTGCGCAGCAAAAAAACCGGTTGTCAGTACTGTCATTCCGAATAAAACTAACCATATATTTGAATATAATGTAATTAAAATGCCGACTAACATCATAGTAATAGACGCTATCAGCACTCGACCAAGCCCATATTTTTGAGTTAGGCTTCCCGTTTTAGTCGCACTGTAAGTCCCTGTTAAATAAATAACGGATAGCAAGCCAACCGTAGACTGAGAAAATAAATAAGGAGCGTCAAGTAAACGGTATCCGATGTAGTTATACATTGTGACAAAACCACCCATCAAGACAAAACCTTCGATAAATAGAAAAGGTAAACCTTTGTCTCTAAAGTGTAGATGTAAATTAACCCATAGATTTTTAGGTTTTAAAGAACTCGCGCGGAAATGTTGAGAAGGGGGCAGTAAGCGCCAAAAGCCAATTGCGGCAATAAGGGCTAACGAACCTAAAATAACGACAGCAACACGCCATGAATAAAAATCAGCGATCACCCCCGTCATTAACCTGCCGCTCATACCTCCCAGCGAGTTGCCACTAATATACAACCCCATAGATAGTGCAACATAACTTGGATGGATCTCTTCACTTAAATAGGTCATAGCCACGGCAGCAACACCACTTAGCGATAAACCAACTAATGCTCTGGCAATTAAGATCCCTTGCCAGCTCTGCATGATTGAGCTGAGTAGGGTAAATAATGCGGCGCAGGTCAATGCAATAACCATCACATTCTTACGGCCTATTGCATCTGAAATTGGCCCAGTAATTAATAACCCTAATGCCATTAAGCCCGTGCTCAGTGATAATGATAAACTTGCTGTCGCAGGGGAAATGTTAAAATCTTCTGACAGCATAGGTAAAATTGGCTGAACGAAATACAGCAAAGCAAATGTGGCAAAGCCAACGGTAAAAAAAGATAAGGTCACACGTAAATACAGCGCGTCATCTCTTTGTATGTAATGTTTTTTTGGTGTGGTATGTCCCTGCAAGGGTGTTCTTATTCCTTCATTAGCTTGCTCAGATGTAAGGCTATTTTGTGAGTGTTCCATGTATATTCCTTGTCATACCATCACGTTTGATTTCGATCAAAGAATAGAAATTTTTTAGTTTTTTGTCTAATATATTAATTATTAACAATAATACTTTAAACATATCAATGAGTGTTAATCAAACGATGAGTATAGAACTTAGACATCTTCGATACTTTATTGCTGTCGCTGAAGAACTTCATTTTGGCAGAGCTGCTGAACGATTGCATATTTCGCAGCCCCCTTTAAGTCAGCAAATACAAATACTTGAAGAGAAAATTAATGCAAAACTATTGGAAAGAAATAACCGAAATGTGGCCTTAACAGCAGCGGGCACGATGTTCTTAAAAGAAGCATATCAAATTTTAGCTCAAGTCGATGCAGCTGCAACAAAAGCAGCTCGCATGGAAAAGGGTGAACTTGGAGAGTTATCCATTGGTTTTACTTCAACTACGCCATTTATGCACAAAGTGACGATGAGCTTACGGCAATATCGAGAAGCTTACCCTGAAGTTTCTATTCATATGCACCAGATGAATACCAAACAACAGATAGCACCATTAATTACTGGACGAATTGATATTGGTATTATGAGAAATACGGTATTACCAGAACAATTGGATTATAAATTATTATTTAAAGAGCCTTTTATGGTGGCCGTCTATGAAGGTCATCCATTATTAGAATTTATTGATGTAGGTGTAGATATTCAACAACTTGCTGATTATCCTTTTATTTTCTTTGAGCGTGATGTCGGTACGGCGTTATATGATGAAATCAGTCAATTATTAACATCTGCGGGAGTGGTTCCAACCATTTCTCAAGAAGCCGGGGAAGCTATGACTATTTTGGGATTAGTTTCTGCTGGCATGGGAATCTCGGTGATTACAGAGTCATTTACACGAATGAAAATTGATGGTGTAAAATACTTAAAACTCACTAATATTAATGCTTCATCTGAAGTCTGGTTAGTCTACAATACACGTAGAACATTGCCATCCGTCGCCAAAAAATTAACAAATCTTTTGATAGCCAACATTGTTGGCAACCAAGAGTGAGCGAGTTCACATTTTCAATGTAAACGAAATCATTCATACACAGTTTAAGGCATAATAACTCATTGCTTTATAAAGGAATTGAATTATTACCATGGTGAATCAAACTGGTCATATAGACCAAATCAAACAATTAAATACAGGTATTGTCTACCGTATCATTGATCAACATGGTCCAATTTCGCGTATTGCGTTGTCAAAACAAGCACAGCTTGCGCCCGCTAGTATTACCAAAATTACACGTGAGCTTATGGATGCTCACTTAATTAAAGAATTAGAGTTTCCAGTACTTGGTTTGCGCGGACGCCCAGCAGTCGGGTTAGTCATTGAAAGTGAAGGGTGGCAATTTTTAGCCATTCGTATCGATGGTCAAAAACTCACTATTTCTCTGAAAGAAATTAACGCGGTTACCTTAGCTCAAACAGAGTATTCATTTACACCGTTAGGAAATAGTGAATTTATCGATTTTCTTTCTGAATTAATTAGTCAATTCTTTGCCAGCCAGCAAAAAATATTAGAAAGAGTCACCGCGATAAGTATTCTTATTGATGGTATTTTAGATCCCCATACTGGCGTTATTTATCAGCATTCTTCTTTTAAAATTCACCAACTTGCCATCGCGGAGCATCTTACTAAGCAAACTGGTTTACCCGTTTATTTGCATCCGCCAGTGGATGCTTTGGCATTAATGGACCACTTCTCCCATCAGAAGAAAAGAAAAGAAAAAAATATCATTTACTTACAGCTACAAGATGTTGTTAATGTCATGGTATTAAGCCATGGGACAACATTGGATACGAGTACCCATCGGCCTATTCAGTTCGGCCATACTCAATGTGAGTCTGAACAAAATAACGCTTGCTACTGTGGTAGCTATGATTGCTTAGAAACCCAAACTTCCATTCCTGCAATATTACAACAAGCTAATAATTTGCTAATAAACTACCCTGATTCATTTTTGCATCAGCAAGATATCTCAATGGATAAAATTTGCGCTGGCGCAATTCTAAACGACAGTCTTTGTGTTTATCTTATTAATAAAGCTGCACAACAGTTGGCAAAGCCGTTGGCACTGATGGTAAATTTATTGGGTAGTGAGCTCATTTTGATTAATTCTCCTTTGAATCAAGGTTCTGATCTGTTTTTAAAATGTTTACATAAACATATAAACAAATATTCCATTCCTCTGTACTCATCCAAATTATCGATAGAAAAATCCACATTTAGCATTAAAGATAGTGAAACTTCATTAATACAGCGAGCGTTATACGATGGTTCACTACTGCTACAACTATTACAAGGCTAAAACAATTCGATAATATTTATACTATCGTACACAAAATTGAGCTAACGCAAACTTCTCACTTACCCATTCCAATAAACTGAATCCATATCATTTTTGCAGCTTATTGCTGTACAAGTCTGTCACTTCAGGATAGAAAAAGACCATGATCAATCTATTTGTTACCGGGACAGATACAGATGTCGGGAAGACAGTATCGACGCTTGCCATCCTGCAAGCACTAAATAACCAAGGAATTAAGGCCGTGGGTTACAAACCTATTGCTGACCAATGCATTGATACCCCTGAAGGAATCAGAAATAAAGATGCATTGCTAATTCACAGTGTTTCTAAAGACCTTGTTTCCTACGATGAAGTTAATCCTGTACGTATCACGGATAATTACAGCCATGAGAACAGCATTGATTTCAATAAAATAAAGCATGGCCTAGACCATTTACATCACCAATGTGACATGGTTGTTATCGAAGGTAATGGGGGATGGCGCTATTTGCTTGATGACAATACTTTTTATGCAGACTGGTTAAAAGGCCAGCCAGTCGGTGTTATCTTAGTCGTTGGCATTCAACATGGCTGTGTTAATCATGCCCTATTAACTGCGGATGCAATTCGAGCAGATGGGTTACCATTAATCGGTTGGATGGCAAACCGTATCAACCCAGGGTTAGCGCACTATGCCCAAATAATTGATCGGTTACAACATCATATTAAGGCACCATTAATTGGGGAAATCCCGTATTTATTGCGGCCCGAAGAAAGAGAGCTAGGGCATTATCTCAATACAGATAAACTGCAAGAACTTATCGCTATTCCTAACTAATTGCGTTAATAATCCAACAAAGAAAAAGGGCGCCATCATAAAATAGCGCCCTTTATTTTACCTAAAATATAGACTAATGGCGGGTATAAATAATTTTATAAGAATCATTTTGGCAGTGACCTACAACTTGACCTTTAGATGAGTCAACTTCATCATTAGGTACTGCAACCAAACTAAAATTATCAGCAGGAACGCCATTATTGATAATCTTTTGCTTGATTTCCTCAATCACACTTTCACATGAAGCTTGCGCAAAAGCGGGCGCTAACATCAGTACAAATAAGGGTAACAATAATTTCTTTTTCATCTTATCTCCTTGATCAACAACTCCATAAAGCAACCTATTATAAGGTTATGGATTACTAATTGGACGACCATTACTCACATCAAGGCAACGTTTGGTGCTTGGCTCCCAATAAGCATTTAGATTAAGACTTTTTTCACATTTATCTTTTGCATCAAAAGCCGCATCTACTTTATCAAACTCTTTTTCAGTACGCGTATTAACCTTGTTACGCAACATACGAGTATTGTCCCATTGTTCCTTTTCTTGACGCGCTTGCTCTTTATTAAGAGAGTCATCGCCTTTACCTACTGAAACGCATGTACTACCTGCAGTACATGATGTTGTCGACTGTGCAGCAGAAGACGACGTAGCCCAAAGTAGAGGGAGACAAAAACATATCGCAGTTAAGCCAGTTTTCAACATTTTGTGTGAATTCATGGTAATTCCTTACTAAACAGGACAGATAATCTGAGTATAGCCAAAAGAGTGCTAGTGCGTCTGTATAGAATAGTACTAAAATTTAAAGTTGTTTATGTACGGTTAAACCTGCAAACGTTTGGCAAACAGGCATTAATTCTAATGTATTTACGTTCATATGAGCAGGTAGCGTGGCAACCCAATACACTGTTTCAGCAATATCTTCAGGGGTCAGAGCGTCTGCGCCTTGATAAGTACTAGCTGCTTTATCGTCATCCCCTTTAAAGCGAATATTTGAAAACTCTGTGCCACCCACTAAGCCTGGTTCAATATCGGTAACTCGAATTTTTTTCCCTTGTAAATCAGCACGTAAACCAAGTGAAAATTGTTTCACAAAGGCTTTGGTTGCACCATAAACATTACCACCTTTGTAAGGCCAACTCGCCGCAGTAGAACCAATATTAATAATATGACCGTGATTTTTCGCAACCATGTCTTGCAATACCTCATAGGTCATATTCACTAAACCTTTGGTATTTGTATTAATCATAACGTCCCAATCATCAGGATTGGCGTTAAATGCAGGTTCTAAGCCTAATGCTAAACCTGCGTTATTAACTAAAACATCGATATTTTTGAGGTGTGCAGGCAAATTGGCAATGGCATCATGAATGGCTTTTCTGTCTTGGATATCCAATGTTAACGGGTAAAATTTATCCCCTAATTCTTGATGGAGAGCGTCTAAACGCTCTGTTCTGCGCCCAGTGCCTATAACGGTGTAATTATGTTTGATAAATCTACGGGCAATTGATTCACCAAAACCAGAAGAAGCACCTGTTACTAAAATAATCATGGAAACCTCATAGTTGTTATTGTCATGTTAGCGTGGGTTTATTTTAACGCTATCTAACATTAACTACAAAAATTGTTATAACCCCAAGATTTGCTTATCTTTTGGATAGCTCAATGTATAACTGAATGAAATTTGCTTTTCTTCATTAGGCTCTAAGGTAATATCCCAGGCTATTTCGCCGGTACTTTTATTGGTGACTGCGCTTTTATCCTCTATTTCAGACACTTTTATCTCACTGTCCTCACTTAGCGGAATTTGGTCATAAACCGTTAATTCAACTGGTTTCGCATGCATATTTTTTACTTTGACCAAGTAACTTTCTGTTTGTTGGATTGTTGATCCCATAAAACTCGGTTTTTTCTTTATTTTTTCATTTGGTTCGCGGGAAACTTGAATACTCTTGTCAACACCAAAAGGAATTCGCAATGTATCAACCAATTGATTTGCATTAATCATAAAGTTGCCGATATAAGTATTACCATAATAAATATTAGCATTTCCATTCAATAGGTTAAGTGATTGCCAATTGTCGATATCTGCTTGTAAGAACACCTCTTCAATCAGTTTTGGCGTGGTGGTATATTTGTATTTTACATCGAGATTTTGTTGTTTGATGGTAACCGTATTCGGCTTGTTCGCGCTTTTTAGTGAATAAGGCAGGGCGATTTGATAATTTAAATTGATACCGTTATTAGACGTTGTAACAAAGTCTGATACACCCGAACTGATTGTTTTTTTCTTCTCACTAACACCATTTTCCTCATACATTGCCACAGGGGCTGCAGGCATCCTCATTCGAACCTGACGCGCTATTTGAGCATTATCATCATAAACGGATAAGCGCCAGGGTTGTAAAACAGAAGGCATGATATTTTTTGATGGGTTAACCGTCGATAAGGTCAAATTGACTTTTTCCCAATCAATGCCTGTATTTTGAATTAGATTGGCTTTATACGTGAGGGTGATTGGCGACCCAACGTCCTGACTATGAATGTCATAACTCGGTGACCACGCGGCATCAGGCGTTAAATAGGACAATTGAAGCTGTGCAGTGGTTGGTTTAGCCGCATCGACCGACATGACAATCTGAGTTTGCTGGCCAACAGACGAAGGCATTTTTTCATCGATCTGCGTTTGCAATATCGCAAGTTTTTCTTCTAATTTATCAATCGCTAATTGGTGTTTTTGTTGTTCATGCAGTATTGAAGTCATTTGTTGACGTATAAAGTCTAACTTCTGAGAGGATTGCTCTAATGATTGCGTGTTATTTTCCCCAAAAAAGCGCTGATCTTTCAATAAGCTTAATTGTTCTTCACCGACTTTAATTGCAATATTTAAGTTTTCAACTTGCTGAACTAAGTCCTTTTGTTGTTCTTGTAATTCAACAATATTGGCAGGGTATGTAGGTGTAACTGCCACATTTTGTACATTTACAGAACGAATAGTCACATCACTATTATCAAAGTCAATTGAGAGTGTTTGAGCGTCAATATTGCTTGCTATATTTGTAAGAACAACCTCAGTCTGCCCCTTATTAAGTGACAGTGTCACACTATTGTCCAAGGTAGCACCGCGTAAAAACACAGTTGCATGATTTAGTTTAACATCTTGATTTAATTTTGTTTCAGCATCAGCACGTACGTGTTGAGAAGCCAAAAGTGTTGCGAATAATAAGCCGCTGACCAGCCGAGTAGGAACTGTCATTTTTAACTCCAATCATAAGTGCCGCTAAGTAAGATAATGACTAAAACTAGCTTATTTGACTTTTATTAGATAACAGATAAAACCTAAAAGCTGACAAAAGTACAAGGACAGAAGGGATAAAACACCCATCAGTAGGTGTTTTATCTTGTTGGGTAGGTGCGACTTATTCTTCGAAATACCAATATCCTTGATTGATAAATTCGGTTAATTGCGCGATAAAAGCGGGGCTCTCAAGTGCTTCACCGAGTTCATTGCTGTCGACTTCCGTAAACTGGCACAATGCATCCGCACCCTTTGTTTCTGTGGTAATCCAGCCTTCAGAATTCACGAAAAAGTGCTCATTGATACACATCACACGCAAGCCGCTCAGTCGGATCAGTTTTTGGCCATCATTTAACGCACTTAGCACTTCTTCTGGTTGGTATGGTGGTTCCGGAGGCGCAATATCCAGCTCATGACGTAGTGTCGTTGCAAAACGGCCTAACCACTGTTCAAAATCACCCGGCTTGTTGATCATTTCAATCATCATACCTCGTAGACGTTCAACCTCATGAGGTTTCATGGTGCCTGTATTTTTAGTCACCGTGAGGTCAGGATCGCCATAATTTATGCCACCCAAATCCTGTTCCAGCGCATAGTCTGCAAAACTGCTCAGCAGATCGCGTCCAGTCGGCCCGCGAAAGCCGACAGAATAGTTCATGGTATCTTCGAAAGTGAAACCATCATGAGGGAATCCCGGCGGAATATACAGAATATCTCCTGGCGCCATTTCCACATCAATAATCGGTTCAAATGGGTCGACATGTAATAATGCCGGATGTGAACAGAATTGACGCATCGGTAGGGCATCACCCACACGCCAGCGGCGGCGTCCCATACCTTGGATGATGAAAACATCATAGTTATCAATATGTGGTCCAACACCACCTTCAGGCACAGAATAGGAGATCATCAAATCATCAAGACGCCACTCGGGCAGTACACGAAACGGTTTCACCAGTTCGGCCGCCGGCATATGCCAATGGTTGACTGCTTGTACCAGTAGTGACCATCCTTTTTCGCCTAGTTCGCTGAAATCTTCAAACGGGCCGTGACTCGCTTCCCATTTGTTATCAATAAAGCTGACTAGGCGACTGTCAACTTCCGGCTCCATGGCCAAGCCGGCCAGTTCATCCGGTGTGATAGGGTCGACAAAATCAGGAAATGCATTTTTCAATACAACGGGTTTTTTCTGCCAGTATTTTTCTAAAAATTCAGGCCAGTTAAGATTCAGTTTGTAAGCCATGTGACCACATCTATATGAGTAAATTAGCAGGTAATTATAGAAGTAATGCACCGTCATATTCTTGTTTGGCATCAAACGTCGGTCAATAACTTTTGTGGGAATACCCGTAGCATATTGCCAAAATTTATTTAGCACAAAGAGGCAAAATATCAAAAAAATCAGTTAAGTAATCTGTGGTTTAGCATTTTAGATACTTCATTTACTATTAAAATTTGCTATCAAATAACGTATTAGCTTATTGGTAAGACATTGATAGGATTTATCATTCAGTATTGGCTACCTTATGGTTAACTGATGATTTTTATTTAGGCGAATAGAATATGAAAGCGATATCTATAGTTAGACCGAGTGGGCAGAAAATTGCATTGGGTGAAAAAACGTTAGAAATTAGAAAATGGCCACCAAACATAGATGCAGAAGAAGAATTGTTAATCGTCGAAAATTCACGTTACCTGTTAAGCGACGATGATGAAGAAATGGGTAAGGCAGTTGCAATCGTCAAGGTCAATAAAGTCAGACCATTTATCGAGAGTGATATGGCAGCAGCTTGTGCATCATATTATGAATTAGGTTGGTTAGCATGGGAACTAACAGATATCAGAGCAATTGCAGAACCCATAGAAGTCATTGCAAAACGGAAGATTTATGAAGTCGAATTGGGTCTAGAACCAAAAAAGAAACAACACGATTAACCAGCCAAAACGCTGTATTTCTTCATTTCACACTTAGATTCGCATAATGCATATTATGTTAAATAGAATATCAAAGCAAAATAGGCCTTGCTCGTTCAGTCATTGTTAACACCCTATTGACTTAGATTGGTATTCAGCTTATTTATATGCGCTTAATAATAACCTGCCTATGCTTCGGATATGCCGTAATGAGTGAATATAAATCGAAAGACCCTTTACATGGAGTTACACTAGAAATGCAAGTTAATGCATTGGTTGATAGATACGGTTGGAGCCAACTTGGACGCATTATAAAAATAAACTGTTTTAACAAAGATCCAAGTATTAAATCTAGCTTAAAGTTTCTTCGTCGCACGCCATGGGCAAGAACTGAAGTTGAGTTACTCTATTTGGATATGATAGAAAACAATTCGATTGATAATACGGGAGCATATTCTAATGACCCATGGTGTAATTCGCGACGTTAAAAGCAAAGATAATATTAACGCCTCACTAATGACCACAATCATGCATAACAAATATCCACTTAAGCCTTAAATCTACCTTAATGATGTTTAAGGTTTAGGCATTATGGTACCCCACAGGTTAATACACCTTTCACGAAATCGAGTAGCGTTGCCACTCGAAGTGAGTTTACGATTTCACCGCCCCGATTTAAGCGCAAGCTGATATGGACGACCATGGCTACTAATAAATGATAAATTACCATGGTGCATATCAGTATTTCCTATCAACATGCCAAATGCCCAAAGTCGCACAGTACTAATGGAAAGCCGTTGTATTAACTCATAGCATTCATGGATTAGGTTGGTCCATATCATTTGTTATGATGATATAAAGATAAATTGGTAAGGATAATAAAATGAAACGTTATACTCGTGGTCGCATTATTATTGGATTGCTTGCATCACTATGTTTACTTAGCCTTATCGTATTTTTTACTAGTCACCTTGATGATTTTGATTTCGATAATGCGATTGAAGAAGAAATAACGTTTATATCACAAGGGAACAATTTATCAGGTACCCTACTTTTACCTAAAAACAAGCAACCATCTGCAATTGCAGTGATCATTCATGGTGATGGCCCACAAGACCGCTTTTCAAATAATGGGTATAACCCATTATTTAATACGCTGCTAGATAATAATATCGCTATATTTTCTTGGGATAAAGCCGGTATAGGCCATAGTCAAGGAAATTGGTTGTACCAATCTATGGGTGACCGTGCAGAAGAAGCAATTATCGCTCTGCATTTAATGCAATCACGCTACCCTAACATTCAAGTAGGATTTTTCGGTTTTTCCCAAGCAGGATGGGTTATCCCTATCGCAGCAAGCCATTCACAGCCAGCATTTTCCGTTATTATTGGTGGTGCCGTTAATTGGCGTGAACAAGGGCAATTCTACCAAGGGCTTCGTTATGCTAAGCAAGGTAAAACTTCAGAGGAAATTTCACAATTATTAGCGAAAGAACAAAAAGAAAATGATGCTATTTTTGGGGAAAATGGCACAAAAAACCCGAATCATCGCAATGAGATGAGCACGGATCGATTTAGCTTTGTTGTCAAAAACTATTTAAGTGACTCATCCGCTTCTCTAACTAAAATGAATGGCCGCATATTAGCTGTTTGGGGTAATGATGATATGAATGTGGATGCACAGTTAAATGCCTGCCGTTATAGATCCGCATTAGATACTAATCATCAAGCCTATATCATTGTTTTTCCGAACGCGAGTCATGGGTTACTTCGTGCACCTGAATTTAACTATCAATTAGAGAGTGATTGGCCAATATTACATCAATGGTACTTTCTATGGTCTGGGCGTAAAGCTTACTCACCAGGGGCATTACAATTAATCATAGATTGGATAGAAAATAAAAATCCAGACTTAATCCCTTATAAAACCACCTGCCATTTAGTCGTTGACTATAAATCATGAAAAATACAACTGAAAACTCTGATAGCGATAAAGCAGTAAGAAATCGCTAGCCAACGCAAGATGAAACTATCGAAATGCTGATAAAGTAGGGAGTTATCGTTCAACTGGCACGATAACTCTTACCAAGATTTATTTAAGTTGTTGGGATTTTCAATAATACATCGATCATTAGTCTAGTCGAACAAATAGCAATGAAAACTTCCGGGCTAATGGCAGCGTAACTAGAACTGCAGGAAATGCCACCGCCCACGAAATCATCCAAGCCGTTAACCAAGTAAGCACGAGATGATTTTCAAAGCCTATACTTTTCAATGTACTAATAAATGAAACTAACCCACTCATAATCAGTGATAAAAAAAAGGGGACTAGAATATGCAAGGCACGATTCGGCAGTTTACGAAAACGAGTAAAGAAAGATGAGTTTAGCATGTAAAGATCTCATAAATAATTGATGTAATAATCATTCACATAATCATCTTTACATCGGAAACAATATACCCACGATGTGGATAGTGACAACTACTAATAATACTACGGAATTATTTATAGGATAACAATCATTTTCTAGCTACCATGGGAAAATAGACATACATGATCGTGCTCTTCGGTAATAAATTTTTTGGTTATTTATAATGATGTTCACATGCAATTAGGTAATAATACTTATTATAATTTCAAGTTAATTGAAAATTAAGTTATAATCATATGCTTCGATTTCTCTATCATTAAGAAGTGTCTTATATTTAGGAATGAAAGCTGCATCGGAAATATGAATTAATTACCTTCAAAAAATCACTTATACTTAATACCCATTCTTAGCGTATTAACTCCCCTGCTCTTCAAAATAATAACCTTTATCGCTTGAATATTTGGAAATTGCATTACTCAAAATTGCAGTAATAAATATAAATTTCATATTAAAACTGTAACAAAATGAAAGTAAGTACTTTCTACTATTAAAAAGGTTTAATATTAAAAATATATTTACAAAAAACCAACCATCTGATTTAAAAGGAGTTTAATAATTTAAAAGAGTGACTTTTAGGCAATAAAAAATAGAAACCTATCAAAAAACACAATTTCGATAGGATTGATTGCCTTTACTTAGCATTGGTGTATATATAGTATTTATGCATGCCAATTAGCTTAATATTGGTTATTAACTCCCTTCTCCCTTTTTGAATTAAGGGATATTTGAATATTTTATTCAAAATTTAGTTTCTATTTAATAGAGGAATTATCTATGTCATTTACGAAGTCAATAATAAGTATTGCATTAACAAGCGTAATAAGCTTCAGCGCTGTCTCCGCCCCTGTGAATCATGGTAGTGGTAAAGTTACATTTACTGGTAGCATTATTAGTGCCCCCTGCTCTATTGACCCTGCATCATTAGACCAAACTGTCGATTTGGGTCAAATTGCGGATTCAGTATTAAGTAATAATGGTAAATCAGATGGCCAATCTTCACCTGTTATGTTTGATATTAAATTAATTGATTGTACGCTAGAAACCGAGCAGTCTGTTAATGTCACCTTTACCGGTGCTGCGGCAACAAATGAGCCAAAGTCACTATTAGCAATTACAGGAACTGCATCTGGTGCTGGTATTCAAATAGTTGATAGCAATAACTCACCAATCGTTTTAAATGAAACAACTAAATCTAGTCACCAATTGCAAGAGCAAACAAATACATTACAGTTTGCGGCATATGTGAAAGGTTTAGGTACGCCAACAGGCCAACAAGATCCCGTTGAAATTGTACCAGGAGAATTTCAAGCAGTAACTGATTTCGTGCTTTCATATAATTAAATTAATTATCGATAGCAATAAGCTGAGGTAATGATAAATCGTTGCCTCAGCTTAATAAGATAAAGGCATAGCAATGAAGAAAAATAACATGGTATTTTCTGTGCTTTTTGAAATAAATTATGCTGCTATTATGAAAAAAATAATTCTGTCATTCACTATAGTATATAGTTTCATCTCATTTGCAGATGAAGATGACATTGAATTCAATGTTAATATTTTAAATGCTGAAGATAGACAAAATATCAACCTAGCGGTATTTTCCCGTGATTTATATATTGTTCCAGGAATTTATCCCTTTAAAATTTACATTAATAACTCGTATTTACCCGAAGAAAAAATTCATATTGTAAACTTAGGCGATGAAAAATCAGAAGCTTGCTTAACACCTAATATTGTTGAAAAATTCAACCTAAATAAATCGGCACTAAGCTCATTAAAATGGCAAGAAATCGATGAATTAAATTGCTTAGTAATGGCTAGCTTATCGGGAATGACTGTAAAACCTGAGCTGTCAAACAACTCATTGACAATTAATATTCCTAAAATGTATCAGGAATATTCAACTTTTGATTGGGAGCCAGCCTCACGATGGGAAGATGGCGTCACTGGCATTATTTCAGATTACAGTTTGACATCACAATATAACCATAATCTTGGAAACAATCATGCAAGCGATGCAATATATCTTTCAGGATTAGGTGTTATTGGTGCTAATTTACAGAGCTGGCGAGTTCGTGGTCATTGGCAAGGAACCTATAATCATATTCAAACAAGCAGAGCCGAAGATGTAAAAGAATTAAAATGGAACAATATTTATGCCTACCGCGCAGTAAGAGGCTTAAAAGCAAAGCTGATTGTTGGTGAAGATTATCTACAGTCTGATTTGTTTGATAGCTTTAAATATACCGGTGTAGCATTGCGGTCTGATGATAATATGCTTCCACCCAATCTGCGTTCTTATGCCCCAGAGGTTACGGGGTTTGCTGAAACAAATGCGATTGTTAAAATCAGTCAAGATGGGCGTATTATTTATGAAAGTTTAGTCCCTGCAGGGCCATTTAGAATTCAAAATCTGAATAGTGGTATTTCAGGGACTTTACAGGTCACCGTGGAAGAAAGTGATGGTCGTATCTCTGAATTTGAAGTTGAAGCGACAAACGTCCCTTTTCTATCTCGTCCTGGAGCTATTCGTTATAAAATTAGTGCCGGAAGACCAACAGATTTAGCACACCATATTGATGGTGACCTATTTGCACAAAGCGAAATATCTTGGGGAGTTAATAATGGTTGGTCTCTTTTTGGCGGAGCAATAAATAGCCATGACTACAATTCCTTTTCTATCGGTATTGGTCGAGACTTGTCTCAAGCTGGCGCTATATCAACCTCTTTGAGTCAATCGATTACATCAATAAACTCTGAATCAGCACGTAAAGGGAAATCGATTAAAATCGATTATTTTAAAAGCATTCAAGAACAAAATAGTCAGCTGATGTTATCAACACAACGAGTCCTTGATCGTGAGTTTATGACGATGACAGACTTCATTAATTATAATAATGATCAGGAGTTAATTTATACTGGATTTAATAAAAATTTGTATACCGCTTCGATAAGTAAAAATTTTACTGATTGGCGTTCATCGATGAATTTAAGCTATAACCACCAAACTTATTGGAACAGGCCAAATAGCCATCGATACAACCTAACATTTTCAAAGTACTCAGATACAGAAATGTTCAGTAATGTCGGCCTATCCATTAATGTTTTTAGCAGTAAAATGCAGAGTTACCATGATAATGGTGCCTACATGAGTATTTCAGTTCCTTTATCCAGTGGGACAAATATTAACTACTCAACCTATAACGGAAAGAATGACAATACAAATAAACTGACTGCAAATACCCGAATTGATGCAAAAAATAACGCATCACTCAGTGTCGGTAACAACAGACATAGTGCTTTACTTAGTGGATATTACTCCCATAAAGGGAATAGTACTGATTTTAATTCTAGCTTTAACTATATAAGTAATAGCTCAATGAATGTCTCATCTACATTACAAGGTGGAATGACATTAACGGGTTATGGAGTTGGTCTGCACCCTATCACTGCATTAGGTGGAACCCGTATTCTTGTTGATACAAACGGTGTTAAAGACGTTCCTATTAAATATAACGGCAGCCATATACGCTCTAATCGTTTTGGGACAGCAATTATACCTGATTTAAATAGTTACTATAAAAGTAACTTAGTTATCGATATTAACCAACTACCAAAAAACGTTGAAGTTGCAGAATCAGTGACACAATCAACATTAACAGAGGGAGCGATTGGTTACCGTAATTTTGATGTTATTTATGGCTTAAAATTAATGGTGATATTACGACTAAAAGATGGCAGTTATCCTCCTTTTGCCTCGGACATTAAAAATAAAGACGAAAAGGTAACAGGTATTATCGGGGACCAAGGAGAGGCCTATATTGGTGGTATTCGTGCTGGAGAAACAATGACTGTTTCATGGCAAGGTTCTGAATGTGTTATTCAATTTCCACAAAATATTGAAGAACACAATGTTTATGACAAATTATTATTACCCTGTAATTAATAAAACTCATTAAAAGGTAATCAATCATGATGAAAAAAATATCCACTTTTCTATTAACTAGCTTAGTAGCAACTCATGCGTATTCTGCAATTTCAATGGACAGAACCAGAGTTATTTTTGATGGGAATAGCAACTCCGTGTCATTAACTATAAGTAATAAAAACCCTCAGTTACCTTATTTAGCTCAAGGATGGCTACAAGATGCTAACGGTGAAAAACTTACATCTTACTTTACGATATTACCACCAATTCAGCGTATAAATGCAGGGCAAACTAGTCAACTACGTATTGAATCTTTACCTGATATTGGGAAATTACCTCAAGATAGAGAAAGTTTATTTTTCTTTAACTTACGAGAAATCCCACCGGCAAGTAAAAAAAGTAATGTATTACAAATTGCACTTCAAACACGCGTCAAATTATTTTATCGCCCAGCTTCGTTAGTCATGGATTCAACTGAAATGAGAAATTCACCATGGCAAAATAAGCTTGTTTTGATTAAAAAAAGTGATGGTGTCTATGCAAAAAATCCTACACCTTATTTTATTATTTTAAATAGCATTAAAAAGAGCCAGTCGGCTGAGAAGTTAGCTAATTTTACAGTAATCGATGTTGAGCCATTTGGAGAAAAAAAATTATCCATTAGTGCAGAGCAACTCGGTACAACCCCTGTTATTAATTACATCAATGACTATGGTGGGCAAGTTTATTTATCTTTTCATTGTTCTGCAACTCAGTGCCAAGCACAACCAGTAAAATAATATTCTTTACTAAAGATGGATAACCTAATGCTTAAAATAATAAAATATCTATGCTTCTATTTACTATTATTTTTACCAGCTTTCACGTGGGCTGATGGCAAATTTGTCACGGTAAAAGTGAATGTGTTATCCGGTGGTTGTGTTTTAAACGATAATGAAGCCATCTTTGTAGATTTTGGTGATGATATTGTCATATCTCAAATAGATTCAGGTAAATACATAGAAGCCATTGACTATGACTTATATTGTGACTCTAATTTCGATGAGCTATATCTCATTTTTGACGGTGTTCAAGGTGAAACAACAAATAGCCTTGATGTCTCCGATACGCCAGGGCTTAATATTAAATTATTCATTGATAATAAACCTATGGTGATCGGGAGTCGTTATTACATAGATAATTACTCAAACTTACCTGCTTTAACTGCTGAATTAGCATTAGCAAATGGAATTCGGCCTGTTGGTGGTGAATTTTCTACGGCCGCAACTCTTACTGTAGGATACCACTAGGATATTTTATTATGAAAATAAGACATTTTTTATTACCATTATTTATCATCACAATAAATACGGCATCGGCTGTGCCCGTAAATTTTAGTGGGCGTTTAATAGAAGGTGTACCTTGTGTTATCAACAATAATCGCCCTATTAATATTGATTTTGGGGATGATTTAGTGGTCGCTCTTGTACCAACAAAAGATGGAAAAACTTATATACAAGACATTGATTTTGAATGGGAATGCAATGGGATTTCATCTGGAACTGATGTTGTTTTTAGCTTTGATGGTGCACCATCTGATTTTGACAAAGATCTATTGGCAATTAATGAGCAGGATGATATCGCATTACAACTTTATCAAGGTTCTAGCTCATTAAAACTAAACTCAGATTTTACATATACTTATCGCTCAGATAGCGATACACCAGATCTGAAAGCCAGCTTAGTCAAAAACAGTTCGAATTCAGCACGAGTGTATGCCGGTGCGTTTACTGCAAATGCGACATTAACGGTAGCATATCAATGAAAAAAAACATGTTTATTCTACTGTGCTTTTTATCAGTTAATATTACATTCGCCGATCAAGTTAATTTTTCAGGTGTACTGAGGAATGCCACGCCCTGCAATATCAATAGTGATTCTGATTTAATTGTGGCTTTTAATGAAGTTAATGATAAAGACCTCTACAAGAAAAGAGATGTTATACAACCATTTGTTATCACACTCTCTGACTGTGAATATTTACCTGACTTTTCCTACTCGATGGCGTTTACTGGTATAGAAAATACGAATATCAAAGGTGCCGTGGCAATTGATAGCGATAACAGAAATGCGGGTTATGGTATTAAATTAATGAATGAGCATGGTGAAATTCAATTAAATACCCATTACCCATTACAGGTGAATGCTAAAAATAGCTTTCCTACTGATATTGCCTTTAAAGCCTATATTTTAGCTGAGGAAGAGGCTATTAATAATAAGAGTATTCAGCTTGGCGATTTCACGGCTACAACAACTTTTAATATTTATTATGAATAGCGCATTTGGCAATAATATTATGAAAAAAATTATTTTCACCCTTTTATTACTTATTTCATCGTTAAAAGGCGCTCATGCCGAGTTTGCTGCTCAAGGTGAATTTGTTGCTGATTATGGTGCTTGGATCGAAGCTAGGTATATTTTACGTGGTGATTTAGAGCATGATAACCGCCCGATGGCCATGCAAACTTCCGGTTCCTGCCCTTGCGATATTGAACTTGGTTCGTGGGGAACCTATGCAGATGGTAACTATGGCGCAGGAAACTCACATATTGTTAGTTTCGATACCCATTCAGTTAGGTTAACCGAAAGAAGCACTTGGGATGAAAAACCCGTCACCTTTAGTGAAGTTGCCAGAGCGCTAGAAAAAGGCAATTTATTGAATAAAAAAATACAAGGTCGCTGGCAATTTTATCCAAGAAGGCCGGGGGTCGGCTTTTGTTTTAACCTAGGGATTCTATATCGCCAAAAGATGCAAATAGCTCAAACAGCGAATAATCCGATTATATTATGTTCCCCGCTAGACCCAACCAATATTAGTTGTAATATCGACGGACCTGATTATTTAGATCATGGCACATTATCGAATAGCTCACTCAATGGTGATAAGGTCTCTGCTGATTTTCGTGTGAGCTGTACAGAAACAACCGATGTAAAAATTACAGCGACTGCTGGGCTTGATGGCGATAATTTTATATTTATTGCAGATGGTCTAGAATCAGAAATTAATATTGATGGTTCTCCTGAAACCACACTGCGCGTTGATGCATTTACCCAAAAGCAATTTCAGGTTTCTAGTCAATTAATTAAAACAAAAGATATTCCCCCAAATGAATATTCTGGAATATTTCTTTTATCTGTTGAAATACCATAATCAGTAAATAGAGAAAAGCGGCTAAATAAATGAGCCAGAAATGATATAGCTCATCTGCTCGTGAAGGTGTTCATACAGTTCACCTATGGCTCCTGACGTTAGATAAAATTTGTACCGGTGATTTGCCATTTTTAGAAAAAGAAATTAAAGAACATATCCGTAATCAGAATAAGAAAGTTAATTTTAATCTAGCCGCCAATAAAAAAAGAGAATAATAGGCCACCAGCAAAAGAAAAAATTAATGTGATTTTGCAGATAAATAGATACTAACAAGTTTGTGTATCTAATATTTCCGATATGTTTAAACTGCCCCCCATATTCGTACTATGGAATGAAAGTACGGGGCCAGACACTCTGGCCTTTACTTTATGGCCGTTTCATAATTTTGATTGAGCGCGTTTTTTGGCTATATCCCAGCGTATTGTGTGAACCACCCATTTCTGTATGATATTTGCCCGTGTAATTATCCCCTTCGTAAAACCGTACTGACCAACCATCAGGAATTGTATAAGAAGATATTTTATCTGCAAAATGGTGACGGGAAAGATACGGAATGTCGTCAAAGACTTCAATATAATCGCCCTTTTGCCACGATTTAGCGTAAACAACTAGGCTTTCTTCAATATATTGATCACCAAACGATAATTTACTGGTGCTGCATTTCGCATCTTGAGCTTTACAAAAAATACTGCCTTGCCCTTGCCCTAATTCACAACGCCGAGAGGTTTTGTGTCGTGCTGTTTGCTCGGACATTGCAGCTTCTGCATAGAAATTAGAAAAAGGAGATAAAGCGCAAACATGCACAACAACAGAATCATTACGGGATAGTTTCCCATGATAATTGGATTTTGCGACAGCAAAACTACTAAATAACAAGAATAATAACGCAATCTTTTTCATCTTAGAGGTCTTTTAATGATTTGAATTGCATAAAATTACAATTACTTAATGCAAATCACTAGCGGAACACTCTGATTAAAAATTAACGATACCCTCTTTTGTGATTTTGTGAAGACCAACTGTATGTTGTATCACTGGGGACTAATTTATCTTTTTTCTTTTCTGCTCGTCGTTTTTTAGCTTGTTTTTCGACTTCTTGAGATATTTCGGTAATAATTTGTTTTCTTACCTTGCTCTGCTCAGAATTGGTTAATTCACGGCCTAGTTTCTTCCTTTCTTGCGCGAGTCTCGTGCGCACTTGGATTTTTTGAGTTTCGGTCATTTCTTGAATCGTTAGCATCTTCATCGTATTACCCCTTACTCATATTAAAATACCTAACGACAATATATCATTATTACGCAATAAAATACTAACCCTCGTTTTAAACCTAACATTAATGCCAAGCAATAGGATTAAGAGTATAGTAACCCCATTGCAACTTTAAAGAATCTCGCTGTTATTATGGAATTAACCATTTCTTCGCAAAATATTCGTCAAATCTTAACCACTGACACACCACTCATCGATGTCAGAGCGCCTATCGAATTTCAACAAGGGTCAATGCCGAATACCATTAACCTGCCTTTGATGAATGATGATGAACGCGCAGCTGTTGGTACATGCTATAAACAACAAGGTTCGGCTAAAGCTGTTGAATTAGGCCACCAGCTTGTCAGTGGTGACCTTAAAATGGCTCGGATCACTGCGTGGATAGCAACTTGTAAACAAAATACGAATGGCTATATCTGCTGTGCACGCGGTGGCATGCGGTCACATATCGTGCAATCTTGGTTAAAAGAGGCCGGTATTGAATACCCTCTCATCAATGGTGGTTACAAAACATTACGACAAACAGCAATTGATGCCGTTAATGAATTGGTTCAACGTCCTATTATTTTAGTGGGAGGCTGTACGGGTAATGGTAAAACCACTCTCGTACATCATTTAGCGAACGGAATTGATTTAGAAGGTCTCGCACATCATCGTGGCTCTTCGTTTGGTCGTACATTACAACAACAGCACACCCAAGCCACTTTTGAAAATTATTTAGCAGTTACGCTATTGAAGAAAGCCCAAAAATGTCAGCGTTGGGTACTGGAAGATGAAGGGCGAGCCATTGGTGCGAATAGCCTGCCACTTGAACTACGCACACAAATGGAAAAAGCGCCAATCGCTATTATTAATGACCCTTTTGAACTACGTCTTGAGCGTTTAAAATATGAATATTTTGATCGTATGACGCAAGATTTTTTAGCGACTTTTGGTTTCGAGCGTGGCTGGCAGGAATATAGTGACTATTTACATCATGGTCTGTTTGCCATCCGTAAACGGTTAGGATCACAACGGACAATCGAATTGACGCATTTACTTGAGCGTGCTTTAGCAGACCAAAAAGTAACCGGAGATACCCAGACACATTTTTCTTGGTTAATCCCATTGTTGAATGAGTATTACGACCCAATGTATCGCTATCAATTAAGTAAAAAACAACATCGCATCATTTTTCGCGGTAATTATCAAGAAGTTGAACATTGGTTAACGCATCAATAAATTCATTTTATTCCACTGCAAATAGCCTCATCGTAAAGTCTGAGGCTATTTTATATAGCAATGACTTCTTCATAATCAGTAAATCTAGAACGGTGATTTCTTCATAATCAGTAAATCTAGAACAGTGATTTCTTCATAGCCAATTCGCTGAACCCTTGGTAAATCAACCTTGTTGCCAACGCTCCTAGAATTAACCCAACACCTTTACCGACCACCTTATGAACTCGTGAATAGGTTCTACGAACAGAAGTTAAAGAGAATGTTTGGCATAAAATAACCCGCCAAATTAATGATGCAATAACAATTCCCAGCCAAATGACTAACTTAGCCCATAATGGTGTTGATGGCGAAATGGTCGTTGAAAAAATACTCATAAAAAATAAAACGGTTTGGGGGTTTGATAAATCAGAAATTAGCCCTCGCCTAAAATAGACACCAGATGGGAAATGTTCCGTCGTATTTTCGGTGGACAGGTTAAGTTGTGTTTTGTTATTAAATACACTTAACGCGTAATAAAGCAAATATAAGCCACCAAGAATTTTAATCAGTGAAAATAATGAGCCAAATTCAGCCATTAATGTGACAAGACCGAATAAGCCAAGCCCCGAATAAATGGCATTGCCTAGCACCACACCATAACCACAAGTTAATCCTGCTTTTTTACCGGAGCTCAATGTGGTTTGCACCACAATAAACAAATTTGCTCCAGGATTAAAAAAGGTCAGTATAAATAAGAATAGCGTGATGATAATACTGTGTAATGGGTCCATCATTCTTCTTCAAAAATTTAAGGTTAACCATTATAGACACGGTATAGATTGTAATTCTGTTTTACTATGCACATTTTCTGAGCTTAAATCAAAAAATGTGCTGGCTTATGATGACGTTAGTGATTTCTTACGTTGCAACAGCCATTTATCTAACTCATTAGCAAATTGTTGCCTGTCTTTTTGGTTTAGACTTGCAGGCCCTCCCGTTTGGATGCCACTGGCTCTCATGGTATCCATAAAGTCACGAATATTAAGGCGCTCACGAATAGTCGCTTCGCTATAGCGTTCTCCACGAGGATTCAATGCATTGGCACCCTTTTCCATAACTTCTGCGGCTAATGGGATATCTGCCGTGATCACTAAATCATCTTTTTGAGCTCGTAATACAATTTCATTATCCGCTACATCAAATCCTGCAGGTACCTGCAAGGTTTTTAAAAAAGGTGATGAGGGTACCGTTAAACGCTGGTTCGCAACAAATGTTATTTGCACTTTTTCCCTATCTGCTGCTCGGTATAAAACTTCTTTAATTACTTTTGGACATGCATCCGCATCAACCCAAATTATCATTCTTACTTCCCAAATGGTGATTATCTATGATGAGATATCATATCAGACAACAAAACTACACGTTAGATACTTCGTATTGAAAAACTCCCAAGCTCATTCAGACTGCCTCAAAATAGCGAGCTTGAGAAAATAGGTTTACAGTTTCATTACCATTTCATGCCACGTCATTCCGCCATGGTCAGATTCTGACGGTTTAACATATTGGTAGCCAAAATGCTTATACAGGTCAATATGGCGTTCTTTGCACATAAGATGAATCGTTTTTTTATTCATTTCCTTCATGGCATTGATAAACCTTTTCATCAGTAAAGATGAATAGCCTTTACCTTGATATTTGGGATGTACGACCACTGACATAATAACGACATTTGGTGCTTGTGGATCATGCCCAATGAGTTCTTTAAACTCTTCATCCGACATCACAACATCCCATGCACAACCCGAATTAATAAAACCAACGACTTCCCCGGCTAATTCCATACATAAAAAACCGTCTGGATATTGCTGAATCCGTGTTGCTATTTTTTCTTTTGTTGCCGCTTCATCCCCTTCATAGGATTCGATTTCAATCGTATAACAGGCGTCAACATCATCAAGTGTGGCAGTGCGAAAGACTGGAGAATGCATGAAATTACCTCATTAAATTATTTTTTATGATTTTATCACTACATGGTTTATATTTTCGTTGTTTTTAATGGTAATTCTCACATTCAATTGCCATTTTTTGTTGTGTTTTATCCCGTAAGTAGCTCAGCCACGTTGAAATGAAAACTAAAACGCCACCGGAGATTGCGACGGCATAACCTGCATAAGGACCGTAGGTATCCACCATTTTACCCGTTAGCATCGCACCAATCGCAACGCCAATATTTAACCCTGCGAGTAACCATGTCATTCCTTCTGTTAATTTATTCTGTGGAACAATTCTCTCAACTAATGTCATTGCAATGATCATCGTCGGAGCAAAGAATAACCCTGAAATAAATACCACAGCAGACAAAGAATAAACGCCTACAACCCACCACATTGGCACAATAGAAAGAAACGTCATTAAGCCACTGAGGAATAGCAAGCGTGATAACGGTGTGTTAAAGGTTAACCCGCCAAATACGATACCCATTGCACATGAACCGATCGCATAGGCCGATAACACTAAACTGGCCATCGCTGGTTGCTGTTGTAATTGAGCCAACGTGACACTTAAAATATCCACACTGCCAACAATCACACCTAAAGCAATCATTAATACAATCAACAACTGCAACCCAATCATTGAAATAATTGATTTATTCGCCAGTACAAGAGAGTCATGCGCCACAACTTTAGGCTCTGTGCTTCGCTGTGAAATAAACAAAGCCATTCCCACGGCTAATAAAATTGCCGCAACCAGTAAACCTGCTTGAGGAAATAAAGCGACAGTGATCCCGACAGATAACGGAGGGCCAACAATAAAAGTGGCATCATCAAATACGGTTTCTAATGAATAGGCTGTTTGTAGTATGGGTTGATCTTTATACAGCGCAGTCCACCTAGCCCTTACCATGGCAGACATACTGGGCATCGCCCCCGTTAATAACGCTCCGATAAATAAGCCAATATCGGGTAATGATAACCACGTGGTAAGGATAATAATAAACACACCTAGCACACTGATTACGGTCACCACCGGCAAGACGCGAAATTGACCATATTTATCCACTAAGCGAGAAACTTGTGGGGATAGCAACGCATAAGTTAAGACAAAAGTTGCAGAAACAAGCCCTGCTAAGGTATAGCTTCCTTTTAGTTGCGCTAACAAGGTGATGATCCCGATCCCCATCATCGGTAACGATAAACGCGCCAGTAACCCCGCTATCACAAAACGTTGGTTTTCTTTTGCCTGAAATAACTGCTGATAGCGACCTATCATATGAACTCCAAAATGAAATTTAATTATACATACTTTGTGTATGTATAATCATGATATAATCATACACATTGAATGTAAATAATTATACGCTATGTATGTAAGAGGCTTTTAATGGCAAGAAGAACGCAAGCTCAAATGGCAGAAACACGTGCAAATTTATTAACTACAGCACGAGAGCACTTTAGCCGGCTTGGTTATGCAGAAACCTCAATGGATGAAATAGCAGCAAGCGTTAATCTCACACGCGGCGCCCTTTACCACCACTTTGGTGATAAACAAGGCTTATTTACTGCCGTTGTAGAACAAATTGACTCACAAATGAATGCCCGTTTACAAGCAATTACTCTCCATACAGAAGACCTATGGAACAGTTTTTGTCAGCGTTGTCACGCCTACTTAGAAATGGCATTAGAACCGGAGTATCAACAAATTATTTTGCGGGATGCGAAAGCCGTTTTAGGCGATTTTTTGGCTAAATCAAACTTACAGTGTACTGAACAAATTGAACGCCTGCTTCATGAGCTAGCCCAAAATGGCGTTATTAAAAATATTGATACCCATGCATTGGCTTTTTTAATCAATGGTGGACTCGCTGAGGCCGCTTATTGGATCTCACAAGGTGATAGTCAACAGCGACTAAAGAAAAGTGTCGAAGCCATAGATATAATGTTATCAGGGCTATTACTCTCGAAAGATTAGCTCTGCGTTACCTTTCGCTGGCACGGATATTTAATCAGTACCAACAATATAATTGCTCAGTAAAATCATCAATAAACGGCCATCATGATAAATAAAACCCAATAAATATAGGCGAAAGAGCGGAAATATTTATTGGGTTAATGAATTATCTAAATTAGAGTTTGGAAAGTTTGTTTTAATTTATCGACATCTTGCTGAGTTGTTGACCACGAGGTACAAAAACGAATACAGGTCGTCTCTGGTGTCGGTTTACATATTTGACTTAATTGATAATGCCCTAATAATTTATTCGCCAGTGCATCTGGGAAAATAACGAAAACCTGGTTTGATTCAACGGGCGCAAGAAACTGAAATCCCTTTTCAGCAAAAAATGAAGCTAATTGTGCTGCCATCTCATTAAGATGACGCCCCAATTTAAAATACAAATCATCATTAAACAATGGTTCAAATTGAGCAGCGAGCAACCAACCTTTTGCTTGTAACCCACCTTTTTGTTTAATACTAAAACGAAAATCAGATTGCAGTGCTGGGTTTAAAATCACCAAGATCTCCCCGGTTAATGCGCCAATTTTCGTTCCACCGATATAAAAAATATCAGTTAACTGCGCAACATCTTCAATCGTTAGATCACTATATTTCGACATTAAGCCTGAAGATAAGCGAGCACCATCCATAAATAACAGTAAGTTATGAGCATCACAAACCTCACGTAACGCAACTAACTCTTCTTTACAGTAAATGGTACCAATTTCAGTTGAATTACTAATATAAACAAGCTTAGGTTGGACCGTATGTTCATCATTATGCTCAGACAGCACCTTAATGATGTGTTCTGGTGCTAATTTGCCTGTTAACGAGTCAACGGTGATGACTTTATGCCCTGTTGCTTCAATTGCTCCCGTTTCATGGACTGCGATATGCCCGCTGTCTACGGTGATAACCGCTTGGTGAGGTCGTAAAACATGGGAAATCGTGGTTAGGTTAGTGATTGTACCGCCATTAAAAAAATGAATATCCGCATTAGGCTGGCCTATTCTTAATCTAATTTTATCTGCTACGCGACGACAAACCTCATCAGTGCCATAACCCTTGAAACGTTTCCCTGATAAATCATTTAGAACTTGCATAACTGCCGGATGAGCTATTTCGTTATAATCATTTAAAAAGCTATACATTCACTTACCTATCAATAACTAGTTATATTAATTCATAGCCATCATTTATAGGGGGTTCCAATTCATTATTCAATGATATTTTTTCTATACATATACTAAATTTAACGATTAATATTATTTAAGCTACTGAAATTAAATATTAAGTCATTCATAGTCTATTTCATTGATAAATTGGCATACTGTAAAAGGTGAATTCAGGGTTGAGAGCGCCTAAACGTCAAGTTATATCGATACGGGCCTAACAACGGGTGTACACCTGATTTAACTCGACGCACCCCATGGTAATTTAATCGTGACTGGCCTCCCCATACCAAAACATCGCCATGCTCTATATAAATAGCAACTTTTGGCGCATCTCGTGTTACTCCACCAAAATCAAATGTTGTGGGTAACCCTAAAGAAAAAGAGACAATCGGCTGAGTAAAATCAGTTTCGTCTTTGTCTTGGTGCAATGCCATCGCCGCGCCAACGGCATAGCGGTTAATCAAGCAAGCATCAGGGATAAAATGATCAAAGCCAGCAGTACTCGCTGCAGAAATGGCCAATTGAATAAAGGGAATTGGTATCGGTTGCCAAGGCTCATTAGTGACAGGGTCACGCTGACTATAGCGATATCCCTTTTCATCAGTTACCCAACCCCAGTCACCGCAGTTAGTCATTGCGGCAGACATTGAGTAGCCATTTGGTGTCGTCATATGCCTTAAGGGATTAGCTGCAATAATGTTGTTTAATGACTGCAATAATGCATCAGTTTGCCCCAGTAGAAACCCTTTGAGTAAAAAAGCCTCTGGTGCAATTTGTACGGTATTATCTTCATCAGGAAATAACATATTAGCCACTGTTTAATAGTCTGATTGAATGCTCTAATGAATGTTAACACAGGAAAAAAAGTTGCTCATCACATTCAATGAGCAACCTACAGAGTTGACTTTAACGTTGATAAGCTAGAATGACCTTTCTTGTTTCCGCTCGCTGGCTCGCCCACACACTGAGTAAAATGACAACCATGCCGATAAATTGCAAGGTACTAAGCTGTTGGTTGAGATAAAACCATCCCAAAACCACCGCACTCACGGGGCTTAAAAAACCCAGCGACGCCACTGAACTTGGGCCTAATATTGCAAGTCCGCGGAACCATAAGGCGTAAGTTAATGCACCGCCAATAAGCGTGAGATACCCTAACCCAATTAAATTTAGTGAATTTAACGTTGGCAAAGCCGGCTCGAATATAATGGCAAATGGTAATAATACTAATCCTCCCGCCGTTAATTGCCATGAAGTAAAGGTTAAAGCACTGACTGGTGGCTGCCATCGACGACTCAAAACCGTCCCTGCTGCCATTGAAAGCGCCCCTGCTAACCCAGCAATAATACCTAAAGGGTCCAAAGCCGCATTCGGTGTTAAGAGCAGTATAGCCACCCCGAATACCCCTGTTATTGATGCCATAATAGATACCGCAGATAAACGGTTATTTAACAGCCAGCGACTTAAAAATAGCACAATTAATGGTTGTACAGCGCCAACCGTTGCGGCGACACCACCAGGTAAGCGATACGCAGCAATAAACAATAGCCACCAAAATAAAGAAAAGTTTAAAACACCTAATACCACTACCCGCAGCCACCAAATGCCTTCGGGGAGTTTTCGTAACACAAGTATCAATAGTAACCCTGCGGGTAACGCACGTAATACCGCCAATGTTAATGGGATCCCTGCTGGTAACATCTCTGTTGTCACTAAGTATGTGCTTCCCCACACAATTGGTGCTAATGCTGTCAACCCTAAAACCGTTATACGATTCATATTTCTATTCTCTTAATTTATCTTGACGTCAAGATATGTGCATTTTACCTTGACGTCAAGATAAATAACCGCCATTATTTGCCTATGGATAGAATAGATAAAATCACTCAACAGTGGGAAAGAGAGCGCCCTGACCTCGATATTAGCCCAATGGGGCTAATTGGTCGGCTAGGTAATGTCGCGTTCCACTTAACTCGGGAAATGGAAAAGGTCTTCGCTCAATTTGGCCTTAACCGTTCAAGCTTTGATGTACTCGCGACTTTGCGGCGCGCAGGTGCTCCCTATACGCTGAGCCCGGGAGAAATGTTATCAACGTTGATGGTTACATCGGGGACAATGACCAACCGAATAGACCAATTGGAAAAAGTGGGATTAGTCAGCCGCCATACTAACCCTGATGACGGCCGCGGTTTTTTGGTTTCGTTAACTCCCGAAGGGCTAACGTTAATTAACCAACTTATTGAAGCACATACACAAAACCAGGCTCGCCTCGTCGCTAAATTGTCTCAACAAGAACAACATGCGTTGAACCAGTTATTACGGACATTCTTAGCATCATTTGAATCTAATGAATAATAATACGTTGTGTTGAACATAACATGGGGGAATACCTCCCCTCATGTTATTGGCTAAATTGAAAAGGTAATGGCATTTGTAACCGTTCAAAATGGCTACATAAATAGACTAACTGTAAAAGTAATTGGGGTTGTATGGCGCCAGAAGCCACCAAAGGTTTGAACTGATTAGCCAACCAAAGCGCCCCCAAATCCTCAAGTGTTCTAATAACATACGCTATTTCATCTTGTTGAGTCTGAGACAAGCGTTGCCTTCCTGTACACGCTTGTGTTTCTAATACTGAAAGTATCGGCCGAACAAGCTGACTAGCCAACGTTAATTCAGGCACAAAAACTTGGTTTTTTTGCTGTTTTTTCGCCATATATTCGATGATTTTATTAAAAAAACCTGAACGTTGTTTCTTACGCGGTGTACTTTCAAAGTCTAAATAGAACAGCTCAATACCATGTTCTTTTTTTAACCATAATGTTTTGGGTATTAACTGAACCATCTCTTGTGAGTGGCTCACCTGTACCGTCACAGCACAAATTGGCCATTGCTGCTTTGTAATAAAACGCAATTCTTCAATTTTATGGTCATCACTTCCTTGCCAATTTAGCCGTAAAAACGCCCGTTTTTTTTGTGAATCAATCACCGTCCACAATACACATTGTTCTGTTTCATCCCAATAGAGCGGTTCATAATCAGTAATATGCAATAAAATGGGCGAAAAACTATTCTCTTGTATAAATGTCGGTAATTCGTTAGCCGCTGATTGCCAGTCGGTATAACCGAATTCAGCTTTGATATTAAGGTAATCATCGGTTGTTAACCCCTTATCTTTGCCGCTAACTGCATAGCTTTCACCGCTGGCTGATATTTTCCCTTCCTCTGATAACCTTGGTGAATGCAATTTAAAGGGGCTTTTCATCAAACTTTCTGCGGGGTGTTTCCATAACGCCAAGGTTTGCCAAACATTTTGCCGGTTAAACGTCGGGTCAAGGCTATTTCCACGCCCCTGTGTACATTGAATAATTTTTTTATTTTGTTGATCCCAAAAACTCAATGTAGCACCGATCGCACCGCTATCTGTTTTCCACCAGTTCGCATCGATAGGCAACAAATCAAACTCTATGGGTTGGTCGGTATACTGCCGTCTTTGTAACCCTTTGAGTACAATAAGCTGATGTTCATTGGCTGTTGATAATTGATGCATATAAGCAGATATTTCAGCAATTAACCGTAAAACTTGCCCTTCATCCATCGTAAAATGTTTGTCGGCTAGGCGCTTAACTTGCTGGCTAAGGCGTTTCATATAATTGGCTAAGCGAGGCAGCCCTTCCGCACGTGCTGACATATTCAGTAATTGCAACTGGCTAGCACTGCTTTGGCTAATATGCGATAGCCCTTGTCGTAACATATCCTGAATGAATTGGTCGACTGAACCCATCACCATTTTGTCATCTTGGGTAAGCTCTTGTTGATGAGTTTGACCTACGCTTATCTCCTCTGGCCATTGCCATTGTTGGCCATGCTGAAGCATTAATTTTGCAATAATAGCGAGATGAACTGCATTTTTTTGTTTTTCAGGTATTGATGAAATCATGCCCTGCAAACCGCTACCTCGCATATAAATAATTGGCTCATCATATTCTGGTAGGCCAATTTTTAATTGGTTAGATTGTGCTTCATAAACCAGTTCTTTATCTTGCCATTGCTGCATAAATTTCAACGCTAAACGAACATCAGGTTTCGATGTTTGTTTGATTAGGTCTTCTGGTAATAATGCTAATAATTCACTTAATACCGTTTCACTGACTAGCGGCTCTGCTGAAGTCATTTCTGCGGCTGTATTCGATTGAACCCACAAAACTGCTGCCAAAATGTGTTTACAACATCCCGTTGCTGGACAATCGCAAGTGGCTTTTTGGATCCCTTGCGCATCTAAAGAAACACATTGCCCATCACTCGTGAATGTTCCAAGGTCTAAGTCCGTTGGATTAACCTTTTGGTTTTCAACGTCTTTGCGTGCGCGCCTGAGTAACCCCACATTCGCAAATACGACTAACGCGTCGTCGTCATACTGTAGGTAACTGTTTTTCCAACTCATTGCATGACCTCTGCTAACCATTGCGCAAAATGTTCCGGTGTTAATGCCGCAACATGCATCCCTCTATCTGCGAGTTTTTGGGCAATTTCAGGGTCATAAACAGGGAGTGCCTCGTCATCCAACGCAGCTAAACCTAATAATTTCACTTGTTGGCTATGCAAACGCTGTGTGCAATTGAGTAAATGATTCAGCGCGCCACCCTCTTCAAAATCACTAATTAAGCTAATCACGGTACGTTTTGGGTTCCGTATTAAGCTTTCGCAATATTGCATGGCTTTAGCGATATCTGTTCCGCCACCCAGTTGTACGGTCATTAACACTTCAACGGGATCATGCGCAAGATGGCTTAAATCTACCACTTGAGTATCAAAAATCACTAAAGAGACGCGCACTGTCGGCAATGCTGCCAATATACTCGCACACACAGCGGCATACATAATAGAGCTCGCCATTGAGCCACTTTGGTCCACACACAAGATCACATCCCACGGTAAATGCTGTTGCTGACGAGAATTAAAATGAGGTGTTTTGATAACTAACCGTTGATTTTGCTTATCGTAATTCTTCAAATTGGCAGCGATAGTCCCTCGCCAATCAAAATTACGACTATTTGGGATCAGTGAACGTTGAAAACGGTTACGCCGCCCTGTTAATGCGTGACGAAATTGGTTACGCATTTGACTTAAAATATCATCAACCACTTTACGTATAATATTTTTAACAGCATCACGGGTTTCTTCATTCATTTTCCCACGTAAGCTTAACAAGGCTTTTGCGAGGGATTTTGTCGGTTCCATGGCATTGAGCGCCTGCGGATCCTTTAGTAAGCTACTGATCTCATAACGTTCTAACGCTTGGGATTGCATCCGCTCAAAGGTACTATTAGGAAATAATTTACGTGCTTGATTTAACCAGTTAACCGCCGTTAATTGGGAAGCATCTAAGGAGCCGTGGCGCCCAGCTTCTTGTTTTAAACCTCGACGTTGGTATTCTCGGCGATATAAAAAATCCAAAGAACGTTCTATTTTCAACTCTTCAGCACTAAAGGTGGCTTGGCCCAGTGCGTTATCAGCATATTGCCCGAGTACTAAGCGCCAGCGCTTAGCCAATTGAAGTTGTTCAGGGGTTAATGTCGTATTTTTATGACTCATTATTTGTCATCCTGAGCACGCGCAAACCAATCCTGTAACCCTAGTTCAATCAGCTGGCTCTGTAATTGTTGTTCGAGTTGAATCACTTCCATCATCTGTTGTTCATTAAATTCTGTTTGGTGCAATGTGAGTTCTTTTGCCTCAATCGCCAAGTCTTGTGCCACATATTGTGCCATTTGTGCATTTTGTTTAGGCGTTAACTGGCTAAACGCAAACCGTAAATCAGGTAACACCTGAATAAAACGCCCTTCATCCCATTCACTAAGCAACTGATTTAACATATCAATTAATAATGGTATTCGTAAGACTAACTCTGGTGCGGTTCGCATCACACCGATAAAATAGCCAATTGCCATTTCAGGATCACTGCCTGTGCTGAACGCGCGCCTAATTTCATCTGTCAGGACGGTTTCATCAATTTTCGCCCCAAGGTAACGCAAAGCATCCACTGCGCCTTTTAAAAGAGGTGTCTGGTTTAACTGACCTTCACAACGGTCTAATGCCTGATAAAAATCATTGGTGTAGTCATGGTTTTTATTAATTTCAGGCATAAAAGTGATTAATTCACGGCAAGAAAGTAATGCTGAAAAATGCAGCTCTTGCTGCTGTTCATCCCCTTGTGTAATTTGTGCAAAACAATAAAATGCTTGTTGTAATAAGGCATCTAAACGCGCCTCAATAGCAAAACCATCTTCAATATCAAAGAATTGGCGCCCACGCCATAGATGAACCAGTTTATGGCCACAAGCAATCAATGATTCAAACTTTGTATCCTGCTGAATATAACCATCCAACAAAGAAAATAATGCGGGCGTCCGTTGATGTAACCCAATTAATGCGGCTTGCATAAGGAGTGCAACTGCACTTTGGCTAGAGCGACTAATCCCTTGTTGTTCTAAGTTTTTTTCCATTTCAAACAAACGGGCTAACGCGATAGCTTTTAATTGCGTTCCTTTTTCCGATAATGCAATCAATTCCCCTTCAACATTGGGCGTCCACGCGTATTGCCATTCTTCAAATAATAAATCCATTTGGTTACCAGACAAAAAGTTTGGCCCAGACAGAAGCTTAGCAAAATGGATATCAAGAAATGCTAATAAATGCAGAAATCGGCTGCGCGCACGATGTTGTTGGTTACGATAAACATCTAAGCGGCTCACCTTAGTTAATGTGTCATCAAGTTTGAAACGAAAGCTTTTTGCTATTTCATAAGTTTCAGTGACTAACGGAGGTGTTGCTGTCCCTTTGGGAATTTTTCCGAGTAAAAAGCCGGAAAAACAGGTTTTTATTTCCTGCCAAAGTTCAATTTGGCTTTCATCTAAGCTACCTTTGATAAAAACGCTTTGTAACCCATCCAACAGATCATAACGCCCAGGGCCTGCATGCCCACGAAAGACGGCAAGGCGAATGCTTTGCTCTGCAGCAAGTTTAACCGATAAAAACCCAGGAGCCGCTTCAAATTGCTTTTCACGTAAGACATTCGCAACTTTAGAAAGATAGGCAACACCTAAACGGTTCCGATAAGCTTGCGTAGGCTGGCTATCGCCTGTCAACTGCGCTTGGCGCTGCTGCAATAATGACAACCATGATTGTTGGTAAAATGCAGGTGATGGCATTCCAGATGCATAACCATTTAATGCATCGAGTTTGTCATAGCTATAGCGAATAAACCAAGCTTTGTCTTGTTCGCCCAATTTTTGTTGTTGAATAAACGTTTTTTGTTGTGCCGCAGAAAGCTTAAATTGTTGATTGCGAGCCTCTTCTAACCCTTCAAGAAGTGCAAGGGTATGGAATCCTCCCGTCACCACCACAATTTTAGCTTGTGGGTGCTGGGCTTTAATAGTCTGGATATGTGCTTGCATATAGTGTTCACGCTGAATGGAGCCTTCTGATTCAAGGACTTGGGGCTCATAATCAAGTCGTGCCAATCCACACCAAATAAAGCTATCCATGAAAAATGTCTGCCAATCCGCGAGTTGTTCAATCGCCCGCAATTCAAAAATTTGTTCCCATAATTCATCATGGTCACGGCAGCCACTTTTCTTCGCAAGCTGGCTAATAAATAGGCTATGGGCTAAGTAGCGCTCTTTCTGCAAACTTTGAGATTGCAAATCATTGGCTTCGTCTTCATTAACTTGCGCTGTCCATGGTAAGTCAATGAAACGCAACTGGGCTTGGTGTTGCTGGCCGATTTGTAACGCCTGCCATTCAGGGGAATATTCACAGAAAGGAAAATAAGCAGATCGAGTGACAGTGTCACTTTTATCTTCTACCTGTGCGGGTTTTACTTCTGTTTGTGCCATAATAGCGACAGGTGGCTGGGTATCATGATGTAATAAGCTCGCCAGTAGCCCATTAAAACTATCGGGCCCCTCGATTAAAACATAGTCAGGTTCGATGTGTTCAATCAACGACAACGTGCTGTATGCACATGCAGGACTATGATGCCGAATAGGTGCAAAGTAGATACCGGCTGATTCAAGTTGTTGCCTGTCGTGTAATGCATTTTCAATGCGTTTTGGTAAAGGTATAGATAGCAAGCTCACCGCTGATTTCCCTAAGGGTTATTCGTCTTGAATGGCCTTGTACTGATTCAGTCATCATGACGAAGGGTTGGTAGAACCATAGTGGCTCTACCCTTGTTATGAAAATTTATTGCCAATATGCCCTCGAAGCATCAAAAAAGGCTTTCCACTCTTGGCTATGTTTCGCCCTTTCTCTCGCGACATTATCAATGTAATAACGCATCCGTTTGATATCGTCTGCGTTATCTTTTAAAACCACGCCAATAAGCTGGTGTGCAACTGCTCCTGCATTGAGTGTGCCATCACCCAAGTAATGGGCTTCAAGTGCACATGCATAAGCAATATTAACGGCTTCAGCTGTCGACATCACCGCGTCTGGCGTTTTAATATTGCCCCCACCTTTGGTATTTCCTGAACGTAATTCTTGGAACGTGGTGACCAACAGCTCTATCACGTTGCTTGGGATGGTTACTTGACCATTGAGGTCAGCTAACTCTACGGTTAATTGCTTATTGATCAGCTCAATTTCAAATGCGGGATCTTGGATAGGCCGTACCGTTTCAAAATTAAATCGACGTTTTAACGCTGATGACATTTCATGAACGCCGCGATCACGCAAGTTTGCTGTACCAATTAAATTAAACCCTTGCTTCGCGCTGATCCGTGCATTGTCTTTCATTTCAGGGATCATCATTTGCTTTTCTGACATCAAACTAACCAGTACATCTTGAATTTCAGGAGGGCAGCGCGTGATCTCTTCAAAACGCACAATTTTACCTTCTTGCATACCTTGGTATAATGGCGAGCTAACCAGTGCCTTCTCTGTCGGGCCTTCAGCGAGTAGCAATGCATAATTCCATGAATATTTAATATGATCTTCAGTTGTACCCGCGGTTCCTTGAATGGTTAAACCTGAATCACCACTAATTGCGGCAGCTAATAACTCCGATAACATGGATTTTGCCGTCCCAGGCTCCCCGACTAACATTAACCCTTGTTTACCTAATAACGTCACAATTGCACGGTCAACTAAAGCATCATCACCGAAAAATTTTGCAGAAATATTGAGTGATTCATCACCTAAGATAAATTGCCTAACAACACGAGGTGAGCGCAACCACCCTTGTGGTTTCGGGTTCTGTTTATCCGCTTCGGTTAAACGTGCCAATTCATCGGCAAAACGAATTTCTGCGCTTTCACGCAGAATATTCCCTTCTGTTGTTTTATTTTTAGTCATTCTAAAATCCTACGTTAAACCCACTTACCAAGGTGTTTTCTTTTCCCACTCGGGATCAAAACCTGCACACGCATCCGCAACTTTTAAATAATCCGCATAGCTTTCAGCTAATAAGATAGGTGGGATATCTTTTAACTCGATATAGCTGCGGTTCCATGAGCTTTGTTGTGATTTTTCAAAGCTTAATGAAAACAAGACCGCTGGGATATTTTCCTCTGGCACATAGCTGCCACTAAATTCGATATAGACATAAAAACCTAAACTGGCGAAGTGTTTTGCATAATGGGTAAAACTCCCACCATCTTCTGCTTGCCCGCGTTGGTAACCCATTTTTGTCAAGACGCCACGCAAGGTATAGGTGTCGGTTAACCACCCTTTACGATCTTCAATTTCAGTTAATTTCAGATCCAGATCAGGGATTTTATGTTCCATTTGTGAAAATAAAAATTTCACTTTGTAATCTTTAAAGTGCGTTATCCACGCTTTCCGCTCATCTTCACTGACCAATGCGGCATGGGCTAATTTGATGTAAGAGTCAGCAGATAACGTCACTTCGTCATCATCTAAATTTAATAAACTGCCATCATCCGATGGACGAAATACATTCAGGGTATTGTTCTCTTTCGTTTCTATCCAAACTAATTTTTCGATAAGGCCACGCATCACCGGGTGCGCTTGGATATATTCCTGCCAATCTGCGGTTGTCCAAAGGCGCTCTGCACACATCGCTTCATATAAACGTGCCGTTTGCAGTTCAATGACTTGCTTGAGTTCTTTTTTACTCGCAGTGAAGAGCTTTTTAGATTCTTTAGCCAATTCTTCATTGTCGGTTTTACGTGCAGCGGGTAATGCCTTGATTTCTTTGCCTTCGGGATTAAATAAAACTAATTTTTGCTGTGCGTCCAGCTTCGCAGTAAACGTACGGTCACCGTATTCAAGTGCCAAAATACCCGTTTCATCCATTCCGGCAGTCGGTATTGTTCTGTCTGCAAGTTCATCCGCGCTCCAACCATTACGTTCAGCAATTTGAGCAACAAGTCCGCGCGCTTTTTCTTGAACTGACGCGGTACGATAACGGCGAGAAAGAGACAACAGTAATTGAATGATGAGAGGGTCATTACTTGTCGCCACTGCATCAATCATGGCTTCAATTTGTGCGCGACGTTGGTAATGATCACGCATATAGTTGCGCAATGTGGTTACGGCAAGGTGCCCTTCAATACCACAAATCAGCGCTAACATCCCTTTATCACTAATGGCGGAACCTAAATAGCGGCGCAGAACTTCATTTTTTATCTCATTAAACGTCTGTTCTAAAGTATAGTTTTCATACTGACTATAATATTCAGGCCAGCGTTTAACCCAATCTTGATAATTAGCTAAGCGTTTTGGAGCATCACGTTCTGCTTCTGCCATTGCCATTTCTAATGACGGCCCAGCAATATCTTGTCCGATAAAACTATTTAAAATAAAACTGCCTAATTTCTTTTGGCTATCTATCGAAAGTAAACCAATATAACGTTGAAGTAACCCATTACCAGCTGGCATTTTTAATTTAACGGCCAGAATTACCCACCAGCGAATAATATCTGTTTCTACGGGTTTATTATTTTGCCAAGCTAATGCCGGCAAAGAATCGAGATTAAACCATGCCATACTGGCAGGCGCTTTCGCTTTTAGCCCTTTTTGCGCTTCAGCTAATAACACTTTAGGCGCAAGATAGCCGGAAATATCCTCCCCAAATTGTTCCAGTGCAGTTAACAAGGCCGCCCGTACAACTTCCCGTTTTTCTTTCTTTAATAAGGCATAGAGTGGTTTTAATGACTCTGAATTTTTCAAACGAGCCAACCATTCAATGGCGGTGACACGAATTTCTTGTTTGCCTGAATCTAACCCTTCTGCCGCGTTAAGGTGAATATTCGGTAATGTCTCTAGTAGTTTTTGCGCACTCAGACGATGGGTTTTATTTTCCCCAAGAGCCAACTCCATAATACGTGGAATAAAACGCGCTGGAATGGTCGGCAACATTGCAAGGACATCAATTCCACTCGCCGCATCATATTCTTGATAATAACGCTGCGTTTCTTGTTGAGGAATTAAACCTAATGCTTCTGCAATAAAATCTGGATATTGAATGAAAAACGGCCAAACTTGTGCTGGCTGGTTAAAAATAGCTAACCCATTAGCATATGAACGTAAACAAAGGTCTGCAATCAACCGTGTTGCATTTTTAAAATGACATTGTGTTAACGTTTTTTCTAGCTGGCGCAATTCAATTTGCCCAAGAATTCGCGGTGGAACTTCCCGTGTAAGATGATAATGGGATAAGTGTTCTTCATTTGTTCGGTTATGGCTGATAAGACGTAATGCATGGAATAAGGTATATTCGGGCAAGTTAGTAATACGTTCTTTAAATTTCACCACGCTATATTCATGGTCAGTAATAATTTCCTTACCTGAATTCAGCTTATCAATCACCTTACAGCAGGCTTGCGCATTGAGTTTTTGGAATTCTTTATAATGTCGTTGTGCCCAATTGTAGCTGTGCTTCTGTTTTTTGTTTTCTTCAATTTCACTCTCTGCATTTTCCTTTGCCTTTTGCAGCATTTCATTGAAATTATTAACTAAAATATCTTTTGCACTTTCAGGCAGTGGTGTATCTTCTAGTTCAACGAACTCAGGCAACTCAGCCTCTTCAACTTGGCTGGCTGTATCCATTACTGAGAATCTCGAAATTGCACTTTCAATACTTTTCAGTACGGTTTTATTGGTTTCAGTTGTCAATGCCGCTGCTAATATCTCTCTGTGTTCGCCTATACGGGCAAACAAATCCGCAGCTTGGGTACGCTGTTTTGGCGTACCTCCTGTTAAAATTTGTGTTAAATGTTGTGTTACCGATTGTGCAGGTAAAATTGCCATTGTGGGTTCCGCGGCTGCACGCACTGTTTTTAACGAACTAGTAGCAAAAGAAACTAATACATCAGCAAAAAGCGTATAAAGCTCAACGTCTTTCTTCAGTGTATTGATTAACTGTATTTGCCCTGCAGCAGATAAATTATTCGCTAACGTCTGCTTAATAAACGCTTGTTCTGCAATTAAATACGCTTTGAATCCTGGAATGACAAATAACCGATTTAAGTTATCATAATGGTAATCAGATAAATGATGGCGATCGAAAATGATATATAAAATAGTGTTAGCTGGTTTATCTGTCTCTTGTTCGATGATTTCCGTTAGTAGGTCAAAATGCCAATGTTTACGGTGTTCTAACTTAGTATCCCGCGAATTATCATAGGTTTTTGCAAATGCATCACCCATTAAATAACTTACCCACGACGGTAATTCAGGCGTTAATACTTTGATGTTAATATCTTGGCATGCCGCCGCTAAAACTTTAGCAAAACGGGCAATTTGTGATGAAGTAATCCCATCGCCCACTTTCGAATATAGTTTATGTCTTGCATTTGCCCCTTGGCGAATTAATTTATTATATTGGCTCGAATTAAAGCTATTCCCTCCCCACCACCAATCTACGGTGCCGGGTTTATCGAGCAAAATAACCGCTTTTTCGGTATCCAATTGGCTTAATTGAACCAATACTTCTGGCGATTTTCCATTTAATACATACTCTAAAACGGTTTTAGGTAGTTCTTCATCTAAGACAGACAAAGGTAAAAGCGCTTCTTGTAAATATTGTTCTGCAACGGGTGATTCTTTTTTCCCAAAAATTGAAAGAAGATTAAATGTGAACTTTGCCATCTGATATCCCTAAAAGTATTTATATAACAACTTCTTATCATTTTAATGATATCGTCACAATTTGATTATTCTTAATCATTTTTAATTAAGATATATCATTAAACCTGTCTTGCGATTTTAAATTCTGCCTATAGGGATATAGCTATAGGTTTACTCTTTATAATTAACCTTTACCCAATGAATTATTTAATTAACTGCCTTATACCTCTATTTTTCTTTTTATTATGTTGACGATAATTCTGATAACAGTTTATTGCTATTTACATCAAATTTATTCGCGAAGAAAAACGTTGACCAAACGTTAAGTCTAATATTAGACTAAAAATCTAACTAACGTATTTTGTGCATGGTGAGGTAGATATGAATCAACTTATTGAATGTGTGAATGCACCGACACTCATTGCTCCAAAAGGGCATTATTCACACTGTGTTACTGCAAATGGATTGGTTTTTATCTCAGGGCAATTACCCGTTGATAAGTTTGGCAATGCGATGACTGACGTAGCATTCCAAGAGCAAGCCACACTTGTGCTTGCTAATTTACAAGCATGCTTAGATGCCGTTAATTGTAGCAAAGCGCATTTGGTTCAAGTTCGAGTTTATATAACAAATATGGAAAATTGGCCGTTGTTTAACCAGATTTATGCTAAGTGGATAGGCGATCACCGCCCGGCCCGTGCTGTCACTGGCGTTGCTGAACTTCATTTTGGTGCAGCATTAGAAATTGAAGCCGTTGCGATATCTGCTTAATTACTTATTATTCATTGGGGTTATATCATGTCAGAATTAATATTACCGACCTATCAAGATGTAGAAGCAGCAGCACAACGTATTGCGGGTTTTGCACATAAAACCCCTGTTCTCACATCAACCACCGCAAATAAAGAATTTGGGGGCGAACTGTTTTTTAAATGTGAAAACTTTCAGCGTATGGGGGCGTTTAAATTCCGAGGAGCCTTTAATGCGTTGAGTTTGTTAAGCTCCGAACAGAAAAAAGCGGGCGTTATTGCATTTTCTTCCGGTAACCATGCGCAAGGTATCGCTTTAGCGGCACAACTTTTACACATTCCAGCCACCATTCTTATGCCCAATGATGCACCTGCGGTGAAAGTGGCTGCTACACAAGGTTACGGTGCCACCGTTATCCGTTTTGATCGCTATAAAGAAGACAGAGAAGTGCTTTGTCAACAACTCGCTACTCAACAAGGGTTAACGATTATTCCTCCTTATGACCACCCTGATATCATCGCTGGCCAAGGTACCGCAGCCAAAGAACTGATTGAAGAAGTGGGTGAATTGGATGCCCTATTTGTTTGCTTAGGTGGCGGAGGCCTACTTTCAGGGTGTGCCATTGCAACCAGAAAATTATCACCTAACTGCCAAATTTATGGGGTTGAACCTTTAGCCGGCAATGATGCGCAACAATCATTTCGTCGAGGGGAAATTGTGCACATTGATACGCCAAAAACCATCGCAGACGGTGCGCAAACCCAACATTTAGGTAACTACACCTTTGCTGTTATCAAAAACAAGGTTGATGATATTTTCACTGTAACCGATGAGCAACTTATAGATCGCATGAAATTTTATGCTGAACGCATGAAAATTATCGTTGAGCCGACAGGTTGCTTGTCCTATGCTGCTGCCCTTGCCCACAAAGAACAGTTTCAAGGTAAGCGTGTGGGGATCATTGTCAGCGGTGGTAATGTTGATATTCAGCACTTTGCACAATTAGTTTCATAAGTAACTAGTTTTATAAAGAATTAGTTTCACAGTGATCACCGCCCTTCATCTGTTAGCAATACTAAAAATAGGTTAAAATTAGGGATTAGCACTTGATGGATGAAGGGAAACAGCATGTCAGATCAAAAAGATAATTCAGTACTGGCTCAAGTTGAAATTATTGCGAAAGGTCTTAGTGAAACATTTGCCCCTTTTTGTGAAGTGGTGGTACACGACCTTAAAAATCCGGAACACTCGATCCTTTCTATTCATAATAACTTATCTGGTCGCCAAGTTGGTGAGCCAACTACCGAACTCGGCCATGCAAGAATTGAATCTGCAGATTTTCCGAACATTATTGCCAATTACGCCAATCAATTTTCTGATGGACGCCCAGTAAAAAGCACTTCGATTGGTATTAAAGATGAGTCAGGGCAATACATTGCAGCATTGTGCTTAAACCTGGATATGACATTATTTAGAAGTATGCAAAGTATGTTATCGCAATTTATTGACGTAGGTAATAGCCCAATAAAAGAGCATATTGAGCCTAACGGTGCAGAAGCCATCCGCATGCGTATTGACCAATATGCTGCCACCTTAGCTGCGACACCACGGACATTGAAAGTAGATGAAAGAAAAAACTTAATTGAAGTACTACGCAATGAAGGCCTGTTAGATATCAAAAAATCCATGGAAACGGTGGCTCAGCACTTAGGGGTATCAAGAGCCTCAGTTTATTTGTATGCGAAAAAAGACAGTTAACGATTGGCTTTTTTTAATATCTGTTTAATGCTGATGGGGAAAAAATCATTTACATCCACGCCGACATTAATAGCACGGGGCCCTAACACCGCTAAGCGCTTAAACTGCTCTGGGTCTTTCCCTGAATTATGAACATGGCCGTATAAATGAATCGCATCACGGAAGAAGCCTTGCCATTCTAATATTGGGTAATGGAATAACACTAATTTTTGTTTTTGATATTCCAACTCGTAATAACTTTTAACCCATTCAAACAACGATTGGTCGAATTCAGGGTCGTCCAAAAATTTATCATGATTGCCGCGGATCAAATATTTTTTCCCTGCTAAGCGACGTAATATTTTATTCGCATCCGCACCATTCCCCTTGTATAAAAAATCACCGAGTATGTAGATCTCATCATGCTCAGTAACATACGCATTCCAGTTATGAGTCAACGTATCATTCATGTGACTGGTACTCTTGAACGGTCGGTCACATAGGTTAATAATATTTGAATGGCAAAAATGGGTATCTGAAATAAAGTAAATCATATAAAACCTAAAAATATATTAATAATAATTCTACTCAAGCAAACCATTTGCTTACTATTTATCATATCTCAATGATTTTTAATTGCTTTACGGAATTGACTGAAAACAGGCTTATTTAGCGTAATAATCACTCCCAAATTGCCCTTCCTTCCCAACACTCATCAATTAGCGCTAAAAACTCACGAACTTTAGGGGGTAAATAACGTTTTGTCGGATATAGCGCACAAATAGGTGACTCAGGCAGGGAAAACTCGGTTAGCACTGGCACTAATCGGCCTTTTTTGATTTCCTCACTCACTAAAAATGCACCTAACTGGCACACTCCCTGTCCTTCTATAGCTGCGGCGAGAATAGCCTCGGTGTCATTTAATACTAAACGCCCTTGAGCTGGATAATTTTGCAAATGCCCATTAATTTTAAACTTCCATGACACATTATACCCTCGGTGCCTAAACACCAGCATACTGTGATATTGCAATGCTTGTGGGTTTACTGGCACACCTCGTTGCTGGAGATATTCAGGGGATGCGCACGTGATTAACCGATGTGGGGCTAAGACTTTACGGACTAAACGGTTATCATCCATTCCGCCAATACGGATCGCAATATCAAAACCATCGCGCACAATATCACAATAGTCATCATTAAAATCCACATCCACCTCAACCTGTTCCCATTGTGCTAGATAACGTTGAGCAAGAGGTAAAATGAAACGTTTTCCAAATACCACAGGTACCGTTATCCTTAATAACCCTTTTGGTTGTTGCTGGCCTTGGCTTAATGTATTTTCAACTCTTTCAATCTCTTGCAATATGTTAATGGCAGATTCATACACCACTTGACCTTCATCACTTAAATGAATACTTCGTGTCGTTCGATGTAATAAGCGAGTTTGTAGACGATGTTCTAGTCGTCCAATACATTTCCCAATCGCTGAACGTGATAGCGCTAGCCGTTCGGCTGATTTCGTAAAACTCAGTGTTTCAACAACATCCACAAAGACTTTTAAATCAAGTAAGTTATCCATCACTAGAGACGCTGAATTAGACACGTTTCATCCCCAATATTGCCACATTTGATATATTTATCTCCTATCATGTCCCCTATATGCTATTTCAACAAGTTTATTTTTAGTTAGGTAGATTATGTCTTCACAATGCATTAAACATTCAAATAGCATCAGTACGCTTCGTTCATGGGGGGCAATACTGACCTTAACTCTCGCCACATTTATCGTTGTGACCACCGAAATGTTACCCGTCGGCCTATTAACCCCTATTGCCAATCAATTTTCTATTTCTATCGGTTTGAGCGGGTTACTTATGACTTTGCCCGCTGTTGTGGCCGCAATTTGCTCACCATTGGTCATTTTATTTACCGAACAAATTGATCGTAAAAAATTGCTGATTTTGGGTGCGCTACTGCTCGTTGTATGTAACTTGCTTGCGGCAATCACGTCTCATTTTACATTGCTATTAATTAGCCGCTTATTTATTGGTTTGTGTATTGGCATTATATGGGCGATCGCAGGTGGAATAGCACCGCGTTTAGTGGCATCAGCACATGTTAATTTAGCAACATCAATGATTTTTGGTGGAGTGGCTGCTGCCTCGGTAGTGGGGATTCCATTAGGCGTTTTTATGGGTGAATGGTGGGATTGGCGCAGCGCATTTTTCTTAATGAGCGCCTTATCATGTATTTTATTATTGTTAATGGTAGTACTTTTACCCTCTTTACCGACGGTCACACCACCTTCTGCTAACGCTTTTATTGCACAATTAAAACGCCCAACAATATTACTTGGGTTAGCCATTACCTTACTTTTGGTATCAGGGCATTTCATGGTGTTTACCTATATTAGACCGCTATTAGTCGCTAATATTCATGCAACAGGTGAACAACTTAGCATTATGCTATTTTTTTATGGTATCGCGGGCATTTTGGGGAATTTTATCTTTGGCTTAACGGCGGGGAAAAAGCTTAATTTATCCTTGTTTATCATTATAACAATCATTATTGCTTGCTTATTTTTGCTTGCTATTTTACCCCTGACAACATTAATTGGCGGCCTAACTATTATCGCTTGGGGAATGGCTTATGGTGGAGTCTCCGTCACATTGATGACATGGATGATTACGCACAGTCTTCAACATATTGAAATTACGGGTTCTCTGTATATTGCTTTTTTTAATGCGGGTATTGCTTTGGGTTCTGCTTTAGGCAGCATGGTTGTCTTCTTATATGGGTTATCTACTAATCTCATCATCGCAATTTTATTACTCACAATAGCGTTGCTGGCACTCGCTATTTATCAATTTAAAACACATTAATCTGACATTCTTCATCAATAAAATGATTACCATGATAAACTTCGTTTATATCATAGGTAATCATTGCCATTTTTTATGGCTCGTAATTGCAACGAAACTACGGCATATAAATAGTACTATTAATGAAGATACCGGAAGAAAAATGACCAAAACCAATTCAGTTCCACTTTTTTATGATTCATTTGGTTCACCAAATAACCCTACTATAGTCCTCATTCCTGGCTTAGGTGGCCATAACATTAGTTGGACGTCAGACTTTTGTCAGGAAATTGCAGATGCCGGTTTTTACCTGTTACGTATAGATAACCGAGATGCGGGTTTATCTCATCATATCAATGAGTTCCCACCTATTGATTTAGGGGTATTGATTGAAAAAATGCAACAAGGTGAGCCTTTTGCTGTTCCTTATACTTTATTCGATATGGCTGAAGATATTATCCAGCTCTTGGATACGTTATCTATTGATAAAGCCCACTTTATCGGTCGTTCCATGGGAGGGATGATAGCCCAAATAGTGGCAGCGAAATTTCCTAAACGTACATTATCTCTTTGTGCAATTATGTCATCGACTGGAAACCCGACTCTGCCACAAAGTGCTCCCGATGTTATGCAAATGCTAATGAGCCCAAGTGCTAATCCCAAAGAGGATTTAGAAGGGTATTTGTCAGGACAACTCGCATTTTATCGTCGGATAAGCTCAACATTCGGCCCATTTGATGAAAATTATTACCGTGAATATATACTGCAATCGCTCGCACGCAACCATTCACCAGAAGGCACTAAACGCCAAATTGTGGCTGTTGCCGTCACCGGAGATTTGCGTTCTTATATACAGCACATTAATGTACCCACATTAGTTATTCATGGTTCTATCGACCCGCTCTTCCCATTAGCCGCAGGGCAAGATATTGCTAACAATATTTCTAATGCAAAACTGGAAGTGATTGAAGGTATGGGGCATGAAACACCACCAATGATTAATCCACAAATCGCTAAACTGATAATTAATCATTTAAATTAATAAATTCGCGTACTAAGGCTCTGAAAATGGGCCTTAGTTACCATTATAACCACCCTTGTTTCTTATGTTGCGCACAAATTGGGCAAATATGAGTGTCTTTTTCCCAAGAAGAAAATGGTAAGTGGCAAGTATGGCACTGCGCATCATAATAATGGAAAATTTTTGGTACGCTATTTTTGGCTGTATATGTTTGTACATGAATGGATTTAGGGAAACAAACGACTTGGCAGCTCATGCAACCTGTACAGCGTTTTTCATCAATCAAAAATTGGTTATTCTCAATTTCAATCGCATGCTCATCACACATTTTGGCACAAGCACCGCACAGAATGCATTTTTCTGTATCTAACTCGACCTTAAACCAACTATCTTCAGGGTAAAATTGCTTTCTCGCATTTAACCCAGTTTTCACCTGCCCCTTATCCAGAGGCTTCGAATCCAATTTTTGACGAAATAGCATCATCCGACGGCCACTATCGACTTGTTCCGGCTGAACAATTCGCAATTGCCAAACAGGTTCTTGTAACGTTTTGAGTTTTAAATTTAATGCTGCAATCGTTGGCAACCACTTATCAACCCATGGTTCAGCAATTTGCATTCCACGAATACCATACTGCCGGTGCCAAACAATCAATTCGTCCGCATTCGCAATGGGTTCGTCATGTTTTACTATCAGAAACTCCCCTTGATAGCTACGTTCGTGAGGTTTGATATTTTCAATCGCATCAACAGGGCAAGCAAATAAACAATTGCCACATTGAAAACACAATTCATTATTAATTTCTGCATTCATAGGGCTAAACGATACCGCACCCACAGGACAACTCCTGGCACAATTATCACAGATGCTATTTTTCAGGCGTTTTCTTACGCACTGGCCATTAATTATGGGCTCAGGCGGCAGCTCTAAACTAATAAAACGTCTCATCGCTCTTTTATTCTCATCGTTGCAAAAACAACCAACATAATAATGAAAAAAACCACATTCACAGACTTAATACTTTAATTCTATCACTAAGTTATATTTTATTTTACAGCAACCTTTTGTCCATAAAGATGACTTGGGCTAAGTAATGGGTAAAAAATAATTCATCATTATAAATTCAATAAGTTAACAGAATAATATCCCCAGCTATCATACCCCACACACTCATATTCATTTTAATAATTAGCCACTCATTTAATATGCAATAATTTCATTATAAGTAAATGTAACGAGTGATATATAACGCATATTTATGATAAATAATCATATAGTTTTAATCTATAATATTAACCTGTTAGTCTTATATCAATCATATTAGTTTATATACGTGATATTTTAGTACCGCTCACCCTCCATACAAACTAAGGTTTATCTATGAATAATTTTGAATTTTATAACCCAACTCGAATTATCTTTGGCGAAGGTAAAATCATTGAGCTTGATAGATTAATTCCGAAAACGGCAAAAGTTCTCATTCTTTTTGGTGGTGAAAGTGCGAGAAAAACGGGAACATTAGGTGAAGTTGAGCAGGCTCTGGGATCTCGAACATTCGATCATTTTGGTGGAATTGAGGCCAATCCTCGTTATGAAACCTTAATAAAAGCGGTCGATAAAATTGAAAAAGAAGGTTTTGACTACTTACTAGCTGTTGGTGGCGGTTCGGTCATTGATGGCGTTAAATTTGTCGCGGCTGCGGTAAATTATCCAGGTGATAAGTGGGAAGTGGTCACCAATAGAGGCACTACCATAAATACTGCGCTACCGTTTGGAACTGTATTAACATTACCTGCTACAGGTTCTGAAATGAACAAAGGTTCTGTGATTACTCGTGAAGAACTACACTCTAAACTTGCGTTTATGAGTGACCACGTATTTCCTCAGTTCTCTATTCTTGATCCAGTCAAAACCTATACTTTACCGGCCCGTCAAATCAGTAATGGTGTCGTCGACGCTTTTGTTCATGTGATTGAACAATATTTAACTTATCCAGTAAATGCCTATGTACAAGATGCATTTGCAGAAGGTTTATTGAAGACATTAATCGAAATTGGACCTAAAGCTCTTGAGACTCCGAAAGATTATGATATTCGGGCTAATTTAATGTGGACAGCCACATTAGCTTTAAATGGTTTAATCGGTGTTGGTGTTCCACAAGACTGGTCTACACATATGTTAGGTCACGAAATTACTGTGCTGTATGGTTTGGATCATGCGCAAACACTCGCGATTGTTCTACCGTCCATGCTGACAGAAAAATTACCTCAAAAACAGGCCAAATTAGTGCAATATGCCGAACAAGTTTGGGGAATTACGTCAGGTACAGAACAAGAGAAAGCACTCAAATCCATTGAGTTAACTCGAGAGTTCTTTGAAAAAATGCATGTGGGTACTCGTTTTAGTGATTACCAGCTGAATCAAGATGTTATTGAGCCCTTAGTCAATAGCTTGGCTGCACATGGTATGGTGAAATTAGGTGAGCACCAAGATATTAATTTAGATATTAGCCGCCGAGTATATACTGCCGCTTTATAAGGTTTACTTATTTCGAAAAGGTGCAAAATTGCACCTTTGAGGTTATTGACAAAGCGGGATAAAAGCGTGGTTTTTCCCGCTTTGTGTTATCAGCCGAAAATCAATAATTTGATTTTTCTCGTTTATTTTCAAAACCTATTAGACTTGCCGCCAAACATAATATGTTTGTCTGCAGTCTGAAAGGTGCAAAATTACACCTTTTTCTGTTTTAACATCAAGAATCCTTCGCCTTATAATTCACTTTAATTTCTTGGTTATTACAACAGCATATAACATTTAATTATCAAGATTGTATTTCATATTACCAGATTTTTAATTGCGAATGGTACATTAGCATTAGCAAAATATTGTTTTCAATTTTGAGCATTAATCACCATATCTCACCGCAGTAAATTTAGGTATTTTATAGCTTACAGAACGTCTGAAGCAAATCTATAACAACAATTAATGAGTTAGGTTGTGGGCCATGTTATCTAAATTTAATATATCAAACAGTGCATTACTTGCATCGTCACTGCTCTTAACTATTGGGCGTGGTGCGACATTGCCCTTCATGGCTATTTACCTGACCCGTGAATATAAAATGGCTATTGATATTGTCGGTGTTGCAATGTCAATGGCTATGGTAGTCGGTGTTTTATTTAGCATGGCTTTTGGCATGCTAGCTGACCGCGTAGACAAAAAACGCTGTATGTTATTTGCTGTTATCGCCTTTATTTTTGGGTTTATTGCAATCCCTATCGTTAATAATGCAATTTTAGTTATTATTTTCTTTTCACTAATAAACTGCTCTTATTCCGTATTCTCTACGGTACTAAAAGCGTATTTCGCAGATACCCTCACCGTTGCATTAAAAGCAAAAATATTTTCCTTAAACTATACCTTTATTAATATAGGCTGGACCGTTGGCCCACCAATTGGTACTTGGTTATTAATGTATAGTATTAACTTGCCATTCTATTTAGCTGCAATTTCTGCCGCTTTTCCGATCTTTTTTATACAAAGGTTTGTACAGAGCATAAAGCCGACACCATTAGGAGAAGGCCAAATCCGTAAATGGAACCCTGTCGCTATGCTACGAGACCAAGTGCTGGCTTGGTTTATTTTATCAACGTTCTTAGGCTCATTAGTTTTCGGTACTTTTACCACTTGGATATCCCAATATGCCATTACTGTGGCGGACAGTAATTTCGCTCAAGTGGTTATTGGTGTTATTTTGCCTGTCAATGCGATTGTCGTGGTGACGTTGCAATATACCGTCGGAAAACGCATCACCCCAGATAATTTAAGAAAATTAATGACACTAGGCAGCCTATTTTTTATTTTAGGGTTGGCAACTTTTATGTATGCCCATGAAAATTTGTACCTTTGGGCTCTTGGTGCCTTTATTTTCACTCTGGGTGAATTAATTTATGCCCCTGGTGAATATATGCTGATAGATAGTATTGCACCAGACGGAATGAAGGCCAGTTACTTTTCGGCCCAATCTCTAGGGCTACTTGGTGGTGCATTTAATCCGATGTTGACGGGGGTTGTATTAACAGAACTTCCAGCCTATTTTATTTTTATTATTCTTATGTTTATTACATTTTTAGCTTGGTTGTCTATGCTAAATGGAATGCGTCTAAGAAAGAAACAATTATTAATTACCCAATAGCACTCTTTTCTCCACTGAAAAACCATTTTCGGTGGAGAAAAATAAGCAATCTACTGCCTTTTTCATCTCTGTCTTGTCGGGGAAACTAAAAAAATAGCTGAACTCAAGAGTGCAACAATCATGACCACAGAAATCACCAGGTGGCCTTTGGAAAAAAACAAAGAAAACACTGGTAGTGCAGATAATAAAACCAAGTTGTTAACACTCTCGGATATCGACAAGACAAAACCTTTATTCTCTGCACTTTGCCTTGCTAACATTGCGGTGCTTATAGGAGATGCTAATCCCAACATCCCCCCAAGAATAGTTAAGCACAAACCATGACCAATTAACGAAAGCCACCCACTAAGAAATAACATAATCGCAACCATGATTATTAAAATAATAACAATGAGCTTTGTATTATTTGACGTCTTAATTCTCTCTATTTTTGCAACCAAACCATTGCCACATAATAATCCGAACCCGAATAATCCCATTAAACTGCCAACTTCAACACTTTCTAAGTGTGATCTTTGCCTTAATATTTCACCTGCAAGCAGAAACATACAGACTGATACCCCATTCCATAGGCCTTTCGCTAATATAAGTCGGGCAATGCCTTTTTGTTTAATTGCTATAAAAGATAATTTTTTACTGGCTACTTTTTGTGAATGAGGTAGCGTAAATAGCGCTATGATGAATACCACTAAGCACCCTATCGCGGTATAAATAAATGGGGCATACCACGCAAAATACTGAACTAATACCCCAGCAATGATAGGCCCGGTAATAATACCGACAGTCATTCCCATCATAATGCTTCCCATTGCTGCAGCTTGCTTACTTTCACTCATCACATCAGCAATAAGGGCAAAGATAACCGGAACAAGTGCGGCAGAAGCTAAACCACCAAATCCTCTTAAAACTAGTGCAATCAATAAATTAGGTGCAAAAATAATAACCAAGCTATCAAGTGATAATAACAAAAGAGCCATGAGTACAATTTTTCGTCTATCAATTCGATCTGATAAAAAACCAATAATAGGCGCCGTCAAGGTATAGGCCAACGCATAAGCTGATATCAACCAAGCAATTTGGTCGGGCTGAACATGAAAAACATTTGCTAACGGCGATAAAATCGCTGACAACATGAATTCTGCGGTACCCACAAGGTATACCGCTACTGCCGATAAAAGCAGTAGGTAATGAGTCGAAACCATAATATTCTCGTCTTGATATACAATGAATTTCCCAATCATTGTTTATGATTGGTACTTATAAAATTTGAATTTTAAAAAGGTAGTTGAGGTAAGTTTTTTGGGTTGTGAATTGCTAGGGTGTAGTCAAGCTGGAAATATTGAGATAATTAATTGGGATAGCAGACTGGAAGTATGAGACTGGAGAGTTGTCTATTAAATCTTAAACGTTAATTAAATTCAAGTAATACCTACTAAGTTAAATATATATTAACTATTATTTAATCATCTTGAATTCAGAAAAAATTAATTCTCCGCTAATTTCAGCGTATCTGTATTTTTTATACGTAACAATCCCGATAAAAAGACACTAATTTCTACTATTAATCGATGATTAGCCACTTCCATATCAAAAAAAATTCAGGTTAGCTATTTTATAATGCTCAAACAATAACAAGATAAGTGCTTCCATGTTTGGTTATTAAATCAATTGAAAAGAACAGTTTATTTAATAATTACATTAAAGCATGTTTAGGCTAACGGAAGGTGTATAAACATGAATATCACAACTCGGCTGAAATTCGTTTCATTTCTACAATTTTTTATCTGGGGATCATGGCTAGTTACTTTTGCGTCTTACCTCTTCAATACATTACATTTCAAAGGCGGTGAAATTGGCCTGATTTTTAGTACATTAGGTATCTCAGCTTTATGTTCACCGATTATTATTGGATTTATTGCAGATAAAATTAATAATCGAAAACTGGTGTATATTGCTTCGCATATTATTTCTGCTGTATTTTTGATCGCAATGGCTCATAGTGATTCAATAACTTTGCTATTTATTATGACATTAGTTCACCTAATGTTTTATATGCCAACTATTTCCGTTTGTAATAGCATTGTTTTTGAGATGTTAAGCGCAAAAAAACTCGATTCGGATGTTTATTTTCCCAAAATACGCGTTTACGGCACTGTAGGTTTTATTGTCGCTATGTGGACAATTAGCTTATTAAAGTTGGAAATGAGTTTTTATCAATTATATGTAGGTGCAATCGCATCCGTAACCCTCAGTATCTTTTCTATTTTCTTTATTTCAACACAGGGCTGTAAAATTGAGAAAAAAGAACAGAAATCTAGTTTTAGTTGTCAAAATATTATTTTACTCTTTAAAAAAGGGCGAGTTGCAGTATTCCTATTTTTTGCCATGCTATTAGGTTCTGTCTTACAAATTACCAATACCTTTGGCGTTCCCTTCTTACAGGATATGGCATTAATGCCTGAGGCTAGAGGTTCGGTTTTTTCTGAATACCCCACTATCTTTTTATCGATATCACAATTTTCAGAAATTGTCTTTATTTTACTCTTACCGCTGTTACTCAAAAAATTCAAAATTGAAACCATCTTATTTATGAGTATGATTGCGTGGATTTTACGGCTAGGCTTATTTGCTTATGGTGATTTCACTGCGATTGGTACACTGGCATTATTTTTATCCATGGTTGTATACGGCTGTGCATTTGATTTCTTTAATATCGCAGGAGCACTATTTTTGGAAAAAGAAATTGCACCCGAATTTCGTTCAACAGCGCAAGGTGTATTCACCACATTAGTCAATGGATTTGGTACATTTTTAGGCGCGGTATTATGTGGATGGGTTATCGAGCTGAATACCGTCGATGGTGTAGTTGATTGGAAAACTTTCTGGATGATTTTTACAGGCTACACCGCCAGTTTTACGCTTCTCTATGTAATTTACTTATTCTATTCTAAAAATAGTCAACCGAAAGCCGCCATTCAATAGCTCTTATTCCCCTTATTCATGACTCATATTTACTGAATAAGGGGTTTTATATTATTTTAAGCTTGTGACTTTTAATGCTTCCCCTAATATTTTAATTGCATTGCGTCGCCTTGCAATTAATGGGAGCGCATAGTTTATTCGCAAATGATTAGGGAAACATCCGCCAGTCGAGAAATGTTCCCCGGTTAGAACAGTGACTTTATTGCGATGTAGAATGTCGAGTAATTTACGATTATCAGCCGGTAGATGTTCAACCCACAATGAGAATCCTCCTTGTGGCCGTGAAATACGAGTATTAACAGGAAAATGGGTTTCAACTAACTCTTTATATTGGCATTGTAGTTCACTGTAATGCTGTCTCATTCGGCGCAAATGCAAAAAATAATGCCCTTCCTTTAAGAAGTTTGCCATAACTTGCTGCATAAAAATTTCACCAGAGCAGTGAGATAAATATTTTAAATGTAGAACTTTCTCTTTATATTTCCCGGGGATTATCCATCCCGTACGAGTACCTGGTGCAACCGTTTTTGAAAAAGAACTGCATAAAATAACATGCCCATTGTTATCTAGCGATTGTATTGTCGAAGGCCTTGGATATTGATACGCCAACCCTGCGAGACAATCATTTTCAATTACTGTTCCATGATGTTTTTCAACAATATTCAATAAACGTTGTTTATTATTATCAGGCATAATACAGCCCATTGGGTTATTGCAACTTGGTGTTACAACAACAGCTTTTACTTCCCAGCGTTCGAACGCTTCCTCTAGCCTATCGAGGTCCATTCCAGTTTCAGGGTCAATAGGAATTTCAATAATTTTCCGGCCTAGCCCATACAACGTTTGTAATAATCCTGGAAACGTTGGCGATTCAACTGCAATAACATCATTACCTTGTGTACAAGCTTGCAAGGCAATTGATAAAGATTGATGACCACTCGTCGTGGTCACAATATCATCGAGCGTAAAAAGATGACGATCATCCGAAATTAAATGAATTTGCTCTCTTAAGGAAGCGAGCCCTTGCAAGCTATCATATTCCAGAGTTAGGGAATGTTTACGACGTGCAACCATGGTCATTTCTTGCCATAGTGGCTCTAAACTTTTATCTTCTATATTAGGGACGGCACAAGATAATGATGTAACACCATGCCGCTCGGATACACGCAGAAAATCCATTGTTGGGTTCCATTGAGCAACTTGTACGGGGTTTTGAATATAATTTGCCACTTTAGGCAAAAGAGCCTCTGTTTTTTCTGGTATCACAAAATACCCTGATTTGGGTACTGCATAAATCAGTTGTAAACGTTCCAGCTCACGGTACGCAAGTTGTGCCGTTGTGATACTGACTTGATGAGTACGCCCAAGATCCCTCACTGACGGCATCTTTTCACCGCTAAGAAACTCACCCTGTTTAATTTTTTCCTGCAGCTCTTGTGCTATTTGTTTGTACAGTAACACACCAAAACCCTTATCATTTTCCCCGTAAGGATAATGTAATACAAAAATGACTGAATTTGATCTGTATTTTGTAAAAAAACAAATCTGTCACTTTTTTAAAAATGTTCTCCATGCAATTCTAAATATAAATTCGTACTTTATTAGGAATACTTATGGAATATGAAAAAAACATAAGCGGGAAACCACACCCTAAATTTATCTTATTGCAACCCATTATTTGGCTATTTAAAAAATTAAATATTTTTATTCAAAAAAAAAGACATGAAAAATATAAAGGGCAAAAAATATAGTATTATTATCAATCGGATAAAAAAATATATAATCTGGATAGTTTTTAATGGATATATAATGGATTTTTCACATATCAATAAATGAAGATGGTTACTTCTAAAAGTAAAATTTTAGTTTTAGATATTATATTGTATTTACTAAACAGCACCCATTATATATTAATATAGGTGCTGTTTATCTTAAATATTCTAGCTAAGGTATTTCATTAGACATAATTATATGAATACTATGGTTACCCGTGATTCCCTTAGCTATCATTAACTATTATCTGCCTTATACTGGGCTTCTTTTAATAATAGCGCTTGTTTTCGGTCAATGCCCCAACGATAGCCTGAAAGGTCACCATTGCTCTTAACCACTCGGTGGCAGGGAATAGCGACAGCTAACATATTTGCACCACAGGCATTAGCTACTGCTCTGACGGCACTAGGCTTGCCAATTTTTTCTGCTATATTACTGTAACTTACTGTTTCTCCTACTGGAATATTACGTAAAGCTTGCCAGACGCGTTGTTGAAATGCAGTACCTTGAATATCTAATGGTAAATTTAAACCAATTTCAGGTGCTTCAATAAAACCCACCACCTGAGCTACCAGTTGCTCAAAGCCGTCATCTCCTCCAATCAGCTCTGCTTTTGGGAATTTATCCTGTAAATTATTCAATAACTGCTCAGGGTCATCCCCTAACAAAATGGCGCAAACACCTATCGGACTTTGTGCAACGAGTAATGTTCCTAATGAGCAAACCGCAAGAGCAAAATAAATTTTACTGCCTCCCCCTCCTGATTTCCATTCACTCGGCGTCATTCCTAGTCGTTGAGATGAGGCTTCATAAAAGCGGCTATTTGATTGATAACCCGCATCATAAATAGCATCAGTAATTCGTTTTTTTTCTTGAAGCTGTTGTTGCAAGGTTTTATGGCGAAATGCATCCGCATAGGCTTTTGGTGTTAACCCTGTTTGCGCTTTAAACAAACGGTGGAAATGGTAGCGACTCATACCAATATAGCTAGCTAACACTGCCAAACTCACCGTTTGTTCTTGCTGCTCGATATAACGACAAGCTTTCTCAATTTGCTCTTGATAAAATTGGGTTAATTGTGATGTTTCTGTCCGGAAGCGTTTTCCAGCACGATAACCTTGTTTAATAGCTTGTTGCTCATTATCAAAAAACTCAACGTTATCTTTATTTGGTAAACGGCCAGCTGCAGACGGATGGCAATAAATAGCAGAGGTTCTTACACCGTAAACAAAATAGCCATCTGCGGCTTTATTCCGTTCAATCACCGCTTGCCATCTCTGTTCTGGCGTATTCCACAAATTTTTAGTTGTCATCATATCGCCCTTCTTTAGTTAATTGCATTAATTATGACAAACTACAGTTGCAAAAAACTCCGAACATTGCTTTTTAATTCAAGTTTTATTTATCCCGTACGGGAAATCCTTTTAATCCACTTAACGGTGATTTTACATTAATTATCAAATGAAGAATAAGTGCAATAAAATTAGTTGCATGCAATCTCAGTTTCCATTTTAGTATCGGATTTTTTGCGAAAAATAACCAGAATGATCATAATTCCCAAAACAGCGACTAGTGCTCCCATAAAACTAATCATTGAATAGCTATACCCATAGGATAAAACTATTCCGCCAATTGCTGCACCAATGGCATTTCCTAAATTAAAGGCACCTATATTAACGGAGGACGCTAAGGCTTGCGCACCTTTTGCTGCATTCATGACTAACATTTGAATTGGCGGTACAATACCGAAACTAAAAATACTCCATATCATTAAGCCGACACCCGCACCAAATGCATTTACCGCAATAAATGGGAATATAGCCATGCTTAATGCCAACATAATGAAAAATATTATTAAAGTGTTAAAAAGCGACTTATCTGCAAATAATCCACCAATATAATTACCAATAGTAAAGCCTACACCGATAATCACTAACATCATCGTAATCATTTGGTCTGAAGCCTGGATGACATTCATTAACATTGGTGTAATATAGGTATACAACGTAAACATTGCACTCGCACCTAATACAGTAGATAACATGCCTAACAAGACTTGAGGGCGACGTAAAATACGCAATTCATTTTTTACATTTACTTTTGTCCCCATTAGGTTATTTGGTAAAGCCCAAATTAAACTCATAATCGTCAAAATGCCTAAAATTGAAATTAAATAAAACGCCTGCCTCCATCCTACGACTTGTGTTAATTTCGTCATCAAAGGGACGCCACCGATATTGGCTATTGTTAACCCCATGAACATAGCCGCTATTGCACTCGCTTGTTTTCCTGGAGGAACCACACTTGCCGCAACAATTGCGCCTAATCCAAAAAATGCACCATGATTTAAGCTGGTAATAAAACGAGAAAGTGACAGGGTCACTAAATCAGGTGACATTGCCGATAATACATTCCCAACAGTGAAGATCGACATCAAAAATACTAATGCTATTTTAGGGCGCCTTTTGACTAACAATAACGTCATAATAGGTGCACCAACCATAACACCAAGGGCATAAATAACCACTATCACTCCCACAGAAGGAATATCTTCTTTAAGATTATCAGCAATATAAGGAAGCATTCCCATTGGTGAAAACTCTGTTGCTCCAATAGCAAAAGCCCCTATCGCTAATGCTAGTAATGCCGTGTTAATTTTCATATAAAACCTTATTGAAATAATTTATTAACATTTTTATTAATGAGCAGAATTTTTTCACATTGATACTCAATGAAAAAGGCGTTAAGGTGAAAATAACTTTTGCCGGATATGCAATAATGAAAATAACTTTTGAAGAGCTTCAAGCCTTTATTAGCGTTGTAGATTGTGGTTCTATCACCGCAGCAGCAGAACAATTAAACATGACAATATCGACAGTAAGTCGTTTATTACTCAGGCTTGAAGAAAAAATAAATACGACATTAATTTACCGAACAACGCGTTCGATTAAACTTAGTGATGAAGGCGCTGCATTTTTGCAGAAATCGCGAAAAATAGTTGAACTAGCTCAAGAAGCTGAAGATATGCTCTCAATACGACAGGCTGTTCCTTCAGGTAAGTTACGTATAGATGCATCAACGCCCTTCTTGACCCATGTTATTGCCCCGTTAATTCCACAATTTTATGCACTTTATCCGCAAATCGAACTTGAGATCCATAACTATGAAGGAATTACTAATCTGTTAGAAAAACGGATTGATGTAGCTTTTCGTATTGGAGTCCTCAAAGATTCTTCACTCAATGCCACCTTATTAGGTTTTAGTCGACAACGACTCGTTGCCAGCCCTGCTTATCTTGAAAAATATGGCGTACCACACAGTATTGAAGAATTAGAACAACACTGTTTATTAGGCTTCACTCAACCTGATTCATTAAATATCTGGCCAGTAAAAACTCAAAATGGGGATTTATTTAAGGTTTCACCTGATATTTCAGGTACTAGCGGTGAAGTTTTATTCCACCTTGCCGTTCAAGGTGCAGGTATTTTATGTTCAGCTGATTTCGTCACACTAGACGCTTTCGCTCGTGGTGAATTAGTACAAGTATTAGAAAAGAAAACCATTAAAATTCGCCAACCTATAAATGCCGTTTACTATCGTAATCAAGCTGTTTCACCACGCTTACGCTGTTTCATTGAATTTATAAAAAAATACTCAACAAAAATTGAACCACATTAATATTATTTATTTTTCCGCTCTTTTTGTTCAATGCGTTTTTTAAATCCCGTTAATGTCATCCCTGTATGCCGTTTAAAGTAGCGGCATAAATAAGATGTATCTTCAAAGTTTAATTCATCCGCAATTTGCTTAATGGATAAATTACCAATTTCTAATAATGCCTTTATTTCTAGAATCACTTGCCTATCAATCAATGCTTTTGGTGAGTCTTTAAAAAAACTTTGACTAATTTTAGATAAATAAAATGGTGTGATCGACAATTGCTCTGCATAAAATTTCACTTCTTTATGCTGTTTACAGTAAGTGCTGATTAAGTCCCAAAAACGCCAGCACAGTTTCTCTTGGCGGCTGTTATTTTCTGGTTGAATAGAAGTGTGTTGAACGTGATTACTAATTTCTAAAAATAAATTTTGCAAATGGTTTTTTAATTGCAATAACCCATGTCCACTCCAGTTTGACACGATAGTTAAAAGAATATATCTCCAGTTTTCAAATAGTGCAGTTTTTTCTAATGGCGTTGAAATTACAGGGAAGTCATTAAAAAAAGCAAAAAGTTTATGTGGTAATGCATATGCAATTTCTACTGCTAGCTTTTTGTCAATCAACCAATACTCCAAACGAAATTTGCGTGATTTGGCTTGTAGCATTGCAAAGGAATCATCGTACAAAACGATTATGTCGTTTTTTCGTACTGAATACCGTTTGAAATTAATATTGAATATTGCATATCCTTGCTTGCATACACAAACCGCCACATAAGATGTTTTAATCGGTTTAAATTGCATTTCATCCATATTGCTTTCACCAATCCGAATGACTTCAGGCAAATCAATTTGATAATTTTTTAAATGTAGCATGATCGTTGCACTTTAATTTGCACCATATCGCACTACCATAACAAATAAGTTGTCATAAGTACCTAAAATGAACAAATTATGCCCTTATTTTATTTCCATAAATACCTAAAATAGCTTTCAAGTTAGGAGATGCCATAATGAGGAGATGATAAAATGGTACTTACAACAAATAGGTTAGTATTGCGTCCTTGGCAAGAAACAGATGCCGCTGATTTATATTTCTATGCAAAAGATGAAAGAATTGGCCCAATCGCAGGTTGGCCTGCACACAAAAGCGAAGAAGAGAGTCTTTCTATCATCAAGAATATTTTTATGCGTGATGAAATTTACGCTGTAACGTTAAAAAATGAGAACCAAGCTATTGGCTTGATTGGTTTATCATTCAGCCATGAAAGTAATTTTTCTATTGGTGAAAATGATGCAGAAGTTAGCTATTGGATAGGTGTACCGTTCTGGGGAAAAGGTATTATTCCAGAATCAATTAACGCCATCATGCACCATGCTTTCACTGATTTGAAATTAGATAATTTGTGGTGCGGTTACTTTCAAGGCAACGAACAATCTAAAATTGCTCAAGAAAAATGTGGCTTCAAATACTATGCAACTCTTGAACCACAATTTATTGAATTAATTGGTGAAACTAAAACAGAAGATATTAGTAAAATAACGGCTAAAGAGTGGCAAGCTCGACAGTAATATTTGATTCTATCTATACATATGGCCAACATTTATCTGTTTGGCCTTTTTCTTATTAATTTATTGTCACAACCCATTTCAAACTACATAAAATTATTCTACCGTGTTCCTATTAATGCTATGATTTTTCAATAATTATAAAATTCATATTTTCTCTCAGATCACAGGTAAACACATGCAGGACTATGGTATTTGGACCGTTATCACTCCCATTGTGACTATAATATTGGCGATATTAACTCGCCAAGTCATGCTTTCATTAATGTTAGGAATACTCGTTGGTTTTACTGTCATTCATGACCACAACGTATTATTAGGTGTTCAAGGTACCGTTGATGGTATTATTGATACGTTTTCATCTGCAGGGAATACGCGAACAATTGTCTTTATGGTTATGATCGGTGGGATCATGAGGCTTGTTGTGGTTACCGGTGGTGTTCGTGCGTTAGTTCAGTTACTTACCAATAAGACAAAATTAATTAAAAACCGTAAATCTACCCAGTTGCTTGCTATTATCATTACTTCTCTTATTTTTATTGAAAGCTCAATTAACCAATTAGTCGCCGGCGCCTCAACTAAAAATCTAGCACGGCAATATGGTGTTGCCCCTGAAAAAATGTCCTATATTATCCAAACAGCGTGTGTTTCTGTTTGTTCCTCGGCCATCATCAATGGTTGGGGAGCGGTAATAATGGGGTTAATTGGGGTACAAATATCCCAAGGACTGATTCAAGGCGAGCCTTTTGATATTTTAATTACGTCGATTGGCTACAATTTAATGGCATGGCTATCCATTATAACTATCCTATTCTATGTATTTACTAACATTTCATGGGGTCCCATGAAAAAAGCAGAAGATACATACCGACAAAATTTTATTGCTGGGAATATTTCTCAATTACAAAGCCAAGAGAACGAAGAAGAGATTATTGATCACCCTAATGCTCATTCTTCATTAAACTTCTTTATACCTATTTTATCTACGGTATTAATGGTCCCTATCGCACTATACATCACAGGTGACGGTGACTTTAGCAAAGGAAGCGGTTCGACCTCCGTATATTGGGGAGTCATGTTTGGTACCGTGGTATCTTTCTGTTGGTTTATCGGTCGACGGCTACTAAATATTGATGCGTTCTTTAAAGAGTTATTTATCGGCTACGCCAATATGCTAAAAATTAGCTCCATTATGATTTTAGCATTCTTAATGGGAAATGTTTCTGCTGAGTTAAACACAGGCGCTTATATTGCTGAAGTCACTCAAGGCGTTATGGCTCCAGGTTTTTCTATTGGTTTTATCTTTATAATTAGCGCCATTATGTCTTTAGCAACAGGTACCTCTTGGGGAACTTTCGCAATAATGATCCCTATCGGAGTTCAATTAGGTTTATCTGTAGGAATGCCTGTGGAATATATGATTGGTGCCGCAATTTCTGGCTCAATATTTGGCGATATGACCTCTCCAATTTCTGCGGATGCTATTGTTGCTTCAATGGCAACAGACTGCGAACATATTGAGCACATTCGAACACAGATGCCTTATGCATTAGTGACTGCCAGTATTGTTCTTGCTATTTACCTTTACCTTGGTTTCTCTTATTAATTATTGGGAGTTTAGATGTCTCTTCAACAACGACTAGCACAGTTTGCAAAAATAGATTTACTTAACGCATCGACTCCACTTAATCGATTGAATAATTTATCGCATACATTTGGTCGTGAGATTTATATAAAGCGTGATGATATGACCCCCCTTGCCATGGGAGGAAATAAACTGCGTAAACTAGAATTTTTAATGGCCGATGCATTAGCCAAAAAAGCAAAAATTATTGTTACTGCGGGGGCAATTCAATCAAACCATGTCCGCCAAACTGCCGCGGTTGTCGCTATGTATGGGCTTGAATGCGTTGCATTGTTAGAAAATCCAATTCAAAGTGATAACCCTAATTTTCTTCATAATGGTAATAAATTATTAACTGATTTATTTGCCACTCGTTGTGTTATGTGTGATGAACTAACCGATCCTCAATCTCAACTGGAAGAATTAATTAAAACCCTTTCTCTTAAAGATGCCTATATTGTCCCTGTAGGAGGGTCAAATGCATTAGGTGCCTTAGGCTATATTCAATGCGCTATTGAAATAGCTCAGCAGAAGCCAGAACATATTGAATTTGACAAAGTTATTGTTGCATCAGGAAGTGCTGGAACACATGCAGGGCTTGCTATTGGCTTGCAAGAACTATTACCACAAAGTCAAGTGATTGGTGTAACCGTATCAAGAAAACAACAAGACCAAGCCCCTAAAGTTGAGAAATTACAAACCGAATTGACCCAATTGTTGGATCTAACTAAAACACCTAAAGTGCAGCTATGGGATAACTTCTTTGCCCCCATGTATGGAATGCCAAACCAAAAAGGCCTCGCTGCAATCAGTTTATTAGCGAGGCAAGAAGGTATTTTATTAGACCCAGTTTATACCGGTAAAGCCATGGCTGGATTAATTGACTACTTAGAAAACTCTGAAGAAAAAACACCCATTCTATTTGTTCATACAGGTGGAGCCCAAGCGTTATTTGCTTATTCAGATATTAGCCAAGCAATTAAATAATTACCATCAGATAAAAGGGCTAAATAGTCCTTTTATCTTCTCTCTAATACCAAAAATGCTCTACTTTTCCTCTTCTATGACATTTATCAATTGATTGCTATACACTGATAAAGCACAGGAGAAAACATTTATGAACCAAGTTCCCCATATACTAAAAAAAGCAACGAAACATGACGTGTTATTACTACATAAAATAGGTACGGAAAGTTATTTGCATCATTTTGCTACATTATGGAATAGCCAAAATGAACTTAACAAATATTTAAATCAAGAATATAGCACATCTAAAATCACTGAGGACCTTAATCAACAACATATTGATTGGTATGTTATTGAAAATACGAGCCCAATCGGTTTAGTAAAACTAACCTATCACTCCTCTATACCTGAAACTGATTTAGTTGGTACTTTGTTAAATAAGCTTTACTTCTCTCCTGGCGCTACAGGTAAAGGTTATGGAAAAACCGTATTTAAATTAATAGAAGCGCTCGCAAAACAACAAGGTGACTCTTTGCTATGGCTAGATGTCCTCGCAAGTAACACTCGAGCAATGACATTTTATCAGTCAAACGATATGCACATTCTGAAAGAAATTTTATTTACAAGCGAAACTCAGCAATCTCTTGAATATATTATGAGCAAAAAACTTTAACTGTATATATTGTAACTATAGGATATTCATGAAAAATACAATTCTTATCACTGGTGCGACAGGCCAGGTTGGTCATTACCTTATCCAATCATTACAGAACAAAGGCTATCATGATATTGTTTTAGCGGTTAGAGATCCTGCTAAATTGAAAAACACACCTTATCGAACTGTTGTTATGGATTATGATAAGCCAGATACTATTGAAACCGCTTTACAAGGTATAGACTCCGTTTTCATGATGACGGGCTATACCATTGATATGCTTGTACAAAGTAAGATCTTCATTGATATTGCAAAAAAATCGTCCGTGAAATATATCGTACATTTAGGTGCCTGTGGGGATGATAGCGCTCAAGTGGCACATTGGGCATGGCACCAGCTTATTGAACGCTATATTGAATGGTCAGGAATACAATTTACTCACCTTCGTCCCGAATCTTATATGCAAAACTTACTGGGTTATCAAGGGGATGAGAACTTACAAAAAGGTGTCTTGCGCTCTTATTTTGGCAATGCGGTACTCAGCTGGGTTGACTGTGCCGATGTTGCTGAGCTAGCAGCTTATTGCTTACTTAACCCGCAACAACATACAGGACAAATTTATCGTCTTGGTTATGAAAACAAAAATTACACACAAATAGCTGAATTATTAACAGAACAATTGGGGATCCCTTTCAGCTATCAGGCAGAAAATCCCAATGAGTTTTGGCAACATGCCCTTAAAAATAATTTAGAACTCGCTTATATGAAAAGTATCTATGACCATTATGTCGCTTTTACCAATGGGGAATTAGACCGTTCAGGGATGATTTTTGATAATTTTCAAGCAATAACGGGTAAAGCACCAACATCACTAAAAGAATTTATTTTAAAACATCAAGAAAAATTTAAGTAAATTTAAAATAGGCCTCTAATTTGGCCTATTTTTATATTATCTTTTATTCGCAATAAGTATTCCCAAAACAATTAATATTCCGCCAATAAAAATCACTGTACTGATTTGCTCATTAAGAAATAGAGTTCCCACAATAACCGCACTCAGCGGATTTAGTGCAATAAATGCCCCTGCACCCGCAGCCCCTAATTGTGAGACTCCCTGATAATACCAAACGTAAGCTATTGCAGACCCCAAAATACCCAAATAGCCCAAACTCACTAAATCTTTTAGAGAAAATAATGATACAGTATCTAATGTGATATCTAGACACAATGACGTTACTATCAATAACAAGGTCCCAAATAACACAGCGTAAGTTACCGTATGTAATGCTCCAATTTCTTTAATAACGTTTTTACCTGCTACAGTATAAATCCCCCAACTGATTACACATCCTAAAATTGCTAGATCTCCTTTACTAACCATAAAAATATCACTACTCGGTGTTTTCTCTGACAACAAAATTATTGCCCCAACAACACATAACGTAATCCCAACACCTTTTTTCAATGAAACCTTTTCTTGCCAAAGAAGAAAAGAAATGAACGCTATCATGGCAGGGTTAATGGCGACTAATAATGCGGCTCTTGACGCAGGGATAATTTGTAAACCATAAAAAAATAAAATTTGATAGATAAACACGCCACTGGCCCCTAATAACATAATCTGCCATAGCTGCCTTTTATTTATTCGTTTCCAACCTAATCGACCGAGTATAATGACAAGAACCAACGAAATACTGGCAAAAAGAAAACGCACCGTCGCGGATAATAACGGTGGAATTTCAGGTTGAATAACCCTACCCGCAATGAATGTTCCCCCCCAAATGACAGATACAAATACCATTTGGAAAAATATAAAATTACTTGGTCGTCTTTTCATTACTGTTATATTGCTCATCCATGTATTCCCTGTTATCAACTCATATTTATCTTCTCTTTACATGATGGATAAGCTAACCTTAATGCTAGGTCATATCCTAATGAGCATTTACTCATGACATTAAGCCAACTTGAAATATTCACAATTGTTGCCGAACTCAAAAGTTTTACGCTTGCTGCAATGAAATTAAACATCTCTCAGTCAGCCATTTCACACGCGATAAAATCCCTTGAAAAAGATCTTGGTGTCGTGTTATTCACTCGAGAACAAAATCAAACCACGTTAACTGAGATAGGGAAAAAGCTCTTATTAAGAGCTCATAATATGCTCAATATTCAGGAGGCGATGAAGCAAGAAGCATTTGCTGCAAATGGTCTGAAGGCGGGTATTCTGCGAATTGGTTCTTTTGGTCCCGGGTCATCTTTAGGGCTGTTACCTCCATTACTCGATAGGTTTCGCCAAAAATATCCATTGATAAATATTATGGTTGATGAAGGTGATGATGAAACCGTTACACAGTGGTTACAAGAAAAGCGAATTGATATTGGTGTTGTCGTTTTACCCGATGAACGCTTTGATACGTTTAAAGTCAAAGACGACCAAATGGTTGCTATACTGCCATTAGGCCATCCTCTGGCAAATGAATCGTCTATTTCTTTGAAACAGCTTTGTGATTATCCATTTAATTTAACCCAAGCAGGTTCTGGAAAAATCGTTCTAGATTTATTTCATGCACAAAAATTAACGCCAAAAATTCAATTTAAAACAAAACAATTGCTAAGTACTTTTACACTCGTTGCTCGGGGAGAAGCTATTTCTATTGTTGCACAACTAGCAATTCCTACGCATCTTCAAGACATCGTGATTAAACCCCTTAACCCACCAGTTAAGCGCAGTATTGCTTTTGCTGTTAATAACGAAAACCAAGCATCACCTGCAACAAAGGCATTTTTACAAATTGCCAAAAAACTATATTGTGATTAGTCAGTGCTATTCAGCAATTGGTAAGTGATTACGTATAAATATTGCTCATTTGGGTAAATTTCTTTGATAAGCGCTTTCAACGTCTCTAAACTCATGGCTTCTTGCTTAGCATGGTATTCAGAAATGTCATCATAAGAAATGGGCTCTACCGACAGTATTTTAATATCAGTATAATATTCACCTGTTTCCAACGCATATACCTTCACAATAGTCCCAGGAACATAATCACTCTCGCTTTTATCACGGATAGTGATAATTTTTTTACCGGAAACCACCAATGGAAGTAAACGTTCAAAAAAGGTTATCGTGTCTGGTGTGTTATTCATAATAATTCTCTTATTTTTATACCATGTCTTCTCTAGGAAGGCCTATTTTCTTATAACTCCAATAAATTGCAATAAAATGGTTCTTTTTGTGCTTTCAATTATACGAATGCTATAGCGAACATTCCATTTTATATACAATCAAGCCATAAAAATATTATCTACGACTATAAACTGAGTACGCATAATGGATAACAATGAAAATTTGTTTTATCAACAAGAACACTACTTTTGGTCTGCTATATGTGCAAATGTAGTGAAAATCAGCAACCAAACTAGTGCTTACTTTTCTGAGCTACCATTACCTATATTTAATTATATTTACCTCCACCAAGGCGCGCTCATTTCAGATTACGAGAAGGCTGTAATGCTGTTCAAACAACAAGCTAAGCCTTATGTACTTATTGTTCATGACCAAATACATTCACTATTTGAGTCAGAAATAATAGCTCGGGGATTAATCTACGATGGTGAATCAACCGCAATGATTTTGCCGCAAGACGTTCTATCTCAATACAATTCACCACCGCAGCTTAATGCTGGTTTTCAGGTTGTGTTAAGCAATAATCAACTCAAAGATTGGGCTCAGCCTTTAATTACTGCATTCCCTATCGATGCTGATACAAATGAAGATGACTCAACTGTTACCGACGAGTATATTCGTTATCACCAAAGAGCACTTGATAAACAAACTAATATGGTACACTTAGTCTTATTTGCAGATCAGCAACCAGTCTCAACCTTAACTATGACATTTAATAATAAGACGGCTCGACTGGATGATATTGGCACCGATATTCAATACCAAGGTAAAGGGCTCGCGACTTTACTTATTAAACATGCGCTATACCTTTGCCATCAACAAGGGGTTAAACAGTGTGTATTGGAGTCATCCAGTGAAGGGTTATCTATCTACAAAAAACTGGGTTTTGTACCTATATTTAATTACTACAGCTATATTTCGGAGTGATTTTATAAAATGCATCTTAATAAACAAGGTGCATTTTACTTTACCTAAAAAGATAAGGCTCGAATGTAATCACTAATAGCAAGACTCCCCCTCCAATATTAATGTATTTTCGTAATGTTGAGACTTTAAGGGAGGAAGAAGAAATAATTAAAGCGGAACAAGAAACCAGCAGCCATAACGCCATCATGATAATATGGATAAGTGATAATACTAGAAAGTTAGCGAGTGACGGGTCTGCTCCTGCATATTTAGAAACAACAACTAAATATAAAATAATCGCTTTTGGGTTAAGTAAATTAGCTAAATAAGCATCTTTGACCGTGATTTTTTTTATTTCTTGAGAGCTTTCTATTTTACCGGCATTAACCCCTGAGATGATCAATGAAACTGCAAGATACAATAGATATAACGTACCTAAAATGCCAATTAAATTCATTACCCACTGGTAAGAAACCAGTACTTTACTTAAACCAATTCCAACTAAAAAACCATGAGTTAAAATGCCTAATCCTGTTCCAACAATAGGTATGAACAGCCCTCTAATACCTTGGTTTAATACACTATTTAAAGCAATCGCAAAGCTTGCTCCCGGTGACACGACAATGGGAAATAATATAACGATAAATCCGAGTATATCCACTTTATTTTGTCACCGTTTGGTACCAATGTTGAATATCTGTCACAATTTGTTCGGTATGTAACTGCCCATCTTTATCTTTAAAAAAATGGTCTAAATCTTGATATGTTCGGTAGCTGACATGGGGATTACGGATTTGTTTCATCATATTATTTGTACCATGAGCATCCACGTTGGTATCCGCCATCGTTTGTATCACCAAATGTGGAGTTTTAACTGACTGAATAAGTTTTAAATTGTCAATGGTGAGCATCTCATACCACCATTTCGGACCATGACCGCTGACAAATTGGTCGTTGTTTAATTGCTTTTGTTTTACTGCTTCTGCAAATTGTTTAAAACCTTCTTTTGAGTTAGCAATTTTTTCTTTAGGTGTATTATTTTCAATACTATACAGAACATCATTAATAAAATATTGGCCGCCGACATTCAATGCAACGGATGCGGTTATAAAGTTTTCTTGTGCAACAATTAAATTAGTTACCAGTGCACCTTCACTTCCGCCTAATAGCACTATGTGTTGGTAATCATTTTTTAATTGTTGTAATACTGCCACATAATTATTGGCGCGTTCTAATGGTGAATCTTTCGACATATAGTCAACAGGACATTCTTCTTCCGAAGCTTCTTCATCATTAGCCCCCACTAGGTTGTTTAGCCCTGTTTTTTCAACTAATAAAATATCATTATCAGGAAATACCACACCGAAATTTTTCAGCATGTTTGGATTATTAATGACGCTTTTACAATCAGAGCCTTGTAATAGAACTAATAAATCCTTTGATTTTTCGGCTTGTTTTTGGATTAAGTAATAGTTTATTTCTTTTCCTGCAAAGTGCATGGTTTGCATATTCACAGATAAATCCTGAGCAAATACACCCAATGAATAAAGTGAAAGTAACAAGGTAGTCATTTTTAATTTCATCGCGCACTCATCATGTCTATAAGGGCCTTTCGAAGATATTATATTGATTTTTTTATAACAAATAGCACCTAAAATGCCCTCACGATACAAAATAAAAATTACATATATAACCTATGCTTGAGCAATCTTTATTGCCATATTAGTAAACAAGTCAGTCGTTTGTTTACTCAATTCTGTTGTCATAACTAAGATTGAAATTTGTTCACAATTGGCAATCTTATACCTCGCGACTCCAGGTAATTTGTCTGCGGTCACTCCCATAATGACTTGATTACTGCGTTCAAAAAGGATTTTCTTAAATTTAGACTCTTCATAATCAAATATCGAAACCCCCATTTGTGGATCTAAAGCACAGCCACCAATAAAGCATTGGTCAAAATGGATTTGATTGATTTGATTTACTGCAGAAATATCAATACTCGCGCCAACTTGGCGGTTTAATTTTCCACCAATTAAAATCACTTCACATAGTGGCTTCTTCATTAGTTCTAATGCTATTGCTGGAGAATGAGTCACAACCGTCAACGATAGTTCTGAAGGTAAATAACGAGCGATTTCTAAGTTAGTTGAACCTGAGTCAATAAAAATACAGGTATTTTGTTTGACTAGTTTATTGCAAGCCTTCGCTATTTTGATTTTTTCATCTTGGTTTTGTGTCGTTCTCTGCTCGAATGTGCCCTTTTCCTCAAGCATACTGACCGCACCGCCATGGACTCGACGACAAACGCCTTCTTGTGCTAATTCATTTAAATCCCTGCGAATAGTATGCTCTGATACTTGCATTTCACGGGCTAACGTCGTGCAAACCACACGCCCTTCATCTTGTAGTAACTGGCGAATTTTATTTTGCCTTTGTTCTGGAAAAGCGACATAATCGAGCATACACTTCCTCATTAACTTTTTTTAGCAATCATAATCGAGCAAGAAAAGATGTCAAACACTATCTTGTTCAGCACTCGAGGACAACTAAATGACACACTCTCAGTTACCAGATAGCTTTTTCTTACATGAACTTGCCAATACTGCCGGTAAAATTTCTCTTGAATACTATCGAACAAATGAACTTAGTGTTATTGAAAACAAACCCAAAGCCAACTATCGCTTCGACCCAGTCACTCAAGCGGATAAGCTCGCAGAAAAAGCCATGCGAGAACTGATATCTAAACATTATCCAACGCATTCTATCATGGGTGAAGAATATGGAATAACGGGTACAGGTCCCATTCAATGGGTACTTGATCCCATCGATGGAACCCGCCCTTTCCTTTGTGGGCTCCCTTTATGGGCAAACTTGATAGGCCTAACTGAGCATGGCAAAGCGGTTATGGGAATGATGAGCCAACCCTATATTGGCGAACGTTTTTGGGCAGACCAACACGGGAGTTGGACTAGTAGCTCTCACGGACAATATCGCTTATCTACTCGCAAACACGTCAAACTCGAACAAGCCATCTTGCATACCACATCGCCTGAGCCTATAGCAGCACGGCCAGACATTCATTTTATGGCGCTTGAGAAACAAGTATTAATGACTCGCTATGGGGGAGAATGCTATGCAATGGCAATGCTAGCAGCGGGTAGAATCGATATTTGTGTCGAATTCGCACTGGAACCTTATGATATTGTTCCATTAATCCCTATTATAGAACGTGCTGGTGGCATAGTGACTACATTAGATGGCAGCCGAGCTGAAGCAGGCGGTGCTGTTGTAGCCACGGGTTGCCCATACCTTCATGAACAAATTCTGACTATCTTAAATACAGGTAGTTAATTTTATCTTTTTAAGAAGCCCTATAAAATGCAATCTACTCAACAAGTTAATAGCCATGTTTCCTTAATACCCGCAAAAAGGGAGCAAGTTTCTACTCGAATTATTTTTTTTATTGCTGGTTTTGTTACCGCGGCTTGGGCAGCCATTGTTCCTTATGTCAAACTTAACACAGGAGCAAATGATGCCACCCTTGGCATGCTACTATTATGTTTCGGTGGAGGGGCACTTATTGCTATGCCGGTGACCGGAGCATTAGCGGCCAAGTATGGCTGCCGCCGTTTAATGGTTTTTTCCACTATCGCCTTTTGTTTGTTATTCCCCATTTTATCTTCTTTATCGCAAGTTAACTTCATCATCGTTGCTTTGTTATTTTTTGGAATTTTCATTGGGTTAACAGATTGCGCGATGAACATCCAAGCTGTTATTGTTGAAAAATCATCCGACAAGCCAATTATGTCTGGTTTTCACGGTTTTTATAGTGTCGGAGGTATAGCAGGTGCAGGTACCATGAGTTTGATCTTGCTACTTGGTGTTTCCGCGACAATGGCATCAATCATTATTTCAATTGTTGCGGTGGTTCTATTAGCGGCTTGCTATAACGGTTTAATCCCTTACGCTAACGCCCCAACTGGCCCCCTTATCGCTATTCCGAAAGGCATTGTTTTAGTTATTGGGATTGTTTGTTTTGCCGTTTTTCTTGCTGAAGGTGCAGTTCTTGACTGGGGAGCTGTATTTTTAATTGAACACCATGGATTAAAAGAAACTTTAGGCGGTTTAGGGTTTGCGGCTTTCGCCACAACCATGACTATTGGCCGATTATTGGGTGACAAAATTGTTATGCGAGTCGGTTCTGCTCGTGTCGTATTTTTAGGTGCTTTACTCGCTTGCCTTGGTTTTGTTATTGCTGTTTTATCTCCTCATCTCATATTTGCCATCATAGGTTTTGCATTAGTCGGTGCGGGTTCATCTAATATAGTCCCAGTGATGTTTTCTGCTGTAGGGAAGCAAAAAACGATGCCAGAGGCTCTTGCTGTACCCGCAATTTCAACTTTAGGCTATTTAGGTATTTTGGCTGGACCTGCAGCTATTGGTTTTGTTGCTTTTCAATTATCCTTGGCAACTGCATTATTATTAATTTCTGCATTATTAGTTATTATTGCTTTTGTAACTCGTTTTATTCGCGTGTAATTTTTTGAATCTCTTAAGGCTACTGCGTTGTAGCCTTACACTCCATTTTCCCTCATCAATTGTTCATATCTGATAAAAATGGGAACAATCGTGCTCTATTTATAGATTCCATATATATAATTATTCATTAAACTATTAAAATTCCATCTGATTTTTCTACTAGCGACTTCCATATATACACTGAGGCTAAATGAACCCTACTCATAAAAAAAAGATTATTATTATTGGTGCTGGCTTTGTGGGTACAACATTAGCTTGGTATCTATCAAGACAATCTGATACGCAGGTCATTTTGCTTGATAAAGCACACGCTGGCCAAGGTGTCACACAGCACGCTTTCGCTTGGTTGAATGTGTCATATGGAAGGCCTGATGCATATAATCAACTTCGACAACAAGCCCTCGTGGCATGGCATGAACTCGATAAACACACAAATGGAAAGTTAAATATCCAATGGATAGGCGCTCTCAGTTGGCAGGAAACAGATTCAGCAACTGCAGAATATGTCTACCACTACCAACAAAGTGGATTTAATGTCGAATTATTGGACAAATCAACCGTACACAAGATGGAACCTTTCTTGTCTGCTTTACCTGAACTTGCTGCATTTTGCCCAGATGAAGGTAGTGTTGACCCGATTCATGCAACAAAAGCGTTACTATCCCTTGCTATCGAACAAGGTGTTGTCTATTTACCTCAGCAGGAAGTTCACACTATTTTGCAGGAAAATGGACGCATAATTGGCGTAAATACCCATAAAAACACGTTTTTAGCTGAACAGGTTATCGTGACTGCTGGCGCAGACGCAACTGCCCTTATGCAATCACTTAATGTTGAATTACCAGTTACCGCCTCTCCTTCTATCATTGCGCACATCAATGATTCTACCGAACAAACATTGGTTCAACATATCATTTCAACACCACAAATGGAGCTACGACCGGCAGGTTCAGGTAAAATACTCTGTGCTGAAGATTATATTAGCGAAAAGCCCGAACACAGTGCAGTGGCTATCGCACAAAACGCCCTTACAACGATTAAAAATTCATTTATAGGTAGTAACACGTTAAATCTTGAAAACGCTTTCATAGGAATGCGACCTATGCCTAAAGATGAGATGCCAATTGTCGGAAAAGTTGCTGATTTTGAAGGTTTATATATTATCAGTATGCACGCTGCGATTACGCTAGCGCCTTTGATATGCCAATTGGCTCAAGATGAAATCTTGCATGGAATTGAACAAGCTGCATTAGGCTCATATCGATTAACTCGTTTTGTATCAGGTAACTGACAAATGAATATTCCGTTGTACTATTTAAGACATTATCAATCGATTGAAAAAACATTTTGGACATCTATTTGTGAACATAGTATCCAGATTGCACAACACACCATTTGCTATTTAACGCCCCTTAATTCACCGGCGTTTAACTTCATTTATTTGCAGCCTGACTCGACCAGTCACGCCTTTATGCAGGCTCACAACCTGTTTGTTTCACAGAAGAAAAACCATACCTTAGTGATCCCCGAAGAGATGCTCCAGCAGGTGGTTACTGAGGCTGAGTCACTAGGTTACAAACGTGACAGCGTCACCACTGCAATGGCATTGACCTTAGCAAAACAAAATGAGGTTGAACTGCCTGATAACCAAGTCGATATCGTTTTAGCGAATCACGATTTGTCTTTGTGGGCAAAGCCACTTGTTTCCGCATTTTATTTATCTGAAGAGCACGACCAAGTTATTAAAGAATATGTGCGTTATCATGAGGATGCTTTGCAACAAGGTGCACCGCAATTTCACCTTGTGTTGCTCGTCAACGGAGAACCAGCGACCTCAATGACCGTGACAATTGAAGGAACGTTAGCCCGTTTTGATGATATTGGTACTGAGCCAAGCCATCAAGGTAATGGTTATGCATCACAACTCATTGATTATGCTTTAGCATTTTGCCGCCAGCAAGGTGTAGAGCACTGTTTCCTTGATGCTTCAGAAGCAGGATTTGACCTGTATAAAAAATTTGGTTTTGAGCCATTATTTCGCTATATCAATTATGTCTGGTGCAAATAATTTAAAGCAATAGTGTTATTTGTAGAGGCATCTAATCTGGGATCATTGTTCATACAATGGTTCCAAATTCAGCCATTTCCAGATCAACTCTAGTGACAAAATTGTCTGATGTTTACATATGAAAATTAATATTATTGGCACTAGTGGCAGCGGTAAAAGTACCCTGTGCCAGCAACTTTCTTTGTTATTAAATGTCCCTTCTATTGAGTTAGATAGCTTATATTGGCTAACAAATTGGCAAGGTTCTTCGGATGATGAGCTTAACCAGAAACTTACCGCTGCATTAGATAAAGCGGTATCTGGATGGGTGCTTGATGGCAACTATACACGGACTCAACCCATTAAATGGAAAGAAGTCGACATGGTGGTTTGGTTGGATTACTCCTTGCCTCGAACCCTTTATCAGTCGATTACGCGCACATTAGCACGCATTCGTTCTGGACAAGAGCTGTGGGAAAATACAGGCAACAAAGAACGTTGGAAAAATGCCTTTTTCAGTCGCGATTCGATAATTTTGTGGCTGCTAAAGACTTACTATCCAAATAAGGAAAGAAACCTAAGTCATATGGCAAATCTCAATTTACGCCATATTCAGTTTGTTCGGCTCACCTCACCAAAAGAAACAAACTTATTTTTACAACAGATGAAGGCTCAAGTTCAGAGTAAATAAACATCTCGGCAGTCATAAAAACTACCGAGATAGTATTATTCAGCAATTAAAGCTCATCACATGCCGTTTTCAACATCGCTGTTTGTTGAAATTTTTCAATTCCTAACTCGATTAAGCGGCTAATTAATTGCTGATAGGTCATACCGCCTTGCTGCCATAGTTTCGGATACATACTGATATTCGTAAAACCAGGCAATGTGTTGATTTCATTGATAACGACGTCATTATTTTCCGTTAAGAAAACATCCACACGGGACATTCCATAGCAATTTAATGCGCGGTATGCGGATAAAGCAATCTCACGAATTTTATCACTCACCGCCTCATCTAATTGTGCAGGAGCAACGACAGATGCGCCATTCTCATCAATATATTTGGTATGGTATGCATAAAAACTATCGTGCAACACGATTTCACCACAAGGGCTGGCAAGAGGTACTTCATTACCCAATACTGCACACTCAATTTCACGCCCTTTTACTGCACTTTCAATAAGGACTTTAGTATCAAATAAAAAGGCAAAATCAAGAGCCGTTTCAAATTCCGATTTAGTGCTGACTTTGCTGATCCCGACAGATGAACCTTGATTTGCAGGTTTAATGAATAGTGGTAAGCCTAGCTGTGCCACTGTGGCTTCATATTCCGTTGTTGTACGTTCATTTTTAAGCACCGTAATAAACGGGGCAATATTTAAGCCTGCGTCTCTAAGTAATCTTTTGGTAACGTCTTTATCCATACAGGCGGACGAACCTAAAACCCCCGGCCCGACAAATGGTAAATTCGCCATGCGCAATAAGCCTTGCAGCGAACCGTCTTCACCTAAATTACCGTGGACAATAGGAAAAATGACATCAATTTGCGGCAATGGTTTCGCATCTTCAAGGGAAATAAATTGCTCTCGAGTTTTCCCCGGAACAAGTGCAATGCTACGTTTTGGTGTATTCAATGCAATACGAGACGGGTCATCACCATGCAATAAATAATCAGATTCGTTATATTCATGCCATTGCCCTTCTTTATTAATTCCCAAAAGGCATACATCAAATTTATTACGATCTAATCCATTGATAATATTTTTAGCGGACTGTAGCGAAACTTCATGTTCTGTTGATCGACCACCAAAAATAACACCTACTCGTATTTTGCTCATTATTTGCTCCGACATAAAACACCAAACCTAGCAGAGAAATATAGCACGCAAAGAAATGCTTATGACATAAATTATTTATTTTTCATTAGGGTTCGCTGGCTTTATAATCAAACCGTCTTTTTTTGATGCCTAATTATCTTTCATCAATCAGGGTTTCAATGCTGATACTTACCTGTTCGATTAACCACTGGGTAAAAGTAGCTGCTGCACTGCCTCGCTCAATAGGTTTCGATGACAATAAATAATACGCAGAATTATCTTCAATGAAACCATATGGTGCGGCTAATTGCTTTGATTGCACTTCATCCGCAACCATCAAAAATGATGCAAGCGCAGCTCCTTGCCCCGCCAATGCAGCTTGAATACACAAGTAAAAATGCTCATATGTAATGGTTTTACTATTTGGAAGAGCAACTTTTTTTATATTCTGCCAAGTTGCCCATGCATTAGGTCTAGATGTCGTCGACAGTTGTGGTATGTGAGCAAAATTTTTCTTAAGATCAAGTTCAGGCCGAACCACAACCCCCATACGTTCTGAACAGACTTTTACTGCACAAAGATTGTCACTCCATTTAAAATCATTACGCCTCAATGCTAAATCAACATTCGCTTTTGTGAAATCAATAACACCACCTGCTGCAACTAGATGTACCGTAATATGAGGATATTGTTGATAAAAATGCGTAAGTCGAGGAATTAACCACTTCATTGCAATTGTTGGTTCGCATGACAAGCTAACAACATCAGGAAACGTGCTATTTTTTATCTTTTCAACACCGTCTTTAAGCTGCTCAAATATCGAACTAGTCGTTTGTAACAATATTCGTCCGTTAGCCGTTAAAAAAACAGCTCGGTTCCTTCGTTCAAATAACTCAACACCAAGGTATTCTTCTAATAAACGAATTTGTCGGCTAATCGCACTATGAGTCACATTTAGCTCTTGTGCCGCTTTCACAAAACTGCCTGCTTTCGCAGCAGTATCAAAAAAACGTAATGATGTTAACGGTGGTAGTTTCATATATATAGGTAATAAAAACTGACAGATTTGCGTCAGGATAAATCGCTTTTTAGTTTTATTCAATCCATTGATAATAAAAACAATAAATAAACAAATTATTTCAAAGAAAATACATTTTTAGTCTGTTTCTATTACCTTTCAGGAAATTAATATGAATGAAATTATTGCAGTTGCGACCATCACCATTTTAGCCGTTATTAGTCCGGGGCCTGACTTCGCTATGGTAACTCGCAATAGTTATACCTATGGCATTAAAACAGGCTTACTGTGTGCGCTAGGTATCGCTATTGGGGTACAGGTTCATGTGTTCTATACCGTTTTTGGCATCACGTTAGTCATCATGAATTCACCAACATTATTCTTAATTGTTAAACTTATTGGGGTATTTTACTTGGTGTATATCGGATTTAAATCATTAACGAATAAAGTAAAAATATCCTCGAATAATGCAGCATCAAGGCCATTATCTGCCTTAAATGCTTTTAAAAATGGTTTTTTGACGAATGCTTTAAACCCAAAAACCATGTTTTTTGTGGTTTCTGTGTACAGCCAAGTTATCAGTACACAGAACTCAATTTGGTTAAACTTAAGTTATGGCCTATTTATTTCTTTCGCTCATTGGCTTTGGTTTAGTCTAATTGCGATTTTCTTTGCAACCCCCGTAGTACGAAACAAAATCCTTAACTACCAATTTATTATGGATAGAACAATTGGCACACTACTCATTCTATTGGGACTATCTTTATTATTCTTTAATGTAAATTAATCTTGTACTTACACCCCTACCTATGCCCACATTCATGATAATTATTTACCTTGCAACCGATAACATTCATTGACTACTTTCGCCAACTCAATCACATCAGCTGGAATGTTGAGTTTGGCGAGCGCCTCAAATGGCACCCATTCAAATGGTGCAAAAGGCGGTTGTGATGAAGGCAATAACTCACATAAGTAAATCATATCAATATGCCAATGGTTGCCTTTCTTTTTATCGACAATAAATTCTTTTAAGATAGCGATAGGCAGCGGCAGTACTTGTGTATGGGGTGAATCATGGATTTGTGATGCAAACGGGAAACCACAACTGACTACTTGGCACTCTAACCCCGTTTCCTCAAGAACTTCTCGAAAAACAGCATGCTGTGGCTCTTCATTCACTTCGATGTGGCCACCCGGTGGTAACCAAAAACCAAGCTTTTGATGCTCGTGTAATAAAAACTCACCATGCTCATTACGGATCATTGCTGTTGCCGTAAAATGTTTAACTTCCTCGTTCATCCTGTCACTGCCCTTTTTCTATTTTACTATTTCTACATTGTATTTTTATTTCGAGCCTAACACCTTGCGGCCTTCCAGTCATAAGGCATTAACTCTGCTAATGTCACCTGCGTGTTTTCATTGACTGCAACGACTGTTGACTGGTTTTTATCTGACAACTGGCTTAGCAATTCCCGGCAGCGCCCACAAGGCGGAACAATACAGCCTGAAGCATCAATGGCGACAATAGCTTTAATGACTGATTTACCATTTTTAAGCATATCCGCAACTGCAGCATGTTCCGCACAAAAGCCAAGTGAACAGGCAGAATCAATACTGATGCCACTATAAATCTCGCCATCTTCTGTTTCTAATGCAGAAGCGACATAACCACTTTCTACATAACCATTAAAGGTTGCAGGTTTAGCATATTTCTTTGCTACTTCAATTAAGTGTTTTAACATTACTTCTCCGCTAACTATTCTATTGATATGTTCGTATTAGACGTTAACTAGATATAATAATATCAATTTTTTTGTGCTTTATTCTAAGTCCACCATATAAAGAATGACTGATTTTATTGTTTTCAACGCGCTTTCAAGCTCCTCATCAGAAACGGTACTAATGGCGACACGAATAGCTTGAGGAACGGCTACTGCTGTCGAGTAAGAGCTAGCACTACTCACAGCGATATGATGTTTAGCCAATTCGCTAATCACTGGCTCTGAACGGACGCCTTCAGGCAACGGTAGCCAAAGAAAATAACTATTGGGATGGGCTATATAAGGGAGGTCCGTGAAAATTCGCTCAGCGATTTTTTGTCTATTTCTCGCATCTTGCCTTTTGTTTCGCTCAATTTTGGCAACTTCCCCTTTTTTTATCCAATCACAAATAATTGCCGTGGTTAATGCTGGCGTATTCCACGTCGTTATACGTATAACTTTTTCGATGTTAGATATGTATTGTTGTGGCGCTAAAACGATACCAACACGCAAGCCTGTAGCAATATTTTTCGAAAATCCCGCGATATAAAACGTTCTTTCTGGTGCCAACACAGCTAATGGAATTGCCAATGGTCGTTGCAAAAACGCATACGCGCCATCTTCAATCAGTAATAAATCATATTTTTTTGCTATTGCTACCAAAGCCTTACGTGCTGATAAAGACATAACCCATCCCAAAGGGTTATGCACTGTAGGCATTGTATAATAACCACGAATTTTTCTTTGCAAACACAGTTGCTCTAAAGCAGCTAAGTCAGGCCCCCCCTCTAATACCGGTATTGAAATTAATTCAATATGATATGTCTTAGCTAATGCTTTAAAGCCTGGGTAAGTAAGAGCGTCGACAGCTATCGAATCTCCTGGGCTAAACATCCCCAAGATAATAGTCGTTAGGCCATGCTGTGCACCGCTTACAAAAGAAATAGTATCAGGTGATACGTTGGAAAAACCTTGTTGTGCTAGGTAATTAGCCGCAACAATTCGCTCATGATGACGGCCTGTATGTTGCTGATAATATAAGATCCCCTCCAAATCACCACCGATAGAAAGCTCTCTTAACGAGTCTCGTAATAACTTTGTTTGCTCTTTTGCAATTGGATAACTAAAATTTAAATCTAACATTTCGGGTGTTACATCTTGTTCAATGCTCAATGCGGGTAGCAGATGGATATCCCTGACAAAAGTTCCTCTACCCGTTTCGCCACTCACTAAGCCTTTTTCAATAAGCTCACGATACACCCGTGACGCTGTCACCAATGAAATACCTTCCTGCTTAGCAAATGCGCGATGGGTCATCAATCGAGTTCCTGGCTTCAACTCCCCACGAGAAATCTGCCCTGCCATTTTATCGACGTATTTTTGGTAACGTGCCTGAGCCATGTGATTGTACCTATGACAATTTTTTGATTGTCATGATTATCTGCATTAATTTTCTCGAACTCAAGATATTTACCTATTCATTTAATGAGGAAATTATGGAACAAACAGTATCAACACAACCCTCTTCTACACGAGGTTGGTTGTATGGTTTTATTGGTGTCGTTATTTTCAGTGGCTCCTTACCAGCAACGAAAATGGCTATAGAAGGGTTCAGTCCAGATTTTTTAACCGCTGCACGTGCTACTATTGCAGGCATTATTTCTATCATTATTTTCCTGTTTTTACGCCAAAAACTCCCTAATAAAGCCACTTTTCTCCCTTTAGTCATTGTCTCTATGGGTGGGGTTATTGGTTTCCCTTTGTTAACCGCTTTGGCATTACAGTATGTAAGTTCCGCACACTCAATTGTATTCATAGGTTTACTGCCTCTCGCAACCGCTTTTTTTGCCGTTTTGCGTGCCCACGAGCGCCCTCGCAAAATGTTTTGGTTGTTTTCAGTAATAGGAAGTTTATTTGTTATCGGCTTCGCATTATTTCAAGGTGGAGAAAGCAGCTTGCTTGGTGACCTCTATATGATAATCGCTATCTTGTTATGTGGCCTGAGTTATGCAGAAGGTGCCGTACTGTCAAAACACCTTGGTAGCTGGCAAGTGATTTGTTGGGCATTAGTTATCTCTTTGCCCATTATGTTAGTGCTGTGTATTACCTTATGGCCGGGAAATGTAATGGCAGTGCCGAGCAAGGCATGGGGAGGTTTACTTTATGTTTCATTATTTAGCATGCTCATTGGTTTCTTTTTTTGGTATAGAGGCTTAGCTGAAGGTGGTATTGCTGGTGTAGGGCAGTTACAGTTATTACAGCCATTTATTGGTTTGTTGTTGTCAGCATGGCTACTACACGAAACTGTAGATATATTAATGGTCATTTCAACTTGTGGTGTGATCTTTTGTGTTGCAGCATCCAAAAGATTTGCAGGGTGAGTTCCTTATTGAAAAACATGGGGCATTCGAAGCGCGATTAGAGAAGATAAATTATCGTATGATAGTTGGCAGCAATTGACTGTAAATTCCCTCTTTAATTGCAAGGAATGATTAAAAATGCAATTTGTTATTGTCCAGCAGCAAGATACACAATTAATTGATCAAATCAGCTCTGCATTACACCAAGAATGGGCAACATTAACGCCGTGGTCTGACATTTCCATTATAAAAGAACGATTATTTAACCGTAGCCACATAGATAACCCTCAAATATTGTCATGCTTTGTTGATGAACATGGGCAATTACTTGCCTGTGCAAGCATTATTTTGCATGAGCTTCCAGACGTTTCAGGTGCTCAGTGGTGGTTAGGCGAAGTTCTCACGATCCCATCTGCTCGTGGGAGAAAAATTGGCACAAAACTGATTGAACAACTTTACCAGTATTACCATAGATTCAACATTGCCCCTTTGTATTTATACACGCCAGATATGCAAGCACTATATCGCCAAATGGGCTGGGAAGACGCTGAACAGAGGTTAGTGAATGGTGAGTGGGTAACCGTAATGAAACGTTAGTGGTAAAAATAGCCAGCGCATGGGCCGGCTATTTCTGATAAAACTATTATGCGGTTAGTGCCAGTTTTGCTCCAAACATCAAGAATACAGCGCCAATACAGCTATTAGAGAATTTAGATAGTTTTTTATTATGTTTAACCATATTCGTTACGGCAACCGCGCCAAAAATCAATAGTGATAAATAAATCATGCTACAGACTTCTAAAATGGCGCCAAGAATAAAAAATGGCACACCCGCGCTTGGATAAGCTGGGTCAATAAATTGGATAAAAAATGAAACATAAAAAATGATCATTTTAGGATTTAGTAAACTTAAAAAAACGGCTTTTTTATAGGTACTCTTGGTTTCTAAAGTAATTGAATCAACATCACCTGTATTTTCTTTCTTATGCAATACGCTATATAAGGTTTTAATCCCTAAATAAAATAAATAAGCCGCCCCTGCGTATTTTATAACACTAAAAAAGATAGGCGATGTTTTCACTAAAGATGCAACCCCTAAAAATGATAGAAAAATGAGCATAGCATCTCCTGTAAAGACACCTAATGCCGCTTTATAACCATTTTTCACACCATATTTCGCACTGCTAGTTAAAACAAATAAAGAATTAGGGCCTGGTACCAGTGTAATAAAAATAACACCGATAAGATAAGTCCATAAGTTTGTAATACCGAGATTTTCAAGCATAGGAAACCCGCTAACTCAATAAAAGTTATAACAAAAAATTCACATCGTTTCTTTATATCTATTATGATACAGACTTTATTTACCCTATAAAAGATATCACCAATGAATAATGTAAATACAAAATATAATTTCAATAAATTAAAATAAACTGGTTTTATATGAATGAATCAACACGTAAAATTGGAATAATAAACCATATCAATCAGCTTAATCAGAAGCAGACTACAAACACCGAACAAAGCAGTAATTAATGCTAATATTTTTCGATAATTAAGAATTTAACACCACAAAAACAAATGAAATAGTAATAGTGATTTGAGTGAGATTTCGCGTTATAACATAAACGTCGGTGCTATTTAAAAGTAACGTTGGATAAAAACTGCATGAAATTAAAACACCCCATTTAATAGCAAGCTAAGATTATTTTCTTTTAACATTTTATTAAAAAATATTGGGTTATTAATAACTATTATTTTAGGAATTCCATGGAAAGCGCTAACTATTTTCATCTAGAGGAACTCAATGGCCTTGAAATGATCAAAGCTCGTTATCATCAACAAAAATTTTCTCGCCATAGTCATGAAGGGTTTTGCATTGGTGTTATCGAAGAAGGCGCACAACAATTTTTCCGTACTGGCGAAAACCACTACGCCCCTAAAGGGGATATAATTTTAGTTAATGCCGATGAAATTCACACAGGCTCATCAGCAATGGAAAATGGCTGGTCTTATCAGGCTATTTACCCTACTCCAGAACTTTTTACCCAACTCACACAAGGTTTAACAACAGAACACCAAGGGCTAGTACCCTGGTTTCCTATTGCGGTGATACAGGATGCAGGGCTTAGCGCCCAACTCCGCTTATTGTTTAGTCTATTACCTCAGCCAGGTAATACCCTTTTCAAAGAAACCTTGTTGTTATCCTCTTTAAGTTGGCTGACCTTACGTTACAACCGTACTAAAGTTGAATTAACAGAAATAACACCCGCAAAGAAACGCATAGAACAAATTTGTGATTTGCTCATAAACACCTGCGAACAAGAACATTCATTAAGCCAATTAGCTGAAATATCAGGTTTTAGCCAATGGCACTTTCTACGACAGTTCAAATTGCATACAGGAATTACACCGCACGCATTCTTAGTACAAGCCCGCTTACATAAGGCAAAAAAACTGTTATTAGCAGGAAATTCACCCGCAGAAGTATCAAACCAATGTGGTTTTTCCGACCAGAGTCATTTCACTCGGCATTTTAAACAAGCCCTTGGAGTTACCCCTGGGAATTTTATTCGGCATCGGATCGGTGAAAAGAGCAATTTTATTCTATCTACTAATATTTAATCTCTTTAAAATCAATCAAATTATAAAAGTGTTCATAATTACAACAAGGTTAGTTTAAATGGCATCACAACAAAGTAATCAATGGCAAAAAGCAATGATGACAGGAGCTGTTCATACCGCTCCTCTTAACCTTGCGGTTATTCCATGGGGGGTATTAGCAGGCTCAATGGCGGTCGAAACTGGTCTCGATTTCTGGCAAAGTGTGGCGATGTCTGCGATGGTATTTGCAGGCGCAGCACAGTTAGTCACTCTTGGATTACTTAACTCAGGTGCAGGCTATATCACGATTGTTATTTCTGTTTTTTTTATCACTTCCCAACACTTACTTTATGGGCTGACATTACGCCCCCAAGTTAAGGACTTTACAACGCCTCAACGTCTTAGTATCGGCTTTTTATTAACAGATGAATTGTTTGCGATTAGCGCAGCTAAACGGCAAAGCTTAAGTTTTCCCTATCTCTTTGGTGCTGGGTTTAGTTTTTATCTGGTTTGGTTAATCACCAGCCTTTGTGGGATTGCGATGGCCAATATTGTGGGCGATTTGAGTCGCTTACATCTCGATTTTTCTGTGGTTGCAACTTTACTTGCAATCGTCGTTCCACTAACAAGAAAAATAAGTACGCTTTGTGGTGTTATTTTTTCACTCGTTGTCGCTATCGTACTTTCAATGTACTCCTTCAGTAGTGCTATTGTTATCGCTGGTGTGGGTGGGATGTTTGTGTCAGTGGCCGTTTCACGTTTATTGAAGGAGGAAAAATGATTTGGCTTTTAATTATTACCTTAACAGCGGTTGTTTTTACTCTACGTTATATTTTCCTAATACCACAGTTGCCAATACGTCTTCCCCTCGTGCTTCGCCAAGCACTAGGGTACTCAGCACCTTGCTTGCTAACTGCAATTTGTGCCCCTGTTATCCTATTAGAAAACCATGATCTACGCTCCTTCCCAGATAATCCTTATTTATGGGGGGCGTTATTCTGTGTCATTGTTGCCTCAGTATTGAAAAATATGCTGTTAACTGTCGGTCTTACCTTAGTATTTTTCTATTCCCTTATTTATTTTATCGGTTAACTTAATATTCAAGATAAAGCATCGTTCAACGCTTTGCTTTATCTTGGTTAATCCCTCATAATATGGCCCTCTCAAAATACATTCCTTTTCAATTTCACCCTGTCATTGATTGTCATAGTGAATACTTTATTGGCCTTACTTACTCAATAAATAGCCAATTAACTTTTATAGATAATGGATAATACAATACCATGCTTAATAATTATGTTTTACGTAGTGTTCGCTATATGTTGGATTTAAGCGATGCCCAAATGGTTAAAATCGTAAAACTCGCAGATTTGGCTGTTACAAAAGAAGAAATGGTGACTTGGTTAAAAAAAGACAATGAGCCTGAATATGTTGAGTGCAATGACAATGTAATGGGGCATTTTCTGAATGGTTTAATCTATCACCGCCGTGGTAAAGATGAAAATCATCCCGCACCTGACGTTGATAGCCGCATTAATAACAATATTATGCTCAAAAAATTACGTGTGGCTTTTGAATTAAAAGATACAGATATGATTGAAATCTATCAGCTTGTTGATTTTCGCGTATCCAAACCTGAGCTTAACGCTGTTTTCCGTAAGCCTGGACATAAAAACTATCGCGAATGTGGAGACCAATTACTGCGTTACTTCCTAAAAGGCCTGACAATTCGTCTACGTGGTGATAAATAACCATTTCTTCTGTTTGTTTTTTGTTCGTTTATTTTGCATTTTTCTGACATTTGTCTATAATGAAGATGACAAATGTCAGGAGATTCAAATGAGAAACTATATCCCCACAACCCCACTTCAACCGACTGCTTCATCTTTTAAACCACTATGGCGCCATGTAGGGTTACCCGCTGAGCGTGGTATTGAATTGACCCACTTCTTACGCCAAGGGCTGTCTGTCTCTGTTTTAGACAATATCCAGGAATGGTCAGGAATGAGCAAAACTGAATTATTACGGATATCCGGTATTAATGAACGCAATATTGCTCGTCGCAAAAATGCAGGCCAACCCCTTAATGCTGATGAAAGCGAACGAATTGCTCGTCTAGTACGCGTGTTCGATGCGGCAGTGCGTTTATTTAATGGAGATAAACATGCAGCAGGTGATTGGCTTAATCACCCAGTTAAAGGGTTAGGCCATTTACGCCCTATTGAGCTTATTGCGACAGAAAGTGGAGCCATTGAGGTGATTGATTTGATTGGCCGCATTGAGCATGGTGTGTTTTCATGATTTTGTATCGATTGGTTAAATCCAGTTTTGTACATGATGCATGGTCAGGCCAAGGAGCCATGCTCTACGGCGGGCGTTGGAATCATAAAGGAACTCCCGCTGTTTATACTTCAACGAGTATTTCATTAGCCACCCTTGAAATACTCGTTCACATCAATCAAGACTTACTGTTAAACCAGTTCAGCTTGCTGTCCATCGATATCAATGACAGATACGTAATGAAATTGTCGTTAGACCACCTTCCAACAGATTGGCAGCAAGACCCAGCACCAACCTCTACCATGGATATTGGTACTACATGGCTAAATAACCAAGATAGCTTAGTATTGTTAATTCCCTCTTGTATTATTCCCTACGAATACAATGCAATTATCAACCCGTTGCATCCGCAATTTCAAAAAGCTATACATACCGTTAAACCGCTGGATTTTAGTGTTGACCCACGCTTAGCATAGTTAAGTATTTGCTAACAAATACTGTAAAAAAGTGTCTATTTTCGGTGATAATGCACTACGGCTCGCATAAACCGCGCTCAGTTCTATTGGGGCTGGTGATACCTCATCGAATTCTATTTGTACTAATTTATTCTGTGTAATCTGTTCGGCACACCCTTCTAATGCCAAGATGGCATAACCAACGCCGCTCATTGCGGCAGCGTGAGCTAGAATGCCACTATTTACGCGATAGTTACTGTTAACTATCACTTTTTGCTGTAACCCCTCTGAATCAATAAATATCCATGGTTGCCCCTGCAATGCACTCAAGCTTGAAATACACGGCATATTAGCTAATTCCATAAATGAACGCGGTTTTCCTACTTGTTCAATTAATTGGGGAGCGGCAACTACAACACTTTGCCATGATTTGATTAAACGTGAGTGATAGCTACTGTCCTCAAGGTGACCACGATGAAATGTGAGTAATAAATCAATATCATCACTAATAACATCTTGAGGCATTAATTGTGTATCACAGTGAATATTTAATTGTGGGTGTAATAATGCAAACTTCGCTAATAAATCCGCGAATAGTAGACTACCAAATTCACTGGGGATAGTTAGCCGTAACGTTCCGGTAAGTTGTTGTGGATGACAAATTTGCAGCACAACCTGCTCTAATTCACTAACTAGCTTTTGGCTTTGCTCAAATAAAATATTTCCCGTTTCAGTTAGCCGCATTTGCCGGGTTGTTCGTTCAATTAACTGGCTGTTAAGTTGTTGCTCCAACTGTTTAATATAACGGCTCACATTCGATGTTGGCATTGAAAGTAATTTTGCCGCATTGACAAAATTTCCTTGTGTCGCAACAGCAATAAATACTTTCAATAAGTTCAGGTCAACAGCCATTTCTAATCCCTACAGTTCACTCTCTATTAATCTGAACTAATAGCATTAGCAGTATCCAAAATCCATTATTTTTTGATACCGCTCTGCTAGCAATACTTCCATGTCTAATTGAATTAACTCATTTAAATCAGTGAGTAATTGTTGTTTTAATTGTTCTGCAGCTAACTGATAGTCACGATGAGCTCCACCCAAAGGCTCTGAAATAATGGTATCGATAATGCCTAGCTCTTTTAACCGTGGAGCAGTCATTCCCATCACTTCCGCTGCTATTTGTGCCTTTTGGGAATCTTTCCATAAAATAGAGGCACAACCTTCCGGGGATATCGCTGCATAAGTACTGTATTCCAACATATTAATACGATCCCCCACACCAATACCTAACGCACCACCAGAACATCCTTCACCTGTAATGACACAAATAATGGGCGTTTTTAAGCGCGACATTTCGATAATATTGCGTGCAATGGCTTCTGCTTGTCCGCGCTCTTCAGCACCAACGCCAGGATAAGCTCCCGCAGAATCAATAAATACCAATACAGGTAGGTGGAAACGTTCCGCCATTTTCATTAAACGGAGTGCTTTGCGGTAGCCTTCTGGCGATGGCATACCAAAATTACGCATAACTTTCTCTTTTGTTGTACGCCCTTTTTGTTGCCCCAGCACCATAACCGGCCTACCATCCAAACGAGCAAGCCCTCCCACCAGCGCCTTATCATCAGCAAAAGCACGGTCACCGGCTAATTCTTGAAATTCAGTAAATATTAATGAAATATAATCAAGAGGATAAGGCCTTAATGGATGCCTTGCTAATTGAACAATTTCCCATGCCCCAAGAGATGCAAATATCGTTTTTGTCAGAGAATGACTCTTTTTTTTCAAGAGCTGGATTTCTTCCTCTAATTTAATTTCTGAAGGGTGCCCTTTCTGTTTGAAGGCAATAAGCGCTTCAATTTTGTCATTGAGTTCAACAATGGGTTTCTCAAATGCAAGAAAATGGTGAGTCATATCGTTCCTAAAATGGTAACTGCAATCTTAGGAGTGTAACCAGAGAATCAATCCCATTCCATGCCTAAAAATAGGATTGATTATTACCAAAAGTGGGATAGTTATTTAGCGCTGATTTTTCTTCAATTGATTTGATTTTAAACTATTTTCCATGATTTTTTGAAAATTAGGGCATAAAAAGTGGTTTTTTTCAGGGCAATTCGCAATGTGCAAAATACCTTTTTTTAATGCAGATAACCCCTGTATGGTTTGTTCAATCTCCTCGGCTTTTTCGAGTAAGCTCCCACGTTCAATATTAGGGCCATCCTTATGATTGAGCATGATAGCAATTTCGTCGAGTGAAAATTTAGCTTCCTGCCCTAATGCAATTAAAGATAAGCGGGTCATAACATCTTTCCCATGATAAACCCGTTTTAGCCCCTTACGGCCTATCGGTTTAATCAACCCTCTTTCTTCATAATAACGTAAGGTTGATGCCGCTAAACCTGATAATTGGCTAACTTGAGAAATATCCAGTTCATCATGCATGAAATAATAACCCGCTCTAACATTCACAACTCAAGCTAGTTGTTGCCGTAATAATACCGTAATTGTGCCGTTCATAAAAATTTCACGATCAACTACGTAACCCAACTTTTCAGCCACGCGTAAAGATGCCAAATTCCTCGGCTCAATAAAGCAAATAGATTGCTGAAACTTATTTTCTTTTACCAGCCAAGACAATGCAGCCTGCATCGCTTCTGTTGCATAGCCTTTTCCTTGGTATTCAGGTGCAATGACCCAGCCCGCTTCCGGAATGCCTTTAACTTGGGGTTCGACCATGCGATGAAAATCCGCAAACCCCAAATCACCAATATATTGGCCACTTACTTTTTCGCGGACAGCCCAATAACCAAAGCCTAATAATGGCCATAAGCCACCATAAGCTAACATTCTCATCCATGACTCGCGCTCGCTAGATGGCATACCGCCAATGTAGCGAACCATCGACTCGGTCGCCCATAACTTCGCAAGTGCAGGAAAATCACTCACTTGGTGTTTATTTAATATTAATCTGTCTGTCTCAAGTTCAGGTATTACAGCCATTGATTGCATCTCCTTGCTATCTAAATGGGGGTTCATCAAACGTTCTTAATTTCCTTGAATGTAATTTATCCCCTTCTTGCCTCAATAAATCAATAGCACGAATACCTATTTGTAAGTGTTCAGAAATTGCACCTTCATAAAAACTGTTTGCTTGGCCCGGTAATTTAATCTCACCATGCAAAGGTTTATCCGAAACACATAAAAGCGTACCGTAGGGAACCCTGAAACGATAACCTTGTGCTGCGATTGTGGCACTTTCCATATCCACTGCAACAGCGCGACTTAAACTAAAACGGCGAGCCGTTGCAAAAAAGCGTAATTCCCAGTTTCTATCATCTGTTGTAACAACGGTTCCTGTTCGTAGTCGCTGTTTTACCAACTCCCCAGGCATATTACTAACTTGTTTCGTTGCGTCATATAACGCGCGTTGGACTTCTGCAATACTTGGAATAGGAATATCTGGCGGTAATACATCATCAAGAATATGGTCATCACGCAAATAAGCATGTGCCAAAACATAATCACCAATTTTTTGGCTTTCTCTTAATCCACCACAATGGCCTATCATCAACCAAGCATGTGGTCGTAAAACCGCTAAATGGTCGCAAATATTCTTTGCATTTGAAGGCCCAACACCGATATTCACTAAAGTAATCCCTGCACCATCCCTAGCGATTAGATGATATGCAGGCATTTGAAATTTTTTCCATGTTAAATCAGAAATGGCAATTTGTGGGTCTGCATTCTCAGCGATTAAATAATTATGCCCTACACAAGATAATGCGATATAACGACTTTCAGGATCACGTACCTGTTCACATGCCCAATTCACGAACTCATCAACATAACGGTTATAATTGGTGAATAAAATATAAGGTTGAACATGTTCAGGTGGGGTTCCGGTATAATGCTTCAAACGCGCTAATGAAAAATCCACACGTAATGCATCAAAATGAGACAGTGGCATTTCATCCGTAGCAGAATACAAGCCATCGGTAATATCATCACTAATGTGAGATAAATCGGTTATAGGAAAATGTGCAGCTAAATTACTGCTCATACTCCTATCCAACATTAAGTCTGAGCCATCAATGACAAAAGGATAAGGAATTTCAATTTTTGAAGGGCGAACAGCAAAAGTAACATCATAATCTTGTTGCAAAATAGACAGCTGTTCAACTAAATAAGCACGAAATAACTCTGGTTGAGTCACCGTAATGGTGTAATCACCTCGTTTAACAAAGCGTGCATAAGCACGTGTTTTTTCACAATGATCGACTTTTCCTTCCCATGTTACACATAGCTCGGGGTAAGCGAATAACCCATTTTCCCTTTCTGTAATATCTGGTATGCGGCCTTCTTTTACATAAATAGCAATAGCGTCCCTTAATGAGTCTATCGCATTGCTATATAACAACGAAAGTTTATCCAAAACATCTTCAATAGATAAGTTTTCATATTTCTGGCATTTTTCCAAAGACACACACAACTCCTTATCATCAGATAAAATCATCTCCGATAACATAGAGTATCAGTGTGATAGTTGCAAAATATATCGAGATTAATGTACTCACGATAAATGTACTACAAAAGATAAAACAATGGGTAATGTGAACACAGCAACCACGGTTTGTAAGGTAATTATACCGGCCATTAACTGACTATCTCCATTTAACTGGCGCGTTAAAATATAAGCGGTTGGTGCAGTGGGAATAGCAAAAAATAGCACTAATAAGGTTGTTTCAAGGTTTGGCAATGAAAATAAACCCGCCACTATTACCGCTAAAATAGGCATAAGAAGTAAGCGTAATAATGTCGATGTCATGATGGGTTTAAATTCATTTCTCAGCGTTGAGGTTTGTAATGCGGCTCCAATACAGATTAGGCCTAACGGTAAGCTAGCGGCTGCGAGTAATTTTAAAAATTGATCGGAGCCAAACGGTAACCCGACAGGCGATATATTTAATAACACCCCAACAACACAAGAAATGATTAATGGATTTTTTATGATCGGTAATAAAATTTGCCTAACGGAGACTTGTTGCCCAGAAGATAATGAAAGTACAGCGATGACATTACAGCTTGGTACTAAAACAGCCATAATGACTGCAGCGATAGCAATGCCTTCTTTACCAAATAAATCTGCAACAATGGCCAACCCTAAATAAGTATTAAAACGCGTAATTCCTTGGATGTGAGCACCAAATCGTGGGATAGGTATTTTGAATAAATATTTACAACCGAGAACTAACGCGGAACTCATCGCTAAAACACACAAAATGGCGCTCGCTAAATAGGGTAATTTAGGGTTATCCAATGGTGCTGTTGCTAAACTGTTAATTAATAATGCCGGGAATAAAATAAAATAATTTAACTTTTCAACACTCGGCCAAAAATCTGTGGTAACTATTGTCGAACGACGTAATACAAATCCCATTGCAATCAGAGCAAATAATGGCCATAAAACTAATAAAATCTTATCCATGAGAACGTCATCTGTTTTATCGAAGTATTAATTAAGTATATTAATCAGTCTATCGTTAAGTTTTTGTGACAGATAGGTAAAAAAAGCTCTATTTCAATATTTGGCTTTTCTCCTATTCATTTTTGCATCAATCAAGATTTAATCGATTATCTCTTGTTTATATTTAAATAAATATTTTTTCCACACAAAAACTGAACCCTAAAATTATCTCACTTAGGCATATAAAAATCATTTGCTTACCACAGCAATATTATGTATTTTTATTCACTATAAATGCATAATTAAAGAGGTTGATATGTTTAAAAAATTAGTTTTTGCTGGCTGTATGTCATTGGCAGCCTTCGCCGGGAATGTTTACGCAAAAGAAAGCTATACGGTTGGTGCTGGTGGAACTTACCGTCCATTCGAATATGAAAATAGCCAAAAACAACTCGAAGGCTTTGATATTGATATCATTAAAGCCATCGCGGAAGCAGAAGGTTTTGACGTTAAACTTGTCAATACTCCTTGGGAAGGGATTTTTGCGACTTTATCGTCAGGTGATAGAGATATTTTAATTTCGGGGATTACAATTACCGATAAGCGCAAAAATATGGTTGATTTTTCTAATCCCTATTTCCCAGCTGAGCAAGCGATCGTTATCAGCGAAACATCTGATGTAAAAGATTTAAATAGCTTAAAAGACCTGAATGTAGGCGTCGTAAACTCCAGCACAGGTGACATTGTTGTTTCTGATGTAATCGGAAAAAACAGCACATCAATTAAACGTTTCGACAATACTCCGCTTTTATTACAAGAGCTATTTGAAGATGGTATTGATGCAGCTGTTGGTGATGTTGGTGTGATTAAATATTACATAAAAACGCACCCCGAGAAAAAATTCAAACTGATCTACGATAACCACTTCGAAAAACAATATTTTGGTATTGCTGTCGCAAAAGGAAATAGCGAATTACAGCAAAAAATAAATAATGGCTTAGATAAAATTATTGCAGACGGTACTTACAATAAAATTTACCAGAAATGGTTTGATGAAAATGTTCCTCAATTACCAAAACAATAATTTAATCTAACTTAAGGCCATCCTTGGATGGCTTTTTCACGTTATAAATCAGGGTGAAATATTAAGATGTCTGCGTTTCGTTGGGAAATAATTGAAGAATATGCTCCGTTATTTGCTGAAGGCGCAATGATGACGATAAAAGCAACCATCATTTGCGTTATTTTAGGCTCATTATGGGGGTTAACTCTCGGCTTAGGAAGAACTGCCAAAGCTGAGCAAGGAATTTGGAAACCTATTTTACATTATTTTGTACAGTGGCCTGTTCGCTTCTATGTCAGTGCTTTTCGTGGTACTCCGCTATTTGTTCAAATAATGGTTGTTCACTTTGCCTTAGTTCCACTATTTATTAACCCGCGTGATGGCTTATTTGTTACCTCAGGGATTATGTCTGTTGATACGGCTAAAATGCTCCGGTCCGATTACGGTGCATTTTTATCTTGTGTCATTGCAATCACTTTGAACTCAGGGGCTTATGTTTCTGAAATTTTTCGTGCGGGCATTCAATCTATTGACAAAGGGCAGATGGAAGCCTCGCGTGCGCTTGGTATGAGTTGGGCAAAAACAATGCGTAAAGTGATCCTTCCGCAAGCTTTTCGTCGTATCCTTCCCCCGCTTGGAAATAACGCCATCGCGATTGTTAAGGATTCCTCCCTTGCTTCCGCAATTGGCTTAGCTGATCTCGCCTATGCAGCGAGAACGGTATCCGGTGCTTATGCAACTTATTGGGAACCCTACTTAACGATATCTGTGATTTATTGGATGCTGACATTTATACTTGCTCAGTTGGTGCAATATATGGAAAGAAGGTTGGGCAGAAGTGATTTACGTTAATAATTTACAAAAGAAATTTGGCGATGCTCATGTACTTAGAGGTATTTCTTGCGAAGTTAAACCTCAAGAAGTGATTTGTGTCATTGGCCCTTCTGGCTCAGGAAAAAGTACCTTCTTGCGGTGTTTAAACGCACTAGAGCGCCCAGATGGCGGTGAAATACAAGTTAACGGTTTTAACGTTCATGACCCTAAAACCGATTTAAATAAAATGAGAGAAAATGTGGGGATGGTGTTTCAGCGTTTTAACTTATTCCCTCATATGACCGTGCTAGAAAATTTAATGATGGCACCAACCTTAGTGAAAGGAATAAAAAAGGAACTGGCGCTTAAACAAGCTGAACAGCTCCTAACCAAGGTGGGACTGTTAGATAAAATTGATGCATGGCCAGCCAGTTTATCCGGTGGTCAGCAACAACGTGTTGCTATTGCCCGGGCCTTAGCAATGCAACCGTCCATTTTGTTATTTGATGAACCGACATCGGCACTTGACCCTGAATTAGTTGGGGAAGTACTTTCTGTGATGAAAACCCTTGCGAATGAAGGTATGACGATGGTTATCGTCACCCATGAAATGGGATTTGCGCGTGAAGTTGCTGACCGCGTTATGTTTATTGACCAAGGCATAATTCAAGAAGAAGGTACACCAGAACAACTCTTTACTGCACCTAAAAACCCACGAACTGCGGAGTTTTTAAGTAAAGTACTTTAATTTTTTTACCTGCTTAGCAATCTAAGCAGGTTTTTCTGATATCCAAATCTTTTTATTATCGATAAGCTAAGAATATCACTCCTTAATAAACCTTAAGTTATGGATATCAAAAGCCTCTGTAAACAATACCGCTCAGGAAAAAAATTTAAATATGTTTTCTTCTGGGGACACCAAACCAAGCAAAACCAAATTACAAAAAGCTGTTTCAGCCAATGGTACCCTTCCCCATTTATTGTCGATAATCACCGTTTTGCTAGCGCAGAGCATTTTATGATGGCAGAAAAAGCACGCTTATTTGGTGATTTAGAAACATTGGATAAAATTATTCACGCACCAAATCCTGGAGCAGCTAAAGCATTTGGTCGTGAGGTTCGTGGGTTTAAACAAGATATTTGGGATGAAAACCGTTTTACCATTGTTGTTGCGGCGAATATGGCCAAATTTTCTCAAAATATAGAAATTAAGCAGTTTTTACTTGCCACAAACGAACGTGTTCTGGTTGAAGCTAGTCCTGTCGATAAAATTTGGGGAATAGGCCTTGCCGAAGATGCTGAAAATATTGAAAACCCATTAACATGGAAAGGGTTAAATCTGCTCGGTTTTGCATTAATGGATGTTAGAAGTCAGTTAGCCAATCTAACTCTCTAATTTTTCGCTTATTTTCCGATAAAAAAAACCCGTTGTGACTAAACAGCGGGCCTATCAATATGTTACTGAATATAGGATATGCTACTACGTTTTATTACAAAGGCATTCTATATTCAATTACCCCTGGTTTTTCTGCAACCCAATTATATAACTTTTGGCCTCGTAAGTTGGTTTCCTGTGTATGCCAATATAAGCGGCCACATTGTTTTTCTTTCGCTTGTGTATGTACAAATTCAATTAATTGTTTTCCTACATGTCGCCCGCGCATTTCTGGTGTCACATACAAATCTTCTAGGTAACAAAAATCATTTTCTGCCCATGTTGAACGGTGAAATAAATAATTTACAAAACCAACAACTTTTCCATCTTCAAGCGCAACCGCACAATACATCGGTTCATTTTCATCAAAAAAGCGCTCCCATGCTTTTAAGGTAATTTCTTCGCTTAAATCTACTTGATAAAATTTTTGATATTCCAGCCAATACACTAACCATGCTGGATAATGTTCTGGAGCAACAAATTCCACGGTAACTGATAATGCTGTTTTACTCATAATAACCCTTCCATTTGTAGACATATTACATAATGGAGTTATAGTACATAGCAATCTGGCTCTGCATAAGAGACACTTTTGTTATTTATTTAGGAACCACTTTATGCGACGTCAACAACATGCGCAGTTTCCATTACTCTTACTTGAAGATGGACACATTAAGGAAAATGTTTATCACACAATACGTAGCGCTATCTTAGATGGACGTATTGCTGCTGGTGTTAAACTGCCTTCTTCCAGAGCATTAGCAGAAATGATGTCGATCTCGCGAAATTCAGTCATTGCTGGGTTTGAACGATTAATTGATGAAGGGTATCTTTATTCGAAAAAAGGCTCAGGAACTTATGTTTCGCCCCATATTCCTGATGAATTAGTTGGCACCATAAGTAGCACTAAACAGCGTGACCAATCTGGATACCCTGCATTAAATCTGAACCCTAGAGTTTCTACTTTAACAAATTTATGGAAAAACTCACGACCGAATACCGATAAGAACTCAATGTTTAATATTGGTATTGGCTGTGTTGACCAATTTCCACATGAATTATGGGGTAGATTATTAGGCCGAGTTTGGCGTAAATCCAAACATACAATTACGCATTTTAATCACCCTGATGGATATACACCGCTAAAAAATTTATTAGTCGATTACGTTCGTTCTACTCGCGGAGTTCATTGTAAACAGCAACAAATTATTATTGTCAATGGAACACAGCAAGCCATTAATTTAGCTGCAAAAGTCTTATTACAGCAAGGAGATAAAGTATGGTTAGATGACCCTGGCTATGATAGTGCAAGAGCTATTTTAACCGCGGCAGGTGCTGAGATTGCCGCAATTCCATCTGACAGAGAAGGAATGGATATTGTATACGGTGCAAAACACCATGAAACAGCAAAATTAATTTATACCACGCCTTCTCACCAGTTTCCTCTCGGCACAACCCTCAGCTTACCGAGACGTTTAGCATTATTGGATTGGGCGCAACAAAATAATGCATGGGTTTTTGAAGACGACTATAACAGTGAATTTCGTTTTCTATCAAAACCTATTCAAGCCTTACAAGGCTTAGATAATCATCAACGTGTTATTTATGCAGGGACATTCTCTAAAATGATGTATCCCGGTTTTCGTTTAGGCTTTTTAATTGTGCCAGAAATTCTGAGTGAGGCATTCACCATGATGAAATATTATAGTGATAGCCACTGTAGTTATTTAGAACAGGCTGCTTTAGCGCAATTTATCCAAGAAGGCCACTATGCACGCCACGTCAGAAAAATACGAAAGATATGTTACGACCGACAAAATACGTTTATCAATGCCATCAACCATTATCTCCCGCATTTATTTGATGTACAAATGACAGATTCAGGCATTCATACCGTTTGTTGGGTTAAAGATGGTTATGATATTAACCTGATCCTTAACCAATGCCGTCTGTTAGGCTTTGGCGCACAACCGCTATCGCGTTACTGCATTCAAAGTACTCACCAAAATGCGATTCTATTTGGCTACGCCGCTCATTGTGAAAATGAGATAATTAGCAACGTAAAATTACTTAGCGATCAATTGAATAAAATATACCCTAGTTAAACAAAAATGATTTTCAGCTTTTATCTGATAGCTAGGAATTTTTCTAATCTTTATAACTGTACCTTAATAGCATTGTTTATATTGAGGTACTTTTATGACAAAAATAAATTATCCCCATGAGTACGAAGTTGGCGATGTTGTCTTTACCAGTATTGGGACCGAATTATTTCGCCAAATAGCCTCAGCATCTTTATGTTGGAGTAACCATGTTGGCATGATTGTCGGCCATAATGGCGAAGACTATTTGATTGCAGAAAGTCGGGTTCCGCTTTCAACAACGACAACCTTATCTCGCTTTATTTCCCGTTCATCTGGTAACCGTTACAGCGTACGTCGATTGGCTCATACACTAACCCATGAACAAAAATCCGCATTAATCGCTGAAGTTCCTGCTCGCTTAAACAAATTTTACCACACCGGGTTTAATTACAATTCACCTAGGCAGTTTTGCTCTAAGTTTGTTTTTGATATTTACCAATCTGCTTTGTCAGTCCAAATTGGTGAAATTGAAACATTTGAAGAATTATTAACTAAAAATCCGAATGCCAAATTAAATTTTTGGAAACTTTGGTTTATTGGCCAAATACCATGGGACCGTAAAACAGTTACTCCAGCGAGTTTATGGCATCACCCTGAATTATCACTCGTATATCGTAGTCATGAGGATATTCATTAAAACAATGTGGGCAATAAACTTGTTATTATTATCATGTAGGCCTAATATCATGAAAACCTAACGCCTTCATGGCCATTAAACTGATTTGTTGCAAAATATCCGCTAATAATGCGTTATCGATTTGCTCGCACTTTAAGCGTTTAAGGAGTGGTTTTCGTGCAACAACAAAACCTAATACTTGGCCAATTAGCACATGAGCCTGAATAATTGCAGTTTGTTCATCAACTGAACTCGCAAGTTGAATTATCCCTGACAAACGCGTATGAAAAGGCTCAATAAAATCACGATAAATGACATCATAATTATCTGTTGGTTCTAATTGCTCACGAAGGATCAACACGGAATAAAATTCATGGTCTGGTGATAACAACGCATTTCCCAGCCCTTTTATTAACAAACATACCAATTGATTTATTTGCTCTGCATTTATCATTTCTTGCTGTGTTATATCAGCAAATAGCGTATCAAACGCTAGAGTGTTACTTGCTAATGATAAATCAGTTGCGACTTTATGAATAACAGCGGCATATACACCTAATTTCCCTCCCATATGATAAGGGATCGCAGATTGATTTACGCCTGCATTTTCAGCTAGTTGGCGAGTTCTTACACCATTAATACCATGAAGAGCAAATTGCTTGATCCCTTCGTTAATCAGCTTATCTTTGGTTGACTCCGAAGAAAGGGTATTTTTATTGGTATCAGTCATATTCCGCTGTTATTCCGTGAATTAATTATCCGCCCGCATAAGATATGTTGAATTATAATTCAATTCAACGCCCTGCTCTTTACCCACAACGGCTGTTCCACCCAAATTACAAAGATGGTGACCAAATGCACAATTGGGCTCAAACGCAAATGTCATACCGGCTTGTAACACCAATTCTCTACCTGGATTCGGCAACCGTTCCAATTGTCGATATTTTTGAGCAATTGGTAAAGATTCAATCCCCGGTGCAGTTCCAAAACCTATTGGCCCATAAGGATTAATACTATGAATCAAAGGATGCACATGCCACCCCTTTGATTTTAAAAGTGGTTGTTCCATTTTATCAACCACTTCCCCAAAAGTAACACCTTCTTTAAGGTTTTCAACACCAATTTCATAACATTCACGAGCAACAGCCGCTGCTTTCTCAATATTTGGATGGACTTTTCCCACGGCAACAGCGGCTTGGTGCTGAGTCTCGTACATCCCATACAATGCAAATATTTCAGTTAAAACGATATCTCCTTGTTGAATTTTACGCGGATGTTGTGAACGATATTGCCATGCAGGTTGGCCCCAACCAATATATTCAGGTCCTGACCCCATCAAGATCTCTGCAGTAAATCCCCCCATCGACAAACATTTTGCAGTAACTGCCGCAGCAATATCTGCCTCTGAATTCCCTACAATCGCCGTAGTACGCATCGCTTCACTCATAGCCTCACCTATCATGGCGGCATGCTTCACATGCTCAAGCTCTTCCGCACTTTTCACTGAGGCTAATTGAAAAAATGAGCGATAAACAGGAACAATATTCAGATGGGGTAATCGCTCTTTTATTCCTGATAAGGTGTTATATGGCATCGCACCATCAAAATAAAATGGTGGGTAAGGTTCTAAACCAATTACTCCCAAATTTGCATTCGCTGAAATACCTAAATCAACTAATACTTGTGCAATATTTCGCCCTGTTTTACCCACAATAATCTGTTCTGGAGAGATCCACTGCTGGTCGCCACGAATCTTCGCTTGCATATGGTCAGCGACCATCATCGGTGCAAAAGTGACGACTAAAGGTGTTTTATCTTGGTGGAAAATAACTACGGAACCTAAACGGTCATTGGTAAAATAATGGTCAATACAAAATGGCGCGGGAGCGGCTGACTCTCTATCTCCATAAACCATTAATACTTCAAGATCATGTTGTTGCATGATTGTTCGAGCAATGCTCCATCTTCTATCACGTTCTTCAAAGGTAAATGGGCGAGGTATGGTTGCTATATTCATATATGATCCTTTTAATATTTAATTCATTTGAATGAATTAAATATTGGATGTAATACGCATATTTGTCAAACCATTAAATGAACACTTTGTGCTCATCTAGAATGATGAACACACGCTCAAATACGCACAAAAAAGCACTCTAAAGAGTGCTTTTAACTATATTCAACTGAATTTGCTATAAAATTTTATTTTTTCTTATTTAACATCGATTGTAAATCAGCGAAAGGGTTATAGGTTGCCGCTGGAATATCTTTTTGAGCATCCTCACCAGCAATAACGGTTGTTCCGTATTGGTCTGCTTCAGTATATTTTGAGTGTTCGTGATCATGGCAAAATAGGCACAATAGTTCCCAATTGCTGCCATCTTCTGGGTTATTAGTATGATCATGGTCGATATGGTGAACCGTTAATTCACGCAAATTTGAATACACAAACTCACGGGTACAGCGTCCACAAACCCATGGATAAATCTTAAGCGCTTTTTCACGATAGCCACTTTCCAATCGCGCATAGTTTTTAGGGATCAAAGCCATTGCCAATATTCCTATTGAAGATAGTAATTTTGAAATAATACGCCTAATATACCTCAAGTAAGAGCAAAAAAATAAACTCAAAGCAACAAAAAACCCAGATATCATGAAGTCCCAACTTTATAGGGCACCTCATCAATTCTGGGTCCTTTTATTCGTTAATTTATACTTAGATTACTTATTCAACAATTCTCTGCGGATAATCTCAGCACCTGCACTTAATGCATTAAGTTTACCCGTTGCGATACGACGAGAGAGCGGTGCCATCCCGCAGTTTGTTGATGGATAAAGCTTATCTGCATCCACAAATTGCAGTGCTTTACGTAGCGTATTGGCGACTTCTTCTGGTGTTTCGATAATATGACTGGCCACATCAATCGCTCCTACCATCACTTTTTTACCGCGAATAAGCTCAATCAAATCCATTGGAACATGGGAGTTATGGCATTCCAAAGAAATAATATCGATATTCGAGGTTTGCAGTTTTGGGAAAGCTTCTTCATATTGTCGCCACTCAGAACCCAGCGTCTTCTTCCAATCTGTATTGGCTTTGATGCCGTACCCATAACAGATATGAACCGCGGTTTCACATTTTAGCCCTTCAATCGCTCTTTCTAGTGCAGCTACACCCCAATCGTTAACTTCATCAAAGAATACATTAAAAGCTGGCTCGTCAAACTGAATGATATCAACGCCCGCCGCTTCAAGCTCTTTTGCCTCTTGGTTCAAAATCTTAGCAAATTCCCACGCCAATTTTTCACGGCTTTTGTAATGATTATCATACAGGGTATCAATCATCGTCATCGGTCCAGGAAGCGCCCATTTTATCGGCTGCTTCGTTAGCTTACGTAAAAATTTAGCATCTTCGACAAAAACAGGCTTTTGACGTTCAACCGCGCCAACCACTGTTGGTACACTCGCATCATAACGATCACGAATTTTAACCACTTCACGCTTTGCAAAATCAACACCGCTGAGGTGCTCAATAAATGTCGTCACAAAGTGCTGACGGGTTTGCTCGCCGTCACTAACAATATCAATCCCTGCACGCAGTTGATCTTCAAGGGATAAGCGCAATGCGTCTTGTTTTCCCTCAATGAGTTCTTCATTTTGCAACTTCCAAGGAGACCAAAGCGTCTCAGGTTCAGCAAGCCAAGAAGGTTTTGGTAAGCTACCCGCGGTAGATGTTGGTAATAATGTTTTCATAATAATTGACCTTAAATTTTTATAATTAATCAAAGCGCGTAGTTAGCAGACCATTGCTCTAGAATATGCTTATAGGGTTCAATAAAGTGTTCTTCCGTATATTTTCCTTGCTCAATAGCCAATCGGCTACGTTCTTCGCGGTCATAAACAATTTTTGTTAATGAATAATCTTGGTTCGTCAAACTCGGTTGGTAGCATGATCCCGCAACGGAGTTCGCATTGTAAATCTCAGGGCGATAAATCTTTTGGAATGTTTCCATCGTGCTAATCGTGCTAATTAATTCAACATTGCTGTAATCGCTCAGCAGATCTCCCGTAAAATAAAATGCCAGCGGTGCAACACTGTTTTGAGGCATGAAATAACGAACCTGTAATCCCATCTTTTTAAAATATTGATCCGTTAATGAAGCCCCATTTTGTTGATATTCAATACCTAATACAGGGTGTTGATTACCCGTACGATGATAAACATCTTTATTTGAGACACTTAAGCAAATGACTGGTGCCTTACTAAAATGGGTTTTGTATTCGCTAGAATTAACAAAACATTTAAAGATATTCCCATGTAAGTCACCAAAATTTTCTGGAATACTAAAGTTTGCTTGGTCTTTATTGTGATCTAACAATAAAACACTAAAATCATAATCACGCACATAAGATGAAAAGTTATTTCCAACTATGCCCTCAGTACGTTCGCCTGTTTTGTGATCAACAATATTGGTTTTCAATATTTCAATCACAGGAAAGGTATTACTATTCCCTTCAACACTCATCTCAACAGAAATAATTTCAAGTTCGATAGAGTAACGGTCACTTTTAGGGTTATCCCAGTAGGCTAATGTATTGAAACGATTGTTCATCATGACAAGCGTGTTACGCAAATTTTCTTGGCGATTTTTCCCTCTGGCTAAATTAGCAAAGTTAGTTGTAATACGTGTATTTTCAGAAGGATTATAATTTTCGTCAAAAAGACTACTTTTAATCGTAAATGTAAAATTTTTGTTCATCGTCTCGTCACACCCTAAATTCCAAGATGGAAACTCAATTGACTTCTTGATTTTCTAGAAGTTTTAGTTGTCCATTCATCAATCTTTATGTTGTAAATACGTTAATTCGTTTGCGTTATCTAATTTATGCCAGAGCTGTTGATTGAGTGAAAGCGACTTAATTTCATTTCAAACATGAACGATTTTCATGATCATCTATTTTACTTATTTTAATTATGTGACAGAGAACCAAGAAATATTATTTTGTATTATAATTCATTATGTTAAGTTTATTTCATGGACACTTTCCTAGAGGAGATGAATATTCGACATGAAGACTTAAACATTGGTTAGTGAAATAAATTTATTTAATACAATGAAAAATATTTAGGTGATACAGTCAAAGTCATTAACTACAATAATAAAAGGTGGCACATTATTTATGCACCACCAACAAGAAGTTAATTATGTTTGGCTTGGTTTAGTGTTGATTGTATTAAATTTTCAAATTCTAATTGTTGTCCAGCAGGTAAGACATGGCTCAAGGTTTCTTTGCGTTTCTGTTTACCAAATAGAGACTCAATCAGCCAACCAACAAGATATACGGAAGATAAACAGCCTCCCGCAGTTGCAACTTTTCCATGGCATACAAGAGGATGATCAATAGGGGTTATTTTTCTATTTACAAGGCCTTCACGTGCATCAGGATGAGTTGTTGCTGCACGTTCTGGTAATAAACCCAGCTCATCTAAGATAAATGCACCAGCACAGATAGAACCAATATATTGACGTTTTGGATCCAAATGTAACTCAGGTAAAAAATTAGGATTGATTAAAGCATTTGGGATACCAATCTTACCGCTACTAAATAAAACTGCATCGGCAGTATTGGCTTCTCTCACCGCACCATTAACCGTAACGGTTAATCCATGAGCAGAATAAACTGTTGGTGTTGCGCCTAAAATACGCACACGCCAATCCTGTTGATTACGCCCCAAAATATCCCACATCAAAAATAAATCGATATCTGTAAAATCATCGAAAGCGATAATCGCTATTTCTTTCATCTAATTTCCCTTACACTCTTACTAATACAAGTTAGAGTTAAACAGTAGCAATAATATTTTCACCATACACAGTCTGTATTGAGCAATGAAAAAATTAACTAGAGAGTGTTGGGTCAACGCAGGATTTAAAATATTAGACACTGAGGGACATACCCGCTTTTCCAGTGAAAATATTGCTAGGCAGCTAAATGTAACCCGAGGATCTTTTTACCATCATTTTAAAAACCGCGAAGACTTTGTACGTACATTGCTTTCTCGTTGGGAGTTTGAATATACCGAGCTGATGTTGGCTCAAGCTAACATGGGGCGTACTCTTGATGATGTATTAAAAAGATACCTTGATGTAGCCTCCCAAAAACATCCATCAAGAGAAATAGCGATCCGAGCTTGGGCGCTCAACGACCCTCTAGTTGCCGAGTACCAACACCGTGTTGATGAAAAGCGTTTATCATTCATTATTAAAAAATTGCATCTGCTTTTTATTCCTCACGACTACGCCGAAAAAATTGGGAAATTAATTCATTTATGTTTCATTGGCGGCCAAATGTCAGGAGATCGACACGATGCTCAGGAATTTAACCAACTTATTCTTAATACACTGAGTTTAAAAAAACTTATTTTCCGTTTTTAAAGTTATTTATTTTTAATATTGACACATTTTATGCACAAAAAAAAGGCACTCGCCCCCGAGTGCCTTTTGACTACAACTCACTGAATATAAAGTAAATTACACCTATTCAGCGGTTCTGGTACTTGTGCGAATTAGGTAATCAAATGCGCTAAGTGCGGCTTTGGCCCCTTCTCCGGCGGAAATAATAATTTGCTTATAAGGGACTGTGGTACAGTCACCTGCAGCAAAAATACCTTTAATGCTGGTTTCATTACGAGCGTCAATTTCAATTTCGCCCATACGGTTTCTGGCGACCGTATCACCTAACCAATTGGTATTTGGCAATAAACCAATTTGTACAAATGCGCCAGCAACTTCAAGTAAATGGACACTATTATTAGTGCGGTCTTTGTATTCAAGACCTGTCATTTTACTGCCATCGCCTTTTACTTCTAAGGTTTGTGCATTGACGATAATATCGACATTTTTCAGGCTACGGGCTTTTTGCTGTAACACTGAGTCCGCTTTCAATTCTGGTGCAAACTCCAGCACGGTCACATGTTCAACCACACCCGCTAAATCGATAGCCGCTTCAATACCCGAGTTACCGCCACCAATAACAGCAACACGTTTACCTTTAAATAATGGGCCGTCACAATGCGGACAGAATGTTACGCCTTTAGTGCGATATTCTTGTTCCCCCGGAACACCCATATTTCTCCAGCGTGCACCCGTTGAAATAATAATACTACGTGATTTTAAGATACCACCTGATGCTGTTTCGATTTGGTGTAATCCACCTTCTTCTGCAGCTGGGATCAGTTTTGCAACTAATTGACCATCAATGACATCAACATCATAGTTGTCCACATGGTTCTTTAATGCACCTGCAAAAATGGCGCCTTCCGTTTTGATAACTGAAATATAGTTTTCAATATCAACCGTATCCATGACTTGGCCACCAAATCGCTCACCAATCACACCAGTGCGGATCCCTTTACGCGCCGTATAAATTGCCGCTGAAGCCCCTGCTGGGCCACTACCAATAACAAGCACTTCAAAAGGTTCGCGCTCTGTTAGTGATTTTGCTGCACGCGCATCCGCATTGGTATCGACTTTGCTAACAATCTCGCTTAATGTCATACGCCCTTGACCAAACTCTTTTCCATTCAGGAAAACCGCAGGAACGCCCATTACATTACGTTCATCAATTTCATTTTGGAAAAGTGCACCATCAATAGCGGTATGGCTAACATTTGGATTTAAAACCGCCATCAAGTTCAGTGCCTGAACAACATCTGGGCAGTTATGGCAAGATAAAGAATAATAAGTCTCAAAATGAAACTCACCTTCAAGACCTTTAACCTGCTCTAATAACTCTAGTGCTTCTTTCGATGGGTGCCCACCAATTTGCAATAACGCCAGCACAAGAGAAGTAAATTCATGTCCCAGAGGCGAGCCTGCAAAACGCAAACCACTATCTGTGCCTGGGTTAGTAATTAAAAAAGAAGGTGTTCTTACTGCACTATTGCGTTCTTCACGCACAGTAACTTTATCGGACAACGTCGCAATTTGTTCTAACAGCTGTTTGATTTCATTTGATTTTTGGCTGTCATCTATATTAGCAACTAATTCAACGGGTTTAGTTAAACGTTCTAAATAGGCTTTCAATTGTGCCTGTAAATTATTGTCGAGCATGTAATCCCCTTTAATTTTTATCATAAAATCGGGTACATATACCCGTCATGATCCAAGTTGCAGGCCTAGACACCTGCAACCTGAATTATTCAGTATTAATCAATTAAGATAGATTAATTAGATTTTGCCGACTAAGTCCAAAGATGGAGACAGCGTTGCATCACCTTCTTTCCATTTAGCTGGGCAAACTTCACCTGGGTGGCTAGCAACATATTGCGCTGCTTTTACTTTACGCAGTAAATCTGAAGCGTCACGGCCAATGCCTTCTGCTGTAACTTCAATCGCTTGGATAATACCTTGTGGGTCAACAACGAAAGTACCGCGGTCTGCTAAACCTTCGTCTTCACGCATATTTTCAAAGTTGCGTGTTAATGCGCCTGTTGGGTCACCAATCATTGTATATTTGATTTTACCGATAGTTTCTGAACTTGCATGCCATGCTTTATGGGTAAAATGTGTGTCAGTAGAAACAGAGAAAATTTCAACACCTAATTTTTGGAATTCTTCATAATGGTCAGCAATGTCACCCAATTCAGTTGGGCATACAAATGTAAAGTCAGCTGGATAAAAGAAGAAAACACTCCATTTACCTTCAACATCTTTCTCTGAAACGTGAATGAACTCACCGTTTTTAAATGCTTGGTTATTAAATGGTTTGATTTTAGTATTAATTAATGACATATGATGTTCTCCTGTTTGGTTGCCTATTAAGTTACTGTTTTACAGTAGCTTAATCCAATCATTACCTACTATCGATTTGATAGGTACAGTCTAACCATATTTCAAAAATCAATAGGTGAGACATTAAAACGCTTACTGATCTGTTCAGCAAGCGTTTTATTTATAAGGTCTATTTTATGTTCTGTGAGTTAAGCCATGGTGGCAATCGTTTTGCGAAAACGAATGAGTGCAAGGGAAAAGAATACAGCGCCAATGACAACGAGCACTGCAAATTGAGGCCAAACAATTTGGAATCCTGCTCCACGATATAAAATCGCCTGAGCTAAACTAACAAAGTGTGTGGTTGGCATGGTTAACATAATATCTTGAACGAGCTGGGGCATACTTTCTCGTGCTGTCATCCCGCCAGAAAGCATGTTTAATGGCAACAGCACTAAAATCATCAACAAACCAAACTGAGGCATGGATCGTGCAATTGTCCCCATAAAAATACCAATTGATGTTGTCGCAAATAAACTCAAGGCAACCCCACACATAAACAATAAGATAGACCCTTCAATGGGGACTTGTAGCAATGTTTTTACCACTAAAATTAAGGAAAGACCGGATGCAATCAGTACCACCAGCCCCATTGACCATATTTTTGACATCATAATTTCAAATGGTGTTAGTGGCATGACCATCAAGTGCTCAACGGTACCGTGCTCTCGCTCTCTGATAAGTGCAGCCCCCGTCAAAACGATCGATAGCATCGTAATATTATTGATAATTGCCATAACAGAACCGAACCATGACTGTGTCAAATTAGGATTAAAGCGCATGCGCACTTCCAAATCGACAGGCAAACTCGCATTACTACGGTATTTTGCTAAAAATTCGTTCACTTCTCCTAAGGTAATATTTTGAATATAACTATTCCCTAAGAAGGCTTGGCTCATTCGTGTTGCATCAATATTCACCTGAATTTCCGGATGACGGCCGGCAAGTACATCACGTTGAAAGTTAGGCGGAATATCTAATGCAAATGTATATGAGCCACGGTTTAACAAACCATCAATTTGGTCTGGTGTGATATCTACGGGTGATAAGAAGTAAGGTGCATAAAAGCTATTGATTATCCGGTTTGATAACTGCGACTTATCTTGGTCAGCAATTGCAATGGGGGCATTATGTAAAGAGCCGGGTGTCACGGTTGCTGACGAATATATTGACACCGTAAAAGCAAAAACAATTAAAGCTAGCATCGCTTTATCGCGGCCTAAACTGCGTAATTCTTTGATACCTAAATTAAATATATTCTGAATTTTACGTATCATCACTATGCCTCCTGCTTTTTCAGGAATAAAACACTTAATCCAATAACTAGTGGTACGGTGATCAGTAATGGAATAAATGATGACTGTAAATCGAATAAATTTAATCCCTTAGAAAAGGTTCCTCGCGTGATAGTCAGAAAGTGTGACGTTGGATAAACCATTCCAACCCAACGGCCAATACCCTCCAATGATGAGACAGGGTCAATCATTCCTGAAAACTGAGTTGCTGGTATCAACGTGATGATAGAAGTACCAAAAATTGCCGCAATTTGGCTTTTCATAAAACATGAAATTAGTAGTCCCATACCTGTTGCAATACTGATATACAGAAATGCTGCTAGCGTTAATGTCAGAAAACTACCTTTGAATTCAACACCAAATATATACACTGATAATATGCAAAGTAATACAAAGTTAAACATACCTAATAAAATGTAAGGGAGCTGTTTTCCAAGTAAAAATTCTAATTTGGTGATCGGGGTGACATAAAGATTGATAATCGAACCAAGTTCTTTTTCTCGAACAACACTTAACGCACTCAGCATCGCAGGTATCATCATTAATAATAATGGAATAACCGCGGGAACAATCGCCGGCAAGCTGCGAACATCTGGGTTATAACGATATCGCGTTTCAATGTCGATAGCGGGCATTCCAGCAACGCCTACGGGTTGACGAGCAGCCATCGTACTTAGCCATGCTAAGTGCATTGCTTGTACATAGCCACGCACAGTTTCAGCACGGTTTGGCATGGCACCATCAATCCACACGCCAATTTTAACGTTATTACCACGGGCAACATCCCTTGCAAAGTTAGGTGGAATTTCAATCGCAACGGTAATATTGCCGCTACGCATGCCAGCCTCTAAATCATCATAGTCTTTGATTGGAGGTTGTTCGATAAAGTAACGTGAACCTGCTAAGTTCAAAGTATATCCCTGACTTAGCCCTGTTTGGTCGCGATCGAGTACTGAAAAGCGTAAATTTTCCACATCCATGCTAATACCGTAACCCATGATAAACATAAGAATTACAGTCCCCAATAACGCCAGTGTTGAGCGGACAGGATCTCGACGCAATTCCATTCCTTCCCGAATGGAATAACTGAATAACCGACGCAAGCTAAAGCGTTTTTTCAATGCTTCAGTCGCTTGTTCTTTCAGTTCAGGGTCAACATGAAACTCAGGCGCAGTTTCTTGCCCTTGCCCTGCATCACCTACCGCATCTTGCAAATAAGCAATAAAGGTTTCTTCTAACGTCGCTAATCCGCGTTTTTTGGTTAAGTTTGCAGGCGTATCACAATCAAGTACCTTTCCTGCGTGCATCAATGAAATCCGGTCACAGCGTTCGGCTTCATTCATAAAGTGAGTTGAGATAAAGATTGTGACGCCGTCACGCCTTGATAAATCGACCATTAAGTTCCAGAACATATCTCTGGCAACAGGGTCCACTCCCGACGTTGGCTCATCGAGGATTAACATTTCAGGTTCATGAATAACGGCGACAGCTAAAGATAACCGTTGACGAATTCCTAAAGGCAAATCGTCTGGCATTACGTCTCGCACATCATCAAGTTCAAAACGCTGACACATTTCATCTACACGCTGAGGAATTTTATCTTCCGGTATATGGAAAAGTTTGGCATGCAAAACAAGGTTTTGTTCAACACTGAGTTCACTATATAACGAGAATGCTTGCGACATATAACCGACGCGCTTACGGGTCTCGATGTCTTTAGGGTCAATTTCTTGACCAAATAGCCAAGCTTGACCTTCACTGGCTTGAAGTAAACCCGTTAGCATTTTCATGGTGGTGGATTTACCACAGCCATTGGAGCCTAGAAAACCGAAAATTTCCCCTTTCGGAATTTTAAAATTAACATGGTCAACAGCGACAAAGTTGCCAAAACGCATGGTTAGATCTTGGGCTTCAATGGCAATAATATTGTCTTTTGTGGTATCACGCGCAGGGATCACAACCTTCTTGTGCCCGCTACGCTTTTCTTCTGGTAGTAATTGAATAAACGCAGCTTCAAGGTCATCACATTGCGTCTGTGCTTTTAATTCAGATGCATGACCCGTGGCAAGCACCTTGCCATCATCCATTGCCACTAACCAATCAAAATGTTCGGCCTCTTCCATATAAGCTGTTGCGACCAAAACACTCATATTGGTTTGTCGCAAACGAATACGATCGATTAAATCCCAAAATTGTGCACGAGATAACGGGTCAACCCCAGTGGTAGGTTCATCTAAAATTAATAAATCGGGATCATGAATTAACGCACAACATAATCCCAACTTTTGTTTCATGCCTCCTGATAACTTGCCAGCAGGACGGTCTTTAAAGGGGGCAAGCCCTGTACTTTCAAGTAAATCTTGAATGCGATATTCACGCTCAGCTTTTGATTGGCCAAATAAACGACCAAAAAAATCGACGTTTTCATAAACAGATAATGTATGGTAGAGATTCTTCCCTAAACCTTGGGGCATGTAAGCAATACGAGGGCAAACAGCTCGACGGTGTTCAATATCATTCATATCACCATCAAGTACCGTTATTTGGCCTTGTTGAATTACTCTTGCCCCCGCGATCAGAGAAATCAAGCTTGATTTTCCTACGCCATCTGGGCCAATCAACCCAACCATTTTTCTTGCTGGGATGGAAAGTACAATGTCATCCAACGCACAATTATCACCATAATGCTGGCTGACATGCTGTATATCGATAATCACATCATCCATCAGTTTATTGGTCATTGTGGTAATCTCACCTCAAGTTCAGCAGGCCAAGATTCATTCGGATCTAAACGTACATACGCTTTACCGGGTAACCCTGTTTTGACATATTCTAAGTGTTGCTCTAATAACTCAGGGGAAATACGCGCACGTACTCTGAACATCAATTTTAAGCGTTCATTTTGTGTTTCTACGGTTTTGGGTGTGAATTGTGCAACACTTGCCACGAATGTGGCTTTTGCTGGGATCACGATGTTTGGTGCAGCATCGAGTATAATGTGAACATCACTGCCTAAGGCAACTTTACCGGCATCTTCAGTTGGTAAGAAAAAGGTCATATATACATCACTTAAATCAACCATATTCAAGACCCGCCCACCAGCACCAAGTACCTCACCTGGTTCAGCTACACGATATTGAATACGACCATTTCTTGGCGCTTTTAGAATGCTGTCATCTAAATCCGCAATAATACGACGTTCCGTTGCTGTCGCTGCATCAACACGGTTTTTCGCTTGAACAATACCGGCACTTGCAGAATCAATCGCTGATGTCGCGGCGGCAACTTGCGCTTTTGACGCCTCCAATGCTGCGCGAGAACCTTGCATTTGTGCTGTATCGTCATCGACTTGTTGTTGAGAAACAGCGTTGGTTCTTACCAAAGCTCTAGAGCGATTCAACCGTTTTTGTGCAGCGTCTAATTCCGCTTCACGTTGACGAACAACGGCTTGAGCAGCAACTTTTTCACTTTTTCGTTGGGCTAAAGCAGATTCGGCTGTCGTCACTGCGCTAATCGCTTGGCGCAACTGGGCTTGTACTTCATGAAGCTGCTCTTGAAGCGCTCGAGTATCCATACGAGCAAGTTCTTGGCCTTCTTTAACAAAATCCCCTTCTTTGACGTTAATCGTTTCAATGCGCCCTGCAGTCTTAGTCGCAATATCAATTTCCGTTGCTTCTATACGACCATTACTTTGTGCAAATCCAGCAGGTAGCCCACCTGAGTTAACATTCCAGTAATAAAAACCACCCGCAACAATAATTATTATTAAAATGATGTAAAAAAATATTTTTTGCTTATTTATTTTCATACCATCCCTTTCCATTAAATGAGAAAACAAGGAACAACAATTATTTTGATTATTAACCTGGTAAATATTAATAAAACGAGATAACTGTCCTATATGCTAAATAAATACAACTAAGACAAAAGTAATAATTTTTTATTTTTTAACTATGTTAGTACGTGTAAACACAGTTATTAAATTAGCTATCTATCTAATTTAATAACATTTTATCAGCATTTAAGTTAAGTGAAGTTGCCTTGTGTCACAAAAAGGTAGAATAGACAGATAAAAACAATAATAAGGCATTAATTGTATACATTTAATTCAATATATAAAAAATAAAGCCAGTCAATTAGTTTACTGGCTTTATTAATAGCATTTGATTTGAATAAATATTAGCAAGCAAATTCAGCTATCGTTTTCTCGTCCATTCGGTAACGAACCCACTCATCCTGTGGTTGCGCACCTATGCTTTTATAGAAATCAATTGCTGGCTGATTCCAATCAAGAACGCTCCATTCCAAACGCTGGCATTTTCGATCCACAGCCAATTTTGCAATATGTTTCAATAGTTTTTTCCCAGCTCCTGCTCCCCTAAAATCAGGAGATACATATAAATCCTCTAAATAGATGCCGCTATTACCTAGCCATGTTGAATAACTTGTAAAGAACACGGCATACCCTGCTGGTTGCCCATCCACATAACAAATCAATGCTTCAGTGCTTGAATTTTCATCGAATAAGGAATTTTCGATATCAGCAACTGTTGCTTTCACTTCATGACGTGCTTTTTCGTAATCCGCAAGTTCAATGATCATATCTAATATCAATGCGGCATCTTGGCGGGTTGCTGACTTTATTTCTACGTTCATTTGGGACTCTCTTATCTTTTGAATCCTAATTTTAAACGCTACTAACGAAGAACCCAATTCACAGCAGTATTATTCATTTCTTCGTGCATGATATAAGTATCATTTATATCTGTGGATATGCTTAATTTAACAATAATAATCAAACAACGCATTTCTGGACATTGTTTGCCAAAGACTATGTTTGCTATGATTATCTCATGGATTAACTTAACAAATATTAAGGAGGCTAATCTATGCTGTTGTGTGATCTTATTGAATACTCACACTTCTTTGGTAATCGCCAGAGCTCAGGCTTTCACAGTTTTATACTGCGATAACCCTGCCTGAGCGAAGCCACTAAAGAAAATCTTCCCTCAGCTTACTGGGTTGTCGTGACGACTATACCCTGGCATTTTTATGCCTAAAATTTGAGTAAGCTATGAGCACTTTATTAACTGTAAAATCACTAAATTACGATACTTCAACCTCGACTTTATTGAATGACATCTCTTTTACCGTTCAACAAGGCGACCGTATTGGTTTAATTGGCCATAACGGAAGCGGGAAAAGTACATTATTGAAGCTAATAACCCAGCAGTTGTTCCCTAATAATGGCAGTATTACTTATGCGAATCACTGCGTTACTGCTTATATTGAACAACATTTACCCGATAATATTGCTTCCTTGACACTGCTTGATGCACTAGTTCAAAAATTACCTGAACAAGACAAAGTCACTGAACGCTGGCGGGCTGAAGTTTTATTATCAGAATTAGGTTTTACACCTGAACAGTGGGAACAAAAAGCTAATGCCATCAGTGGAGGGCAACATACTCGTTTGCTTCTAGGTCGTGCTTTAATTGAGCAACCCGATTTACTACTACTTGATGAACCGAGTAATCATTTAGATTTACCCACACTTATTTGGTTAGGTAATTTCTTACAGTCATGGAAAGGCAGTTTCGTACTCGTGTCTCATGACCAGTCATTATTAGATAAGGTGAGTAACTGCACTTGGATTTTACGAGATAAATCACTGCATTTTTATCGGTTACCTTGCAGTGCAGCACGGCAAGCATTGAGTGAAAAAGACATCACTGATGCACGTCGTAATCAAGCCGAGCAAAAAGAAATTGACCGTATTGCATCAAGTGCCAAGCGCTTAGCTATCTGGGGACATGTGTATGACAACGAAGCCTTATCACGCAAAGCCAAGCAGATGGAAAAACATATTGACCGGCTTAAAGATGCCCAAACTGAGTTAACTGAAGGCTATCAATGGAAGCTTGCTTTAAATGGCAAAGCGATTCCTGCAGATAGAGTTTTGGAGTTGGAAAATACCGTTGTTTCAACACCGAATGGAAATCTGTTGTTTAAAACGGCATTTTATCAAGTGAAAAGTGGTGACCGTATCGCCATCATGGGCGCTAATGGCTGTGGTAAATCGACACTATTACGTCTACTTTGGCAATGTTATCAACAAGATTTACGCTATAGCTCGCAATTGAAGTTTCACCCAGCAATCAGTGCTGGTTATTATGACCAACAATTAGAGCAGCTAAATGATAATGATAGCCTACTAGAGGCACTACGTCATTTTGCACCTTTAACCGATGAACAAAGAAAAATGGCCTTGATTGGCGCTGGTTTTGCTTATTCACGCCATCAACAGAAAGTAGCAACACTGAGTGGTGGAGAACGCGCTAGGTTATTGTTTATTGGTTTAAGTTTAGCTCAGTACGAGTTGATTTTATTGGACGAACCTACCAATCACCTTGATCTAGAAGGCAAGGAAGCGCTTTGTGAGCAAATTAGCTTATTTTCTGGAGCATTATTGGTTGTAAGCCATGATAAATGGCTCATTGAAAATAGCTGCCAACGCTTCTGGTTTATCGATGATAATCGGCTAGAGGAATACCTTAATATTGATGATATTTATCATAAAATCGAGCAGCAATCCCAGTCATTATTAACGACTACACTTGGGAGAGATGTCTCTGTTAAATCGGCGATTAAAATTTCTTGTGAGGAAACTGCTCATGAAGATGAGCTACTAGAAACATTGCTGATATTAGAGCAAAAGTTACTTGCGGATCAAAAACGCAAACTAAGCCACCAAAAACCACAGTTACAACAACAGTGGATAAATGAAATAGCCCAAATACACGCTAAATTGGGCTTATAACCGATACCCCCTGATGACGCTAAGTGATCAGGGGGCCTTCTTAATAAGTCGTATACTGATATAGGATGATAGTTACAGTTTACAAAATAATTATATGTACCCTAAAATTTACGTTATTGACGAAATAATAGAAAGTTGAGTGCTGTTATTCATCAATAATAAAAATAATTGCATTTATTCTTTATGCCTTTCGTATGAATAAAGATTTTGTAAACTATCCAAATTATTATTTTATTTTTTGTTTTTTAGCTCGCTTAAAATATGACGTTGGAACATTGGGGCAGACAACCTCTTTAAACTTAACATCTTTATTCGTCTTCACAGGCGGTTCATTTTCAGAAGTATCCGGGGCGTTGCTCTGTGGTATCTTGCTTGTCTCTTTCATATATAAATGCTCTTTTGCTTGTATAATATCATTCGTTTTAGCCATTTGATTTTCCTTCTGCCACTAACACCGCATTGACTTGCTCAATTCGTTCCACTGCGCGGTTAATGATCTCAACGACTCTTGTTGTCTCTTCTTTTGTCAACTGTTGTATCACGATTTGGTGTCTCAACAATGACTTAAATTTATCTACAGCACATTCAATTTCATTCGCAAATTGATTACCTGCTTTTAATTCCTGTGCATATTTTAATTTTAGTTGAACTTCTGCCAATATTTCAGCTTTGAGTAATAAAAAACAGCGGCCTTCTGGAGTAATCACATAACACTTGCGCCCTTTTCCATTATCTTTACCCGCTGAAATAAACCCTAACTCTTCTAATAACGTTAGAGTCGGATAAATTACACCCGGACTTGGACAATAAAAACCTGCCGTTTCTTCTGCAATTTTTTTTATTAACTCATAACCATAATTAATTCCCCCTGTCAGTAAATGTAGGATATAAATCCTTAACTGTTTAGGGTTAAACATACGACTGACACTTTTACCGTTACACAAACACGGGTCTAGTTGTTGTTCACTGGCCATTAAAATTCTCAGGGTTATTCATTCTAAAACCGATATATCTAATATAATAGTTACTTTTACAGAAAATGCCAGCTTTAGATATATCTGTTTTTGTGCATAATGTGCTAATGATAATCATTCTTATATGGATTATACCGACTAAATGTCGATACAACAGTAAAAAATGTGCGGTAAATTGTCTAACAGAGTAAATTGTGCAGTAAATTTGAGAAAAGCTTTTAGGAAAGGAACAAGCCAGCCATCAAGAGACAGCTGGCAAGTATACTATTTATTAACCAATATTAGGTAATATGTTGAAAACAATCCCTAACTGAACACCAATGACTATAATGCCACAAATAAATACCAATGATAGACCTAATCCACCGCCCAATACTTGATATTTCTGTGGGTTCAATGCCCTTGATTTAAATGCCATTGCACTAGGTAGTAATAAAGCTAGTATTGAAAGTGCAATTGCGGCATACCCTAACGCCATCACAAACCCTTTAGGATAAAATAAAGCAAAAACTAACGGTGGTCCAAAGGTCAATAAGCCTGTTTGTAGACGCCCTGAAGCATTATCTTGACGTTTAAATAAGTCTGCTAAAAAGTCAAATAACCCTAAAGCAACCCCAAGGAAAGATGTCGCTAGAGCCAAACTCATGAACATTTGTGCAATTAACTCTGTTTTTCCTGATTGAGCCACATCCTTAATTGCATCTAATAGTCCATTAAGCCCTGCGTTTTCAGCCAAAATACCAACGAACGTGGTTGTACCAATACTCCCTAAGGTTGCGATTTGCCATAAAATATAAGCAATCAATGGGATAGCACTTCCGATGATAAAAATAACCCGCAGTTTTTTGACATCCCCTCCCATGTATTTAACGATACTTGGGACGCTACCATGAAAACCAAATGAGGTAAAAAATACCGGTATCGCAGATAAAATGAGAACTTTTTCAGTTGGTGCAGCCAATAAATTTTGTTGCTCAACATGCGGTATCATTAATGCCAATATAATGACTAGAAAAACAATTTTTGCTGCAAATAAAATACGGTTGATAAAATCTACGGATGAAGTCCCGAAACATACAACTCCACCACCAATAACGGTAAATACAACAATTCCCATCCAATCAGCCATTTCAATGGCAAAACTAGTTTTTAAATTCGAAGTAATGATTTCCCCTGCACCACTGACATAAGCGGCTGTCAGTGCATACATAAGGAACATCATGCTGAAACCCGTAATAAATTTGCCACTAGACCCTAAATACCGCTGCGCAACACTACCAATCCCCGTTTCGTGGGACTCATGTTGATAAACCTCGACCAAGAGCAATGCTGTGTAACACATCAATGCCCATAACACTAATAACATAGCCAAGCTAACTAAAAAACCATTACCAGCAGCAGCGATAGGCATAGCTAACATACCAGCGCCAATCGTAGTACCTGCAACAATAAATACACTACCAAGTGTGCGATTTTTCATATTGAGATCCTAACAATCAATTAAATATTAATTTTATAATTGGAATGATTTGACTTATTTTCTTCATTAATGAGTTGTTGCAGTTTGTCTTCAAAGATATTTTTTAACTCCGCCCAATAGGTTTCAAAATGTGCCCTATCACGCAAGCAATGCGTCATAATCGCCGCCCGCAGCACATAAATTGACCGTACTTTATGCCATTCATTATCAGAGAATTGTGCGTCTCGACATAAACTCAATGGATTATCACCATATTCGTCATAAGTTAGCGAAGTTGATGAAGTGAGAAAATCATTAGAATAACTCCGACCTGCAGCATAAGAGCATAATTCATATAACCGCTTATTTAGCTGATTTTGCTTTTCTAAAGAGATGTTTCCGATTTCACGGAACATAAAGTTAATCATGTGAAAATCAGGCGTAGGCATCGCTATAATTGAAAATTGACGCTCATCAATAATGAAAGGCTCACATTGATTAATTTTGTCAATCATCCAATTGGCCGTGATGACCCCTGCGGCAATCACTTTTCCATACCCTAAAACATTTAATGGGACTAAGCGATGTGCAGCCCATACCGCTGCGGCGGTTGCGCCTGCTTTTGACCCTTCCATAATGGAAGAACCAAGTAATACATTCTGCGTTTTCTCTGCTTTACGCTGTTTTTCTTGCACTTCTTCAAATACATAAGCGGCATGGTAAGAAACCAAATCTACAATCCGCTTATCTTTCATACAGATTGCCCCCGCCGCATACGGAATAAACCCCACTTTATGAGGGTCAACAGTAATAGAATCCGCTTGGCTTAATGCTTTAAAACTTTCATACACATCACGCTTTGGCCACACCATATTTTCAGGAAAAATTCCTTCACTATGATAACGTTGGATTAAATTCTCATACTCCATAAATTGATTTTCTTCATCGCGAAACATCGCACAAGCGTATCCCGCATAAGCAGCGTCAATATGTACATAAAAAGAAACACCAAAACGTTGCTCACATTCACGTCGTAGCTCAATGACTTCTTTGACATTGTCTATTGCGCCAGTTTCTGTGGTTCCCATAACGGCAACGACCGCTAAAATGGGTTCCCCTTGCTCAATCAATGCAAATACGGTTTCACGCATTTTACGCACATCCGTTCGATAACTTGCATCAACGGGTAGTTGCACAATATTCTGTTGGCCTAAACCAAGAATATCCATCGCTTTCATCCATGAATAGTGCTTAGACTGGGGAACCAATAACTTACCCAGTTTTCCTTGCTCTATTCCAACTCCACGACAGGTTAGATCACGAACTTCCTCAAAAATTTGCTGTTTCTTTAATTCGTCAATTAAATCTAGAACTGTAGGCACTGAAAGATTGAGCAACTCTTTTTCGGTTTTCCCCTTTAGTAGGTATTGGGATTTTGGATGCTGCATAATCGCCAACGGTAGTGTTTTAATATTTCTAGCTACCCATAATCCTTCATAGTTAGCAACCGTTCCGCCAGATGTAATATGCCCCCAAGCATGTTGTACGTCATAACCAAACATGGCACATAAATCTAACCCGGCTTCTATTTCTAAAACTGTTGTCGTTGGTGAGGATTCTTGTGCACAATTATTGGGGTTGTACATCATCGCCATAACATAAGCTAAATTAGAAATCATCAGCGTATCTGCATTCATATGGCCCATATAACGTGGAGAGAACCATGGAACTGATGTTGTTTTTAATTTTGAAGAGAGTTGATTGAGAATACCTTCTGTACGATATAGCGTATCTCGGTATTCTGGGGCATAGCGGTCAACGGTAGAGATAAGATCAGGGTCTTCTGGATGGTAACTAGAGCGCCAATGCATATGTTCACTCACTGAATATTCCATCATTTCTTTGAAAAAGACAGCATTTTCAGATTTAGGGCCTAAAAACAATGCATCTACATTCATCTTTGCATTTTTAAAATTATTCATCATTACTACACCTTCAAACTGCAATTAGCCGCCGCTAGTTGCATTTAAGTCACTTAACTTAATATCATTGGAAAGTGCATAACGGACTGTGTTTATATAAAAGATATCAATATATTAATGATATACATTTAAAAATATCATTTAAGAATTAATTATTGATAAACAAACCGTTAATGGCCAACTTGTTTATAGATATAATCTATTTTTATTAAATTATTAACAAACCAACTGGAATTTCATTCTAATTTGTGGGCAAGCACAAAAAATCAAAATTTAGTTAACTGTAAAGAGATATTTACGCTAAAAAGACTTGATTATGTAAATTATTTGTTATAAACAAACTGGCTTTTACTATTGTGAAAATATTGTAATACAACAATAAAAACCAGATTAAAAACTTATAATTAGTTGTTTTTTAGAATGATTTTACCAGCAAGGTCACCTGACTCCATATATTCATGCGCTTCTTTTACTTGGGATAAAGGATAGATTTTGTTAACAACAGGTTTTATTTCACCTTTTTGCAACATTCCCCAAACTTGTTCTTTGAGCTCTTGTGCGATCAAAATTTTTTCTTCAATCGTTCGAGAACGCATTGTTGATCCTGTATGAGTTAATCTTTTTACCATTAAAGGCATCATATTTAACTCTTTAGGGTTACCTTTCATCATCCCAATCTGGATAATACGCGCAAATTTAGCAGCAACTTGATAATTTTTTGCAACATAATCACCACCGATAATATCTACGACCATATCTACACCTCGAGAAGAGGTATAATTGAGTGTAGCTTCAACAAAATCATCTTTTCTATAGTTAACAGCACAATCCGCACCTAGCGATTTTGCAACTTCAACTTTATCTTCAGAGCCGACAGTAGTAATCACTATTGCACCAAACGCTTTCGCTAACATAATCGCCACACTACCAATACCCGATGTTCCTCCGTGAATAAGTACTGTTTCATCTTTCTTTAACTTACCTATTTGAAAAACATTAGCCCAAACAGTAAAAAAGTTTTCAGGTATTGCCGCCCCCTCGATAAAAGATAAATTCCCTAACGGTAAGGCTATGTTTTTATGCACTAGACAATATTCCGCATAACCGCCCCCGGCAACCAGCCCACAAACTTTATCACCTAACTGCCATTCCTCTGCATCATCCGCCTTACCAACAATAGTTCCTGCAATTTCAAGCCCCATAATTGGTGAAGCATCTGCAGGTGGAGGATACGACCCCTTACGCTGAAAAATATCAGGACGATTAACGCCCGCAGCTTCCACCTTAACAAGTAAATACCCAGCAGAAATTATAGGTAACGGTTTATCAATTAATCGCAGCTTTTCTGGCCCACCAGGTTCTATAATGTCAACAACTGTCATCGAAGTGGGTAAAGACTGTTGAGTAAGTGTCATTATAATCTCCTTATTGAGGTTAATTTGAAAAATTGATATTCATAAATTTATTTTCGTGTTAAATTAATGCTAATTAGTTTATTATTTCGTGCCCAAGCACCATAATTTTAAGTATTAATTACAATGGTGATATCTGTCATCTTTTTATCGTTTAGAGGATAAAATTTAATCTATATCAAATTTTATATTTAGTAATCTTCTTTAATTTAGCATTAATATCTAAATTCACTAATTTCTTGCATGTTCTCTGATTGGCTTTTTTGTTTATTAAGTCGATTCTGTCATACATTACTACTTATCAGTTGCATTATCTTATGTTAAAATTGACTCATATCAATAATTTTAACTTGATTGAGCCTTAAATATGATCCCAGAAAAAAGAGTTGTTCGTCGCATCCAGTCTGGTGGTTGTGCTATTCATTGCCAGGACTGCAGTATTAGCCAACTTTGCATTCCTTTTACGCTGAATGAACATGAACTGGATCAACTTGATAATATCATCGAACGCAAGAAACCAATTCAAAAAGGCCAAGCTTTGTTTAAAGCAGGCGATGAGTTGCGTTCATTATATGCCATCCGCTCAGGTACAATAAAAAGCTATACAATAACCGAAGAAGGCGATGAGCAAATTACTGGTTTTCATTTAGCTGGAGACCTTGTTGGTTTTGATGCCATCATTCATACACAGCACCCAAGTTTTGCACAAGCACTTGAAACATCAATGGTTTGTGAAATACCTTTTGAAACCTTAGATGATTTATCAGGCAAAATGCCTAATTTACGTCAGCAAATTATGCGTTTAATGAGCGGTGAAATTAAAGGTGATCAAGAAATGATCCTTTTATTATCTAAGAAAAATGCGGAAGAACGTTTAGCTGCATTTATTCTTAACCTCTCACACCGCTTTGCGGAACGTGGTTTTTCACCAAGAGAATTTAGATTGACCATGACTCGTGGAGATATTGGTAACTATCTTGGATTAACCGTTGAAACCATCAGCCGCTTATTAGGCCGCTTTCAAAAAAGTGGCATGTTGAGTGTTAAAGGCAAGTATATCACTATCGAAGATATGGCTAAACTGACTGATATTGCTGGTAAAGTTTCAGCAATTACATGCTAATATCCCTAAACGGATCACGTTATCAGTGATCCGTTTTTATTTTTTTCCCCAGATTTCTTGCCTATTTAATCTCAATATCATAGTTTATCTATATGGAAATATCCGTGTATCGAGAGGATTTCAATATGGCAAACTATAAAAACCTGCTAGTTGCAATTGACCCAAATCAGGATGATCAGCCTGCATTAAGACGTGCTGTCTACATCGTGCAGCGTAATGGTGGACGGATAAAAGCGTTTTTGCCTATCTACGACCTTTCCTATGACATGACAACATTACTGTCTCCTGAAGAGCGTAATGCCATGCGTAAAGGTGTAATAAGCCAAAAAGCAGCGTGGATCAAACAACAAGCTCATTTTTATCTTGAAGCGGGCATTGATATTGAAATTAAAGTTATTTGGCACAACAAGCCATATGAGGCCATTATTCAGGAAGTTATCAGTGGTGAACATGACTTATTACTGAAAATGGCACACCAAACCGATAATTTCGAGTCAATTATTTTTACCCCGTTAGACTGGCACTTACTCCGAAAATGCCCTGCTCCCGTCTGGATGGTGAAAGATAAAGTCTGGCCAGACCATGGTTCCGTGGTTGTTGCCGTTAATTTATCAAATGAGGAATCTTATCACGATGACCTCAATATCAAATTGGTCGAAAAAACAAAAGACTTAGCAACACGCATTATTAAAGAACAGGAAATTCATTTAGTAAGCGCATATCCTGTTGCGCCAATGAATATTGCCATAGAGTTGCCCGATTTCGACCCGAGCTTATATAACAACGCACTACGTGGCCAGCATTTAATTGCGATGAAAGAGCTACGGCAAAAATTTGGGATTGATGAAAGGTACACCCATGTCCGTGAAGGCCTACCTGAAAAAATTATTCCTGACATGTGTGAAGAATTACATGCAGGGGTTGTGATACTGGGTATTTTAGGCCGTACAGGGATTTCAGCTGCCTTTTTGGGAAATACCGCAGAGCATGTCATCGATAAGCTAAAATGTGATTTATTAGCGATTAAACCTGACGGTTTTGTCTGCCCTATCACCCCTGCTGATGAAGATTAATTAATCATTTAAAAATTGCTCCCTCTAATTCACTAGGGGAGCAATTCAATCCTGATTCTGTTTATGTTGGTTGGAATTAAGTACTGGCCAAACCTGCATAGCATTAAAAATAACTTGATTTAGCCTTTCAAGTTCAACTCCATCACATGCTTGTATGGTAAAGCCATCGATCACTGTGATATAAAAATCAACGATAGCTTCAATTTGTGCATCTGGAGCAACATCGCCATCAGCAATGCCTTTACGCATACGCTCCAGTAGAATCTCTTGATAACTCTTCCGTTTTTCTTGGACGTTTAATTGTACATCTTCGATTTGCTTCGCCCCATTCATTGCTGCAGTAATCAACATACAACCTGCAGGCTTGTTTGGCTGAATTAGCCTTTTGGCACTTTCATACATCAGTAATTCAATCGCAATTTTCGCCGTTTTAGCTTGCTTTACGATAGACAAAATAGGGCAAGCTTCATTCATCAAATAATAATCAATACATTGATTAAACAACGATGCTTTATCACCAAAAGCACAATAAAGACTAGGTGCAGTGATACCTAGCTCTTGAGTTAAATCGCTAATTGAGGTTGCAACATAGCCATTTCGCCAAAAAAGTAACATGGCTTTAGCTAATGCATCTTGTTGGTCAAAGCCTTTAGGCCGCCCGCGTTTTATTTGATTCATCTTCTCACTTTACTCGCAGTCAACTCACGGTGCCACAACTATTTTGTAGTGATCACTATAAAAATAATTGACAGCACCTAAATTAGCATAAAGAATAGCACCATAATTTTATAGCGGTCACTATAAAATTATTCTTTTTGGTAAATAACTCAATTTTCATGGAAAGCAAATGACAACAACTCATTTTTCTTCGCACAATGGTAACTGGCTTTCACTATTATCTGCAACTTTTGCTTGCTTTATTATTGTTACTGGTGAATTTTTAGCGATAAGCGTCCTGAATAATATCGCTTATGATTTCCAAATATCAACAGGTACCGCAGGACTTACTGTGACAGTCACATCTATCGCAGGTATGGCATCCTCCCTATTTGTTCCCATTTATGCAAAAAATATCGATAGACGCCAAGTATTACTTTTCTTAGTTGCTCTCATGATTTTAGCCAATGCAATTACGGCTTTCGCTTCTAGTTTTAGTTTAGTTTTATTAGGCCGTTTCGCATTAGGAATTGCATTGGGGGGTTTTTGGGGGGTTGCTGCTGGCTTAGTCGTACGCTTAGCACCTAAAAACATGTCAATCACCACATCCGTAACAATATTTTTTTCGGCGGTCACATTAGTCACCGTACTCGGCGTACCTTTAGGTGCTTGGCTATCTGATAACTATGGTTGGAGAACCCCTTATATTGCATTAGTTATTGCAGGCGCCATCGCATTTTTTATGCAGTATTTTTCTTTACCATCATTAAAACCGTCCTCATCTATGCAATGGAAAGAGTTATTATTGATGCCCTCGCACCCTATTGCACGTAAGGGGTTAGTTATATTCACATTGATTTTTTTAGCGCATTTCTCTGCCTATAATTATTTTACGGTGTTCTTTAAACACACCGCAGGTTTTATCGAGGGGCAAATTTCAGCATTATTACTCTTTTTTGGGGTGGCCAGCGTCGTTGGCAATATACTGGCGGGCTATGTCGGAAAACATAATGTTCGTTATAATTTTGCAATTAGTGCGCTTTTATTAGCCTTAGCTTTTCTCGCATTATCCGTTTTAGATTTTAATTGGGCGACCAGTATCATATTTGTTTTTTCATGGGGAATTGCTGCAGGTATGGTTCCTGCAACAATCAACATGTGGATGCACGTTCATGTTCCAGAATTAACCGAAAAAGGTTCAGCCTTAATTACCTTTATGTTTTTAATTTTAATTACTATTGGTAGCTTAGTGGGAGGATATGTCATGGATAATTTCAATGGCGGAGTTCTCATGATGAGCATGCTCACAATATCAACACTCGCGTTTTTATTAGTGTTTACCTTTGCTCGCGGGCTAACCAATTGCGCTAGATTTTGCATCAAATGATACGTTTATAAAATTACATCACATAAATTGATTTAGCTCTTAAATGTCAAGAAGGGGTGACTGGTATTAGCCAATCACCCCTTCTTACTTTATTGCTAATTTTGAAGTAAATTAACGATTCATTAAATTACAATGCACGTAAGATTGCATCAACGCTATCTTTCGCATCACCAAACAACATTTGTGTATTCTCTTTGAAGAATAACGGGTTTTGTACCCCAGCGTAGCCTGTATTCATTGAACGTTTAAATACAATGACATTGCTTGCTTTCCAAACTTCAAGAACAGGCATCCCCGCAATTGGGCTGTTTGGATCTTCTTGAGCCGCTGGGTTAACCGTATCATTAGCACCAATAACCAGAACGGTATCAGTATCAGAGAAATCATCATTAATTTCATCCATTTCCAATACGACATCGTAAGGTACTTTGGCCTCTGCTAATAATACGTTCATGTGTCCAGGTAAGCGCCCTGCTACAGGGTGAATACCAAACCGCACCTTGATACCACGTTCACGTAGTTTAGTGGTGATATCTGCAACAGGGTATTGTGCTTGTGCAACCGCCATACCATAGCCTGGAGTGATAATCACCGATGTTGAATTTTTCAACATTTCAGCGACTTCTTCTGCAGTACTTTCACGGTACTCACCCATTTCTTCTTCAGTACCCGTTGAAGAGCCATCTGTACCGAAGCCTCCCGCAATGACACTAATGAATGAACGGTTCATCGCCTTACACATAATATAAGACAGAATCGCACCTGAAGAACCGACCAACGCCCCTGTGACGATCAACAAGTCATTGCTTAACATGAAACCTGCCGCTGCAGCAGCCCAACCTGAATAAGAATTCAGCATTGAAACAACCACAGGCATATCCGCCCCACCAATTGATGCCACTAAATGCCAGCCAAAAGCTAAAGCAATCGCAGTCATGATTAGCATCAAGAAGACTTGTAAGCCCACACTTTCTGTTTTAACGAAAATCACTAACAAAATAAATGAAACAACTAACGCTGCTAAATTCAGTTTATGGCGATTAGGTAACATCATCGGTTTTGATGACATTTTTCCTGATAATTTACCATAAGCGACCACTGAACCGGTGAAGGTAACCGCACCAATGAAGATCCCTAAGAAAACTTCAGTTAAATGAATGTTTTCCATCACAACATCAGCGTGTCCTTCACTTGCGATAAAACTGTTGAAACCAACCAGCACTGCTGCTAAACCGACAAAACTATGTAAAATAGCCACCAGCTCAGGCATTTCTGTCATTTCAACTTTTTTCGCTAAGCGAATACCAATCACAGCACCAATAACCATCGCAACGATCATCCAGCCCACATTAGCACTGTGAGGACCTAAAATGGTGGCAATCAATGCAATAGCCATCCCGATGATGCCGTAAGTGTTCCCTCGTTGGGAACTTTCATGGCGGGATAACCCCGCAAGGCTGAAAATAAATAGGATAGCAGCAACTATGTAAGCTGCTGTCACAATTCCACTCGACAACATAAGTTACCCCTTACCCTTTACGAAACATTTTTAACATACGTTGAGTTACAGTGAACCCACCAAAAATATTGATACTGGCGATCAATATGGCAATAAAGGATAAGAAGCTTACCCAGCCACCGCTTCCAATCTGGAGCAAGGCCCCAACGACGATGATCCCTGAAATAGCATTCGTGACTGACATTAACGGCGTATGCAATGCATGAGTGACATTCCAAACCACGTAATAACCGACCACACAAGCTAATGCAAATACCGTAAAGTGCGATAAAAACTCTTTTGGTGCTGAATTAGCGAACCAACCAAACAAGATGATAGCTAATGCCATCAAGCCATATTTCAGCGTCGGTGACATCTTTTTCTCAGGCGCTTTAACTTTTTCAACCGCTTGCGGTTTCGCCTGCGGCTGAGCAGATACCTGAATTGGGGGGGCAGGCCAGGTGATTTCACCTTGCTTAATCACTGTGACCCCGCGAATAACCAGATCGTCAAAATCAATGTTGATTTCACCGTCTTTTTCTTTGCATAGCAGTTTCATCAAGTTAACAAGGTTTGTTCCATATAACTGTGATGATTGAGTTGGTAAACGGCTTGGTAAATCGGTGTAACCAATGATTTTTACGCCATTGTCCGTCACAACCAACTTATCAGCTTGGGTTAATTCACAGTTTCCACCGGTTTGCGCCGCTAAGTCGACAACCACACTCCCTGGTTTCATTGATTCAACCATTTCCTTGGTAATCAATTTAGGGGCGGGTTTACCTGGGATCAGTGCCGTAGTCACAATGATATCGACTTCTTTCGCCTGGGCAGCGAACAATTCCATCTCAGCTTTAATAAATGCTTCTGACATCACTTTGGCATAGCCATCGCCACTACCAGCCTCTTCTTTGAAATCTAGCTCAAGGAATTCAGCCCCCATACTCTGAACTTGCTCTTTCACCTCAGGGCGAGTGTCAAAAGCGCGGACAATAGCGCCTAAGCTACCTGCTGCACCAATTGCAGCAAGACCAGCAACCCCAGCACCGATGATCATGACTTTCGCTGGAGGTACTTTACCTGCTGCCGTAATTTGCCCCGTAAAAAAACGGCCAAATTCATGAGCAGCTTCAACAATTGCACGGTAACCTGCAATATTTGCCATTGAACTCAGCGCATCAAGTGACTGGGCACGTGAAATACGTGGCACGGCATCCATCGCCATCACGTTAATTTTCCGAGCTTTTAAAGCGTCCATTAGCTCAGCATTTTGTGCCGGCCAAATGAAACTCACCAGTGTTGCCCCTTCTTTTAACAGAGGAATTTCATCATCCTGTGGCGCGTTGACTTTAAAAACGATATCCGCAGCAAATGCGGTATCACGATCAACGATTTCTGCCCCCGCTTGTTCGTATGCTACATCGTCAAAACTGGCTAAATGGCCCGCATTTTGTTCTACACAGACAGAAAAACCTAACTTAAGAAGTTGAGTTACTGTTGATGGTGTAGCTGCAACACGCGCTTCATTGGCAAGTCTTTCTCTTGGTATACCAATACGCATAATGTTCCCTTTTTAATGCCTAATGTAATGTTGTTAATAGAGTGTTTGCTAAAATAATGACTATCATCACAGAGAAAAGTCTTATTTTGTGCATAAACAGATTTTTAATGTTCTAATAACCTACTGAAAATAAGCTTCTTGATCCATAATTGATCTCGATTCTTAGACAGTAAATGGAATTCGCAGTGAAAATCTTAGTTTTAGGTCAATAAAATACTGGATACTTTAAAAAATCTGGTAAATTTAACTAGTCAATAATTATTTATTTCTCATAAAAAGAAAATCATGAGACAACGGGTTCCGTTACGTGTAATAATCACGTACATGTGATACAACTAAGATTCAGCATGTTTATAATAAATTGCGCAAGGCGGAAGGATTTTGTATGAAGCTGAAAACTACGGTCATCGCAGCCGCGGTGTTATCATTAACTAGTATAACTGCTACTCAGGCGGCTGTTGAATTGACGCCAAAACAGGCTACTGAATTAAAACCTTATGAGCGTATAACAGTTACCGGGCGCTTTAATGCTATTTATGAAGCATCCGATGCAGTCTCCCGTAGGGCTGATAAAATGGGGGCATATGCCTTTTACATTCAAAGCCTTGATGATGTAGGTGATAGCGGCAACATGCGTGTTGTTGCAGATGTCTACGCAAAAGATGCACCAGAAGTTAGTGCACCGAAACGTCGTGTATTCGGTGGTGTTGAGGAAATGTCAAAAACTGACGCAACAGAATATGAGCCTTTTGATACTGTTACGGTAAGCGGTTTTTACCCTTCTCAGCCAGACCTCTATGAGGCTATTGCTAAAAAAGCCCTTGAGAAAAATGCAGCCTCGTTCTATGTGGTTCGTAATATCGCAATGAATGATGGTGGAAACACATTAGCAACAGCTTACATCTATAAGAAAGATGCCCCGAAACGACAAGTACTTAATGAAGACGCAGTGATTCCTGCTGATTCAGAAGCTGGTCGAGCTCTATTAGCTGAAGGCGGTGAAGCAGCTAAAAAAGTACGTATCCCAGGTGTTGCATCTTCTGAAGAGCCAACAAGCGCAGTCGGTCGTTTCTTTGAAACCTCTAGCAGCCAGCCAGGTCGTACTAGTGTGACTCTGCCAAGTGGCTATGTTATTGAAGAAGTGAACAAAACAGCAGCAGCTCAAATGGTTCCATTTGACTCTATTACATTCTCAGGATATTACACCAATACGCCAGAAGTACGTTACCAAATAGCAAAACGTGCTGAAGCTAAAGGGGCTAAATATTTCCATATTACAAGAGAATGGCAATCTAATGGTGGAAGTGTCACTATCAGTGCTGACTTGTTTAAATAACCCAGTATTACGTGATGTTAAAACCAGCCTACTCGGCTGGTTTTTTTGTTTTTATACTTTCTCTTTACGTTATTTATCTTCTTTGGCTCTATTCACTTCCATTCTTTTGAAAAAGTGCATAAAACATCCTTAAAAATGCATACATTGCCATTGCATATCTGTCATTTCGTTCGTAGAATCCACACCCATGAAAACATGCAGTCATTCTATCTGCTTTTTTAATGGCTACTAGTTAAACTAATTATTGCAATGGCATTTTAACGTCATTTTAACTTTTGATTTCTGAACGTTCAGGATTTACTTTGAAAAATACTTTGAGTCTTACCGCACTAACAGCGCTAGTTCTTAGCTCAATGGTTGGCGCCGGTGTTTTTAGTCTCCCTCAAAATATGGCGGAAGTTGCCAGCCCACTCGCATTAATAATTGGTTGGTCAATTACGGGGGTGGGTATCCTCTTTTTGGCATTTGCCTTATTGTTACTTTCCCGTATACGTCCTGACCTTGACGGTGGAATATTTACTTACGCAAAAGTCGGCTTCGGGGAGTTAATTGGTTTTTGTTCAGCCTGGGGGTATTGGCTATGTGCGGTAGTTGCCAATGTGTCTTATCTCGTTATCGTATTCGCTGCAATCAGTTTTTTTACGGATACGCCTGATAACATTATTTTTGGTGATGGGAATACATGGCAAGCTCTAATCGGAGAGTCCATACTTCTCTGGTTTGTTCATTATTTAGTTCTTCGAGGGGTACAGACAGCCGCTGGGATTAATAAACTTGCTACAATGGCAAAATTGGTTCCTCTTGGCTTATTTATTGTATTGGCTTTTTTTGCGTTTAAACTTGATATTTTCAATGCAGATTTTAGTGGTATCGAATTTGGCGTTCCGGTTTGGGAACAAGTCAAAGATACCATGCTGATTACACTATGGGTATTCATTGGTATCGAAGGTGCTGTTGTCGTTTCTGCTAGAGCTAAAAACCGCCGTGATGTTGGCTTAGCAACAATTTTTGCAGTAAGTTCTGCATTAATTATCTACATTCTTGTTACCTTACTTTCCCTAGGTATCATGCCTAGAGCTGAACTCGCAGAAATAAAAAACCCATCCATGGCTCCGCTCATGGTAAATTTAATTGGTTCGAGTGGTGATATTATTATTGCGGCAGGCCTAATTATTTCCGTTTGTGGGGCTTATCTAAGCTGGACTATTATGGCTGCTGAAGTACCTTATATCGCAGCCCAATATCAATCATTCCCTAAAATATTCAACAAATTAAATAAAAATGATGCACCATCATCTTCTTTATGGCTCACCAATGGTGCAGTACAACTCTCTTTGGTTCTTATTTGGCTTAGTGGGAGTAATTACAACACATTGCTTACCATCGCCTCTGAAATGATTTTAGTCCCTTATTTCCTTGTTGGCGCATTTTTAGTAAAAGTAGCTTTTGAACGTCATAATAAAGCATTACTTGCCGTTGGAGCTATTGCCAGCCTTTATGGTTTATGGCTGCTTTATGCATCAGGGTTAATTAATTTGCTATTATCCGTCGTTTTGTATGCTCCAGGTATTTTGGTCTTTTTCTATGCTCGTCAGCAGCAAACCAACCAAATGCCATTAAAAGCGATTGAAAAAATCATGGCATATGCCATTGCGATAGCCGCTATTCCTGCACTCTATTATTTGGTTGCCTAATTTTATGCAAAGGGCTTAATTTTAATAAATAAATTTAAGCCCTAGTTTACTGTAAAATCCTAGTTTCCGGTCGCTTAATAGCCCAATAATTTTCTAGTAATGGCCCCTCTTTCACCATTTTTCGCTCTCTTATTTTAGTGAAAATGACTGTTGTACGAACTCGAAAGTTTATATTTTTAACTCTCCTTTAGCATGTTGTAACTAAATAGGTCAAGGTTAACTAAAATAAAAAACGCTTCACATAATCAATATGTGAAGCGCTAATTAGTAAAAAATAATAGTTCTTACAGCTGTTGTGATAAGTGTTCCATCGACTGAATAATGCGCTTATCCGAAATTGGGTATGGTGTTCCAAGCTGTTGGGCAAACAAGCTAACTCGCAGTTCTTCAATCATCCAACGAATTTCTTGAACTTCTGGCATATTTTTCTGAATTGGAGATAATTTAACTAGCCATTGTTGCCACATATTCTGAACATGCTCTACCTTACTCATTTGAGCACGATCTCGGTTAGGGTCAATCGCTAATTTTTCTAATCGCCGCTCTATCCCATTTAAATAACGAAGAATATCAGGTAAGCGCTTCCAACCATGAGTGGTCACAAAACCTTTAAATACCAAATTCGACATTTGTGTTTTTATATCCGATAACGCTATTGCCATCGAAAAATCAACCCGCCCTTTTAGACGTTTATTGATAGCAAACACCGCTGTTAATATTTGTTCAACTTGCTTAGCAATATTAACAACCACATCATTTAATTCTGCACGTGCAAACTCTTTCAGTTTTTCAAACTGCACTTCATCCCATACCGCACCACCAAAATCAGCAATTATTTGGTCGACGCCACAAGCAATACAGTCATCAATTAACTCTAATACCTTACCATAAGGGTTAAAATACAGACCTAATTTTGATTTATTTGGTAGTTTTTCATGTAGATATTTAATTGGTGATGGAATGTTTAACAGCAATAACCGACGTACTCCGGCCCACATTGCTTGCTGTTGTTCCAATTCGGTTTCAAATACCTTGATACCAACGCTATTTTTCTCATCGACTAACGCAGGATAAGCTTTAACGGAATATCCGCCTCTTTTTTGCTCATAACGTTGAGGCAACTCGCCAAAACTCCAAATATGTAACCCGTGTTGCTCAATGCCGTCATCCACAACTTCAGATAACGTTTCTTGCACTTTTTCTTTTAAGCTATTTTTTAGCTCATCAAGATTTTGTCCTTCTGCAACGGTTTTATTTTTGTCACCTACAACACGATACGTCATTTTTAAATGGGCTGGAAGCTGCGCTAATTGCCATGATTCGCGTTCAACAGTGACACCCGTCATACGGCGTAATTCACGTTCAAGTTTATCCAATACACTGCCTTCAGGCTCTGGCACTCGTTCTAAAAATGCAGAAGCATAATTAGGTGCAGGGACAAAATTTCGTCTAATAGGTTTAGGTAGTGATTTAATTAAAGCAACGATTAGCTCATGACGCAGCCCAGGAACTTGCCAATCAAAGCCAATATTCTGAACCTGATTTAATACAGCAAGAGGTATATGTACCGTCACACCATCAGCATCAGTTCCAGGTTCAAATTGGTAACTCAACCGAAATTTTAAATCCCCTTGATGCCAATAGTTAGGGTAATCAAGAGCTGAAACATTGCTGGCGTCCTCTTTAATCAGCATACTTTTTTCAAAGCTTAACAAGTCAGATTGTTGCTTAGATGCCGTTTTCCACCAATTATCAAAATGACGGGAGGAAATCACATCATTCGGGATACGTTGGTCATAAAATGCAAATAATGTTTCATCATCAACTAAAATGTCACGTCGACGTGATTTATGCTCCAAATCCTCTACTTCTGATAATAATTTCAGATTTTCTTTAAAGAATGCGTGGCGAGTAACCCAATCCCCTTCAACCAAAGCGTGACGAATAAATAACTCACGGCATAGTAATGGGTCTATGTTCCCATAGTTAACCTGCCTTGACGCAACAATAGGTAGCCCATATAGAGTCACTTTTTCGGAGGCCATTACCGCGCCTTCAGATTTTGACCAATGAGGCTCACTATAACTATGTTTAGTTAAATGTTCAGCTAAGGGTTCAACCCACTCAACATCGATGGATGCGGCAATTCTTCCCCATAATTTCGATGTTTCAACAAGTTCCGCAACCATTGCCCATTTTGGTGGTTTTTTAAACAAACCAGAACCCGGAAAAATAGTAAAACGTGCATTCCTAGCCCCAGTGAACTCGTGTTTATCGGCATCTTTTTGACCAATATGTGAAAGTAACCCAGCCAATAACGAAACGTGAATACTTCGAAAATCTACCTCCGAGCTATTAATGGCAAACCCTTGCTCTTTCACCACTTGCCTCAGTTGGGTATATAAATCTTGCCACTCTCGAATACGTAAATAGTTGAGAAAATCTTGGCGGCACATTTTTCTAAACTGGGCGTTAGAAAGCTGTGTTTGTTGTTCTTTTAAGTAATCCCAAAGATTTAAAAAGGCTAAGAAATCTGATTGCTTATCATGGAAACGACGATGTTTTTCATCAGCAGCTTGCTGCTTATCTAACGGCCTCTCCCTCGGATCTTGAATTGACAATGCAGAAACAATCACCATTGTCTCACGAACTGCACCATGTTTACGTGCTTCAATCACCATCCGAGCAAGTCTTGGGTCAACAGGAAGCTGAGCTAGCTGCCGACCTGTATCTGTCAATTGATAGCCTTTATCTGCCTGTTTGTGGGACTTAATTGCACCTAGCTCTTCCAGTAATTTCACACCATCTTGGATATTACGTTTATCTGGCGCCTCTACAAATGGAAACGCAGAAATATCACCAAGGCCAATAGAAGTCATTTGTAATATAACTGATGCTAAATTCGTGCGTAAAATTTCAGGGTCTGTAAACTCTGGGCGTGATAGAAAGTCATCTTCTGAATATAAACGAATACAAATCCCATCAGAAACACGGCCACAGCGCCCTTTACGTTGATTAGCTGAAGCCTGAGAGATCGCTTCAACAGGGAGACGCTGTACTTTTGTACGGTAACTATAACGACTAATACGTGCATAACCGGTATCAATGACATATTTGATACCAGGTACCGTTAATGATGTTTCTGCTACGTTTGTTGCAAGAATGATCCGCCGTCCCCCATGAGGATGAAAGATACGATTTTGCTCACTATTAGAAAGCCTTGCGAATAATGGTAAGATTTCAGTATGACGTAAAGAAAGTTTTGATAACGCATCTGCGGTATCACGAATTTCCCGTTCACCGCTCATAAAAATCAATATATCGCCATTACCTTCAACAGATAGCTCATTTACGGCATCTATTATCCCATCTATTTGGTCACGGTCGCTATCGTTCTGATCTCCCACAATAGGACGATAACGGACTTCAACCGGATAGGTACGGCCAGACACTTCAACAATCGGAGCATGATTAAAGTGTTTCGAAAAACGTTCTGGGTCAATAGTTGCTGATGTAATAATAACTTTTAAATCAGGACGTCTTGGTAATAATTGATGTAAATAACCTAAAATAAAGTCGATATTGAGGCTTCTTTCGTGAGCTTCATCGATGATAATAGTGTCATATTGCAACAGCAATTTGTCATTTTGTAATTCTGCAAGCAAGATACCATCAGTCATCAATTTGACTTGAGTCGTTTCACTCACTTGGTCACTAAATCGTACTTTATAGCCAACATTTGAACCTAATTCACATTCAAGTTCTTGAGCAAGACGTGTCGCGACTGAGCGTGCGGCTAAACGTCTTGGCTGCGTGTGGCCTATAAATCCTAGGACCCCTCTGCCAAGTTCTAGACAAATTTTTGGAATTTGGGTGGTCTTTCCGGAGCCCGTTTCACCTGCAACAATGACCACTTGATACTTTTTAATGGCATCTAAAATAACCTCTTTTTTCTGGCTAACGGGTAAATTATCCGGATACACAATTTTAGGCGCATTTAATCGTTTAATTTCAACTTTTTGTTTGGCCTTTTCAATATCTATTTTAATAGCGTCAAGTACCGCAGAGCGCGATTTTTCGTTCTGGATCTTTGCAATACCCTGCACTCTTTTCTTTAGCAACCATTGGTCACGTAATGAAGTTTGTCCAATATCAGCAGTTAATGCCGTCAGAATGGATTTCACCTGTTAAATCCTTATCTTTAATAAATTTCAATACACGCTAGCCAACCCACTTCGTAATTTGTAAGGGCTAAATTTCGTTTTTATTTTTTAATTGTTGTTATCACATAAAAATACCATCAATTTTTTTGAAGAAGGCTATCTAATTTTTTCCTATCAATCAGTTACACCATACGTATCATTACCAATAAAGTTTTACCTAAAAATAGAGGAACACATGAGTAAAGTATTACTATTGAAATCAAGTATTCTGGCTGACTATTCACAAAGCAATAAAATGGCAGATTACTTTATTCAACAATGGCAGGAAAAACACTCAGCAGATACAGTAACTGTACGAGATTTAGTCAAAGAGCCAATTCCAGCGATTGACGGTGAAATTTTAGCAGCTTTTGGTCCAAGTGACACGAAAACAGAACAACAACAAGCACATTTGGACCTGTCAAATACGTTGATTGATGAAATTAAAGCTCACGATGTGATTGTTATTGCAGCCCCAATGTATAACTTTACGATTTCTTCTCATTTAAAACATTACTTCGACTTTATCGCTCGCTCAGGGCACACGTTTAAATATACAGAACAAGGTTCTGTTGGCTTATTAAAAGACAAGCGTGCCTATGTATTAACCAGTCGAGGTGGTATCTATAAAGGCACACCAACAGATACCATGGTGCCTTATTTAACATTATTTTTAGATTTCATTGGCATTACAGACGTTGAGTTCGTTTTTGCTGAAGGAACATCGTTAGGCCAAGAGTCCGTTGAACGAGCACATCAACAAGCACAAAGTCATATAAATACTATTATCGCTTAAGATATAGTCTTTTAAGTCATATATTATTAAAACCCAAAACTACCATTGTTATATTTTGCGCACTTTCTGAGTGCGCTTTTTATTTCTTTTGTAACCATTGGCCATTAATGCCACGCACAAACTCCCCAGGACTTGCCCGTTCTACGAGTTTTTGCCCTGCTATCCTAGCGACCTCATTTGTTTTTAGGTTATTTTTTGCAGCAATTTCGCTGTATCTTTTTTCTCGTTCTTGATTAATTTGTGCCGCTAGTTTAGTAGCCTCCTGATTACTCGTATTAATCGGAGCTAAATAGCCCGACAGCGTTTCCCCCAATAGGCCTGTTTCTTTGGCTTCATCAACCGTAATTGCGATCGCCTGAAAAGCAGTTAATAATGAACATAGTGCTAGTGCCTTGATAATTCGACTCATTTGGGATTTACCTCACCGAACAAATCACTATTTTCTTTCAATAATTCTTCTACTTGCCTATCTGCTTTTATTTGAATTTCATGTTCAATTTTTACATTCATATTAATATTGATGGGCTTATCCGGTGTTGCTACCTCAACTCGCAAGCAAGCTGATAACAACAACGCAATTGATATAGCTGTAGTGAATTTTAATATTTTCACGTTCATTCTTCTGCTCATTATAAATTTTTTTCCAACCACTCTTCTAAAGAGCTACCAAATCGTAAACTGCGCCATAATTGAAAGATATTTTCTTCATGTTGATAATGCAAATGAACTTCACGTTTTTTCTTTTCTTGTGTGTTATACCCTTCAAGGATTGTTGTCATCTTTAACATTCCTAAGTTTGTAACATTAACATCTGTACGGCTGCGTTTTATTTCCAAATATTGTAACCACCCCATTGCGGAACCCGCAGATAAATTATCTTCTCGGATAGAATCAACAAATTGGGTATCTAGTCGTAATGTTAATGGTCCACTATTTTCTAACCATCCATCTTTAACTATCCATTCTGGGTTATTTAAATAAAAAGGTAATTCACCATTAACTTTACCGGATACCGCAAATTGAGACACTTTTAGTATGGTAAATAACTGACTAAGTTCAATCTGCCTTAATTTTATCGTAGCGGCTTGCGTTTGTGGCCAACGCAGTAAATCCATCGATATTTCACCCCCTAATGTTTTAAAGCCGACATTAGTCAGTTTTAATGGTAAATTTTCCGTTGGCGGATAAGAACCCGAGAGATCTGCTTTAATGTCAGTTAATTCGAATAAATTATTGAGCTGCTTAATACGCAATTCAACGGGTGCTTTACCACCCAAAGTCCAAGTACTTTGTTTTAAACGCCACGGTAAAACAAAATCTAACCCTGATAATTCACCATCTTTTAACCAAAGACTAGTATTCTCTACACGCCAGTGTCCTCCTGCAATAAAACCATCTTCCGGCGTTATTGAAAAAGCAGCTTGAGAAAATAGTTTTCCTTGTTTTAATTCAATACCAAGGTCAGCAGGAATTAACGTTTGAAAAGCCGTGACCGACTGTTCAGGCCAACGAGCTTCTCCTCTTAATCTTTCACCGTCCCAGCGCCCAAAGATGACTATTGGCCCTACATCTTTAGTACTTAAGTCACCTTTAAGTTGAAACTCAGCAGGAGATTTTCCATTAAGATCTGCGTTTAATGTGATCCTTGGTAAGTAACTTTCAGTGCCGAATTGCATCCTTTCACTGGTAAGCTGTAATTTTCCATTAAAATTGGCTTTATTCTGAGCTCGTTGCCAAACTAATGGCTTACTTAGTTGTAAACGCGGAGCCCTCATCGATAAGAGCCCGTATTGTATTTGGTCAAAACCTGTATTTAGGCTATTTAATGTGATTAAAGTGTCCTGCCAACTCCCATTGCCCTTAATATCCCAATTAGCTGATAATGAAGGCAAATTGGCATTTCCCCAATAATTCCAAAACCATTTTCCCTTATCTAAGGTAAAGTTATTGGCTTTGCCATCCAAATGAATGTCGAAATCGCCCCAATACTGCTCTTTAACCTTAAGGATAGCTTGTAAACGCCCTGAAATACCATCTTCACTTAACGATGTTCCCGCTAGTGGTAATCTCACTTCATTAAGAACAAGTGTTTCAGAAAGACGACCATAAGCTCTTAATAGTGAACTAGATAAAAACGCAATTTTTGGTGCTGCCAACTGGCCTGAAAGCTTGGCGGGTAAATGAATATCCAGCACCATATCATCATATTTAACTTGGCCATTTAAACTAAAATTAATATTCGTATCGAGTAAGTCTATTTGAGTGGCTGGTAGTGTTAAAACAATATTAGCTTTACCTTTCTTCGCTTGTGTAAGCATATTGACACGCCCTGAGAAAACCATTTCACTTAACGTTTTATCCCAGTTATCGACTTGAAAACTAACACCTCCTTGCAAAGGAATATCAGCTTCTTTCCATTGCCATTTTCCTTGGGATATCTGTATGTTAGATGGTGATAGTGTCCATGGTAGATAAAGTAATTCTTCTTGTGTTTCTGTATCCTTAACCGTTAATGCACCTTGGCCATTCACCCAACCAAATTCAGCCAGTAAAAATTTTTCTGGGTTGATTAACTTAAAGTAGGCATTCAATTCCCCTTTTTCGGGAAATTGATTAGCCATTAATGGCAATTGAACATCACCAAATAACTCTATTGTTTGCTTTTGTTCTGGTAGGTACGTAAAGAAATCTTTAATAACCAATTGATGCTCAGCCGTAATTAAAGATGACAATCTTAAATTATCCCCTCTAAAATCAAACTGTAGAGGATTAACCTGATTTTTACGCAACCAGATACTGCCTTGGTAATCACTCCATGGTTGTATATTGGTATTATTGATAACTAATGAAAAAAAAGGGAGATTATCGATAAGCTCTTCAATGTTAATTGGTTCATTAACTGTTTCATTAGTTGGCTCAAGAGCGCTTAAACATTCAGTTTTTATATCAAGGCCATCCACAATAGCATGCAAGGGAAAGACAGAAAGCCTTGTGCTATTCAATTGAACCAATGTGCAATTGTTTGCTGTTATACTGATACTTGCTATATCCAACTGACCATAACTAATTCTTGGTTCTGAAAATGAAAGTTTAAGTGGCTTAGGAAGATAGTGCGATGCAACAACTGGCATCCAGTGAGATATCGTTATCCATAAGAGTATTAAGAGAGCAGCGATTCCCCCCAAAAAGCAGAGTAATATTCTGAATACTCTTTTTATTAACTGCATTACTGCGTCCCTTATTCGAATTGCTCTATAGCGCACGTGATAAATTTCAGCAAAATTTTCTTATTAAACCTGTTACTAACAAAGATAAACCACATTCAATCGTAAACAGATACCTATTTTCTTAATTTATAGGTGATTTACAAACTTAATTGTCTTATTCTGAGTTTATATTTTGTAGGTACACCTTTTTACCTACTCTTTTCTAATTGGTTCCTAAAAATTGGAGTCTTTGTGATGAAAATTGTTTCTTATAGTACCAAACAGTATGACCGCAAGCACATGGAACAAGTAAATCAAAATTCTGGATTTAATTTTAGTATTGAATATTTTGATTTTCCATTGACGGTTCAGACCGCTAAAAATGCGGTTGGTGCCGATGCCATCTGTATTTTCGTTAACGACGAAGCTAATCGCGCTGTTTTGAAAGAGCTTGCCGCACTAAATATTCGAATTTTAGCTTTACGTTGTGCTGGCTTTAACAACGTTGATTTACAAGCAGCTAAAGAATTAGGTATTCAGGTTGTCCGCGTGCCCGCTTATTCTCCTGAGGCTGTCGCCGAACATGCTGTTGGTATGATGCTATGCCTTAATCGCAGGATCCACCGAGCGTACCAGCGTACTCGAGATGCAAATTTCTCTCTCGAGGGGTTAACAGGCTTTAATATGCATAACCGCACTGCGGGTATTATCGGCACCGGAAAAATTGGTAAAGCAACACTACGTATTTTAAAGGGATTCGGAATGCGTTTACTCGCACATGACCCCTACCCGAACCAAGCTGTTTTAGATTTGGGCGCTGAATATGTTGACTTAGATACTTTATATGAACAATCAGATATTATTTCTCTTCATTGTCCATTAACACCAGAAAATCATCACTTACTCGATGAAAATGCCTTCAAGAAAATGAAAAATGGAGTCATGATCATCAATACAAGCCGAGGTGCATTAGTCGATTCTGTTGCGGCAATAAATGCACTAAAATCGCAGAAAATTGGCGCTTTAGGTATGGATGTATATGAAAATGAGCGAGATTTATTTTTCGAAGATAAGTCTAATGATGTCATACAAGATGATGTTTTTCGTCGACTTTCCTCTTGCCACAACGTATTGTTTACAGGGCATCAAGCGTTTTTAACGGAGGAAGCATTAACAAGCATCAGTCAAACTACGCTTAATAATATCCGTCAAATAAGTCGTGGGGAAATTTGCCCTAATATTGTTAACGCATAGTTGGGTCTGGAACCATGAAACGCCTAATTCCACTTACAATTTTGGGTTTATTGCTAGCAGCTTGCCAAACTCATCAAGTCAATGCGCGAAATGATGACCAAGCACTTGAAAATAAATTAATGCATCATCGTTTTATTCTCACTGAAGTGAATGGTAAGGCCATTAACAGTAAGCAAACAACTCCTTCCCTTTCTTTTGGCGAGAAAATGTTTGTTTCTGCATCAATGTGTAATGATTTTAACGGGTTTGGCGATATCAAAAACGCAAAAATTACTGTAAAAAACTTAACTAGAACGGAACTCGAATGTGTTGATGAAGATTTATCTAAATGGGATTCAATGATAAACCGAGTACTGTCTGATGGCGCTGTTATTTCTTTAAAAAACAATCAGCTAGTATTAATTCAGGGCCATTACAAATTAGTTTATACACTACGTGACTACGTCCATTAATGGATTATCCTGCACAACCGGCCTCTTTTAGAGGCGGTTGGCGTTTAACAAAATTCACTGAACTTACAGCCAAATAGGTTATTTTGCTTTATCAAATAACAAGTTAACATTCGAGTATTTTGCAATTCGCTCCATATAATTTCGAATGTTTGTGCTAAATGATAAGTGCTCGACAATACTCAAACTGCGTAAGATTGGAAAAATAATAAAATCATTAATATCAATATCTTCACTCCGTGTTTCTAACCACGCATCTAATAAAGATAATTGCGGTTCTAATTCAACTAGCAACGTATGTGTTTCTTTTTTAAGCTCATTTAAGTCGCCGTAAGATTTTGATGTTCTGTTTATATATGCTGCTCTAGCTTCCGTTGTACTGATTTCGGGGAAATCCGTTTGAGTAAAGCGTGGAGTTACAAGCTTATATACCACAGCAGAAACCGTTTTAGACCAAGTCTCTATTTCAGGAGTAATACTCCCTCCTGCATATTTAGGTTCATTAATACTATCAACATAATGAACAATATCTAAACTTTCAGGTAAATAACTCCCATCATCTTTTTGTAGAATAGGTAACATTTTTCGACCAATCATTTTTGTCGGTGTATCTATGTCATCATCGAATAAAACGATTTGCTCTACTGCTAACTTTTTTAAACCAAAAATCATTCTTGCTCTGACACAAAACGGACAGTGGTCATAAATATATAATTTCATTGTTAACCTCACTAATTTGGTAATAAAAGTTACAATAGGTTTTATACAGTATACTTGAGTGGTTACATTTATGTCTTATCACGCTTGTAAGATTTTATTTAGCGCAAGGAAAAATAAATGTAATAGAGCGCACAAAATCCCAATAATTAAATATAGATCATGGGAAAATATGTTTAATAATGGCTAAACTTGAGAAAAATATGCAGCTAAATTCTATCGCAATTATCCTTTTTGATAATTTTGAAACCCTTGATGTTATGGGACCTGTTGAAGTATTTGGCCGTTTAGAACATTGCCAAATTGAATTTATCTCACCTTCAGGGAAACCTATGACCAGCTCTCAAGGAGTTACAGTCAATACACGCCCTATACTTACCCCATGTTATCAATATATTTTAATACCTGGAGGACAAGGTACTCGCTCATTATCGCAGAATGATGATTATATTCAGTGGCTGAAAAAACAGGTTGAGTATGCGGAAACTGTCATTTCAGTTTGTACTGGTTCCGCACTTCTTGCTCAAACATCCCTTTTAAACGGCTTTAAGGCTACAACAAATAAGCTCGCTTATCAGTGGGTAACTTCACTCAATGACCAGGTATTATGGCAATCTAAAGCAAGATGGGTTCATGATAATAAGTTTTATACCTCATCTGGTATTAGTGCAGGTATTGATATGTCATTACAGATTATCTGCGATTTTTATAACCGAGACATTGCAAATAATATTGCTCTTAAAATGGAGTATATATGGAATAAAGATGCTAATCATGACCCTTTTTCAAAAGTAATCATTTAAGATGTTTATGGTTTTATTTAAATCAACTTATTTGATAGTTAATAAATATTATTGATTTATTTATTAGTCATCTTTAATTATTCAAATAATAACCCTACCAACCTATAAAAAAACAAAAAATTAACATTTACTCTTATAACTTAACTTTACATCCTCAATCTTACACATCCCAAAAAGAAAGCAACCAATTGAAAACAAAGGAAATAATCATTTTTTTATAGCAATTAAATTTTAAGTATCAATTTGAATTTGTTAATATTAATTCTTATTTTAACAATCTTAGTTTGATGAATTCTGCATTCGCTATTTTTACTTATTTTCGTTATAATCCCTTACTATAAATGATGTTATTGTTTATTAATGTTTAAAGCTCTAAATCGCGATTTTCATCATATTTATGTTCATTAAATCTTTTAAAATACTTTAGTTTTTAATATACTATCAAATGTAATTTTAATTAAGTGCATTAAATAATAACCCTTCATATAAATTGAGGATGTCATATGGACATTCATACTATAATAGGCATTAAAATAAAAAACCGGAGAAAAGAACTCGGTCTATCTGGAGCTAATTTAGCTGATAAATTAAATTTAAGTCAACAGCAAATCTCACGTTATGAGAATGGAATTAATAAAATACCTATCAATCATTTAGTTGATATCGCTGAAGCGCTAAATTGCCCCATTGAATGGTTTTTCCAAGGTTATACGAGTGGATTAAAAAATGAAAAAAATGATGAATCCGAACATATCAATAAAGAACGACAGTATGTTGCTGAAAGTATAATTGTTGATTTGAAATAAGTCTTCTATAATAACTACGAATTATCATTTTGAATATAAAATAAAGGCTGACTCTAAATATAAAGTCAGCCTTTATTATTAAATAAAATACTTTTAATAATTAATCATATGTAATATCAAAACGCATTTGAGCATAAACTTCACCGGGTGAAGTTCTATCTTCATATTGAAAATAACGAGCGATAAGTTCTATATCGATATCTTTTGTATCATTATTATTTAATGATGCTACACGATATGGGCGGCCAAAATTGATTGGGCTTTTATCTTTTCGTTCTATAACTTGAACACCAATTCCTTTTGCTGGGCTATAGGTACTTTGGTTTGCTAAAACACCATTTACTTGAGTTCCTGTCGCTTTTATCCCGTTAAAAGTAACATCAATATTAGTCTTACCTGTAAAACTAGTACCGCCACTACATTTCAATTTTATGGTAAAATCTTTTTCACCAGCAGGCTGGTCTCTCGCTGTTAATTGAACTCGTTTTATAGGGTCTAACATTACATTTTGATTTTCACCACTTGTCACTTGGCAGGATGGCGAAACGATAGTAATAGCATTTGCATCCAAATAACTTACCAGATATGGATTATTATTAGGCTTATATCCATAAGTTGTATAAATTCCGCTTGCCAATGTTCCTGTTCCAGTATATTTGGCTGTCTTGATCAAGCTTAATGTGAAAACGGAATCATTTAATGTAACTCTCGTATCATAATTCCCTACATTTAAAGGAAAAGTGCTTGGGTAAGTCATTGAGTATTGACGACCCGATGAACGGTGGAATTTTAAACCAATACCTTCAACATTCGTTTGGTAAATTTTCCCACCAATATCGCGTAAATCAGGCATGACCACTTCAGCCTCAATATTCACCTTTCCACGACACCAGAGGTAGGTTTGGTTGGTATTCATTGAATAATCTTGTGTTTTAATTACACTACCAACCGGAAGGTTAGGATCTACAACAATTTTTCCAAGTCTCATATCTACTCTATATGCCGGCTGACTTGTTCTTTCGCAACTATTCATATAGATGTATCCAGGGCGTCCATTATTTGCAGAAACTCCATTTGCGGTAAATAGTAACCCTACCCCAATATACCAAACCCATTGATTTTTTATTGACATAGAACTTCCTTGCTATTTCCTGCAGCTAATGAGAATGTACATTGACCTTTATCCCACGTAATAATGGCATCAGTTGTAATTTCACTGCTAATGAACACCATACCACCTTGCCCAACAATACCGATTGCCTCACCTTTTTGATCTGTCACATTAGCGCCAAATGGTAGTGGTTTGTTATTAGATCTTTTAACGCTATAAACCACATTTTTTTCAATCTTAGTACCAAATTTAACCTTAACGACACTACCTTCATAAGGAACTATCTGTGATGACATATTTTCAAAAATAATATCTTCAGAACTGCCTTTCGGGTCAATTTCGATTTTATTAGTGCGATAAGCTCTTACATAAGGCGCAATAGCATAACCATGACTATCAATTGTCGTCCCCATCGCCCCTACCACTGATGCACCTTCTGCGTCTTTCGCCTCAATCAATGCAATTGTGGTTGCATTATTCGGCGTTAGCGTTATTCCACCGGAGTGCAAAACTAATGACCCATTTGCGCCTATACCATATTGACGATAACCTTCACCTTGGCTGTAATTCGCATTTGTATTGGCCGACGATGTACGGTAGCTAGTATTAAGACCGATATTTTTCGCACCACCATTTGCAACTGAGGTATTGATTCCGTATGTCCAATTATTATCACGGTCAAACGTACCGCTGGTACCTATTTGGCTACTTCCGAACTTTTCATTATTAAATGTAGTATTAGACGTTAAAGTAGACACCTGATTCTCTCCCCAATAAAGAGGAATGCTCAAGTTCACACCGATCCTGTCATCTTTTTTATCATGACTATTTTGTGTATACACCCTCATAAATGACAAACCATATGAAAGGCGATTGATGCTATTGTTGTAACTTAGTTGATATTGTTTTTCTGTTCCTGACTTATCCCAATAACTTGAAATACGCCCCATGAAATAAATTCCACCGTAACCTTCAGGTAAATTTTGGTTAATAGTGTAACTGAAACCATTTTTTTCACGCCCTAATGTATCGACAACGCCACGTTTATCGTTATCAATAGCATAAAGTGCATTATTAATATTGTAATAATCTTTCGTTGAATATCGATATGCTGCTAACACAAGATTTGTGTCTGTTTCAGTGAATAACTTATTAAATGTAAAACGATAACTTTGCCCATAATCTGTACGGTGATTAAATACAATGCGAGATTGTGTTACATCAATTGCAACCGCACCAATCCCAGTATTAATACCACTTCCTAACAAATAAGCTTGGTAATCATCAAAAGCAGTGACCCCACCATAAAGGGTAAATGTATTATTAATCCCATGCTGAAGAGTCGCTTGCACAACAAAAGGACGATTTCTTAAATTTTCAGAATCAGATTTACCGCCCGCTATTTGGTAACGCGTGAACCCTGGACGTAATAATTGTGCTAACGAAGAATATGGCACACTAAAATTAGTCTCGCTACCATCAGCCTCTTTTACTGTAACATTCAAATCATTACCATAACCCGATGGGTAAACATCATTTAAACTAAATGGCCCAGGAGACACGGTTGTTTGGTAAATAATATTGCCATTTTGCCGAATCGTCACTAAGGCATTACTTTGAGCGATCCCTCGAATTTCAGGGGCATAAGTTGTCATTCCATCTGGATACATATTGTCATCCGTTGTTAGCTTAGCCCCTCTTAAGCCAATACTATCGAATAAATTACCATCCGTATAAAACTGCCCAATAGTCGCTTTTGATTTTAGTGCGGCAATAGGCCTTTGCAGATAAGTTTGATTGCTATTCCATTCAGAACCTGTAGAACGCTGCCAACCCAAATTTCCTATATGTTTCAATAGCCAACCATCATAACTCAAGCCAGCATTAACGCCTAAATAGGCGCTAGAGCTATTTGAACCTTGGTTTCCACTAATATGGCTATCATAGTAATTAGCCATATAACCAATATTTAATGCAGGAATTCCTGTTTCCCAAAATTGCGAAGAAACATAACCCCGAGAAATTTTTTGTTCGTAAATTTGCGGTACAGAAATATCTAAACGTAGTGTCGACGTATGAAATATATCTTTAACTTCTTTGTCGCTGTTCCACTCATTCAACGGCAGACAAGTAGCACTGTTTTTATCAATTGATGGATTAAATTTTTCAGTATCAATACCTAAGTTTGAAAGTAACTCAGGGGTATAACAAACCCCTAATTGTTTATTTTTTTGTTCTTCAAAATTAAGTTCGTAACGCCCTTTCCAATCATTATTCGTATATACATCAACTGAATACTTTCCTGGACTAATCCCTGTCGCATTAAAACGGTCTAAATCAACGTTGTCTTTACTTCCCATAATAAAGCCACTATTGAATTCATAGGTTTCTTCTTCAGCTGAGGCATGGAATACGGGAACAATCCATGACGTAATAAAGCAGACTACAGAGAGTGTATTGCTATATTTATTGTTTAACTCTCGCTGTTTCATTATATATTCCTATTTTACAGTTAGAGTCACCGCAACATCTGAACCATAGTCATTAATATTGTTAACAACAACCTTACTGCCAGACTTAATTGCCTGCTTTAATTCAACTAATGTTTGATTTTTGGGTTCTATCAAAACAGTTTTATCTGTGAGACCAACCTTTCCATCGATGGATATTTTTGTGACCGTAATATAAAAAGGTGTTGGATTTTCAATAGCAATATTCTTACCATTTGTTTTGATAACTAACTGTTCAGGTGCTAATTCTCGGCTACCTAGCCCAACAGGTCGGTAAAAGAATTTAAAACGAGAACGAATTGCTAGCTGTAAAACATTCTGCATTTCCCCATCTTTACCTTTTACAGTAGGCGGAATATCTAGAATATTAAGCCACCATAAACTTTCCCTATCTTGAGGAATTTGCCCTTTATCCATTAACTTTATGCGTAAATTTTGACCACCTTTTGCTTCTACTCGAGAAACAGGAGGAGTAATTTGAAATGGGGTTTTTATCGTATCAGGTGTTTCTGATGCATTACCTGTATCAAGCCAAGCTTGAGCAACCGCTGGACGTTCTGCTGTATTTGAAAGTTGTACGGTGATCTCTTTCTCATCTCCAGGGTAAATAAATCTCGTACCATTAACAATTATATTGTTAGCAAACGAATTAATACTGAAGATAAAGCAACATGCTAATACGATAGCTTTCATTTAAACCTCAAAACATAAAAGCGGCAGTGTTCTACCGCTTATTGCAATAATATCCATTAGTGTTTTACTGCAACGTCTAATAACACTAATTTAAAACAACCAACCTATTCTTATTGATAAGTGATTTCGTAAGTTGCGTAGCTTTTAACTTCACCTGCAGTAACTTCTGTTGGTTTATCGGTGATATAACCTACGTAATATTGGAAACGTGAACCTTGGTCAATTTGAGTAATAAGCTCGGATGGCTGTTGTTTGTCGCCGCCTGGTACGATGAATTTTTTAGCGTCATCAGCCGATAAAACAAATTGGATATTCTTCGCACCAGTAGAATCGGTATTCGCTAAATAGCCTAATTTTTCGCTACCACTTAATAAGTTACCACCAGTCCACACCACACCGATCGTTTTAGCATTGCCGCCAACTGATGTTGCAGAACAGTTAGTCACATCAATTGCAAATGTTTTTGGTTTTAATAATGTACCTTTACCACCTGCTTGAACTTCTTCTAATGAAATTGGTGCTAAGTATACGCTTGCATCGCTACCTTGACCGTCAACAGAAACAGTACAAGAAACATCAGTTACTTTACCGTTAAAGTTAACTTGGCCACCGCCAACTTTATTTGCTGCGTTAGCTGTTGATAAGCCGATGATTGCTGTAGCAACAGCGGTCAGTAGTACTTTCTTCATTTTCATTTCCTAATATGAGATTTTATTCTTACATTTAAAGAACTTATTAAGCTTTTATTTAATTAATTGGTAAATAAAGAAAAATAAAAACTCCACCGCATATTGAATACAGTTAGTCATTTATGTTTCATTTTTAAACCATTTTTACTAATGCAAGTAAATATCTTTCTTAATTAGTCCTATTTAGAATTTATAATCATATGCACGATATGATTTCGAAGAGAGGATACATAATAACTTAAATTTAATTAAATCGTTTTTTCCATCACTTATTAATTTTTTGATAGTCCCAGGCTATTAAAAATGATCTATTGATTGAGTTTTTTAATGCATTGATTCCACTAATTTACTCGCACAAAGCTTAATATTTGGACTTTAATATCGCTTTGTTTTAAATTTTATTTTTTTAAATCAACTAAACTAAAAAATAAAGATTATTAGAAACAAAGAAAATCGTTACATTCAGATTGAATATATATTTTAATTCACATTTTGATACTTTTTGTCGCAAAATATCCACAGCATCAATCTAATAATGAATATCAATTAAAGACTAAAACATTAATTTAATTAATATTTATTTATCTATGAAGATATGTAACACCTGACAATTACAAATATTAAATTTCGAATTATTATGCTTGAATGCCAAATTAACACACCATGGGTGTATAAGCGCTCTTTTATATTAACAGTCTGCTTTGGTCATTATTAAAATTTAAAAATGTGATTTTTAGCGAGGTAAATGTCGATTTTAATCAAAATTAAAAAATAAATGGAATGTGGGAAATAAAAGCGATAGAAGAAATAGCGATAAAATCGCAATATAATCCTTTATTCATTCAACTTGATATTGTAGTAAAAACCAAAATACCAAATTATTTAGCCGAGCCTATGTTAAAAAAAATTATCATTATTTTTGATATAGGATAAGAAAACACGATTAACTGTACAAACTATAAACTGTGTTATGTCAATTTTCTTGTTTTATAACTTCATGAAAATAATGAGGTTTTCTTAAAACGAACACCCTACAGAAATGTGATCTACACATCAATTTTTGAAATTAAGAATATTCCTAAATCACTCATTACGTGTGTTAAAGTGTGATCAAATCCAAAAAGTCATCGCTAAAAGATGCTGTTTTGCTCTATTACTTATCCACTGGCAGACAGTTTAACGTCTTTTTGGTAAATCAATCGCCCTAATAAGACTAATTTATTTAGCAATTACATAACATAAGGTAGCTGTTTCTATTTTAGTACAACAATTTACCGATTATGAGACATTAATGGATAAAAATATTTTATATCAATAATTTGCCATAAACAGATGAGGTCATCCTTACTAAATCTATATGAAGCCATCAAAATATTGCAACTACCCTTATGATGAGCCTAATAAGTATTAGTCCTGTGTATTACCATTGCTATCTAGTTGATCGAATGACAAAAATACGCATACCGCCTGTAGCAATATCGGCTAATTTGAAGAAATAATTAACACAAAATAGAAATATTATTGGATTGGAACTGTTAGATTGGAACTACAGCAAAATCTTAAATAAGTTTTCGCTGTAGTAGTTGATTAATGTTTGTTCTGGCGGTATAGAGCCCACTCTTCTACTTTATCACCTGAAGGTAAGATACAGTATCCGACTTGCCCTTTCTCTGTTATCTTAATTTCTAATTTCCCCCCAATTTGTTCACAATACACAGAAGCAGGATTGGCCATGCCTACCGCTTTTGACTCAATTGCGGTTGTATTGGAAACACATCCGGAAATAGTAGCTAAACTCACTAACATAAGTATTTTCTTCATAAGAAATATTCTTTAGTTAATTTGGAACATTCATTTATTATTATGGAATGAGATGAATATAATCTGATTTTATTAAAAAATAAAACTCATTTTACTTACGCCTCTTGTTGTCGAAAAGAACAATCAAAATACCAAAAAATGCAATTAGCAAACTGCCAATAATATAATTCTGCCTATCAAATGCTAGCCCTGAATCCTTCACACTCTCCCCATAAACGATAGGAATACTTACATCCATATTGTAAGAAATAATCGCGGTAATGAGACCTATAATTGTGAGTACCACACCAAATGTTTTCATTTCCATCCCCCATGTTACTCTTGAAAAAATAGATTAGCTAAGTATCTTGATAAAAGCAAAATGGGAGGTCACAAATCACAATTTTCCTCAAATAAAAATATGATAGTTTTAAGCTATAGCACATAAATATTGTGAGTGGTCGGTTTTAAAGATGGATTTTCATGCAGTTAGAATTTTGAGTCTGATAAAACTAATAACTAGAAGGTAATATTGAATATTCATTGAAAATTTCTATGATTAATAGAATTAAAAATCACACCTTGTTGTGATGTGATTATTCTTTACTTTCATTTAACCCACTATAATGCACCAATTAAAATGAATAAATTATCATCGATGCAGCTTGGCTAAACTTTCCAAAAAAAGAAATTATTGCTGGTAAAATAGCAATATTTAGAATGGCAAGTAAGCCTACAGTTGGCAACGATATTTCCATAATAATTTACTGTACCATAGAGGGATACTACTACCCTCTACCCTTCGGCCTATTCATAATGTGTTCTTCCCAATCCACCACATCAATTTCTCTGACCGCGATATGGCGAATGGACACACCTTCATTATGCATTGCCGCTTTAGAACCGGTTTTTAATGGGTGCCAGGCCGGGAGTGACTTTCCTTCTAATAACAAGCGGTAAGCGCAAGTACCTGGCAACCATTCAAATGTTTCTAAGTTATAGCGATTAAGTTTTATGCAATCCGCTTCATAACTGAAGCGGTCTTCGTAATGCTTACACTGGCAAGTTTTTAGATTTAGCTGATTGCAAGCGACATTAGTAAAATAGATTTCATCTGTATCCTCATCCATTAATTTGTGCAAGCAGCATTGCCCGCAACCATCACAGAGAGATTCCCATTCTTCATCCGTCATTTCATCTAACGTTTTAACTTGCCAGAACTGCGACATAATACTTATTAATCCTATACTTAAATAACCCGTGTAGTCAGCGAGTGATCATTAATTGATAATTTCAGCATATCACCAGAAACTAATGGGCCAACACCTTCAGGTGTTCCCGTTAAGATGACGTCCCCTGCACGTAATGTGAAAAAGCGGGACATATAGCTAATCAGAGGTAAAATCGGTGTGATCATATCACGCGTCGAGCCCTCTTGGCGAACCTCACCATTAATTTCCAGAGAAAGCTGAACATTTTGTAAGTCATTCGGGCTACTAACAGGAATAAAACCAGAAATTGGACAAGAGCCATCAAATGATTTGCTTTTTTCCCATGGCTGGCCTGCTTTTTTAAATTTAGCTTGCAAATCACGTAAGGTTAAATCTAATGCAACTGCATAACCGGCGATAGAACGCGATACACGATCTTCATCTGCATTTTTTAATGGCATACCAATTAAAATTGCCATCTCAATTTCATGATGAACAGCGCCAAAATCTTTTGGAATAACAATGGATTGAGTAATATCACACAAGGCAGTCTCTGGTTTTATAAAAATAACAGGTTCTTCCGGTGTAGCAGAGCCCATCTCTTTTATATGCTTTGCATAATTACTACCAACACAAACAACTTTATTTGCAGGGAAATCCAGTAACGCACCTTGCCAGTCACGATGTTGATACATAATAGTACTCCTATTATCGTTATTGTATTTTATTAGCGATGCCATCTGCCATCATGCATACACTCAATGCAAAATAATACGAGCGGTTCCAATGCATTATGGTTCGAAAATTTTCGGTCACTAAAAATGCCCTGCCTTCAGGGTCATCTGGAATAACCACCCACGTTTTTACGCCTGAAGGTAACTGAGCAAATGCAGGTAATGTAACGCCCAATTCTTGCCATTCACTAACAGTTTTCCCTTGTTCCGCTTTTACGCCTTCCAACGTTTTATTAAAATCTACAGGTAAGTTAACTTGGTAACCCCATGGTAATTTAGCTTGCCAACCTTCTGTTGATAAATAATTAGCGATGGATGCAAAAACATCCGATTTATTATTCCAAATATCCATTTTGCCATCACCATCACCATCTGCTGCATAAGACAAATAAGAGGTTGGCATAAATTGACTCTGGCCCATGGCACCAGCCCATGAACCTTTGAGCTGTTGATCTTCTGGGATATAACCTTTATCCATTATCTCAAGCGCGGCTAAAAGTTGTTTGCTAAAAAGCGCTTCTCTTCGTCCTTCAAAAGATAATGTCGCAAGTGCCGAGATAACATCCTCTTTACCCTGTGAGCGCCCAAAACCGCTTTCTAATCCCCATAATGAAACAATAAACTGAGGTGGAACGCCATATTTATCACTGATAGCATCTAGAGTGGATCTATTTTCTAAATATTTGTCATAGCCTGCATTGATGCGCGATTGTGGTAATACGTTTTTTAAATAGCTTGCTAACGTCACCGTCGCCCTTTTCTCTGGTTGGCCTTTATCTGCTTTCACTACACGCTCAATAAAATGGATATTAGCAAAAGCACGTTCAATGGTTGCAGGCTTAATTCCCTGTTCAATAGCATGTTCTTTCAGTAATTCCACATAAGCCGGAAATTGTGATGGTTCACGTTGTTCAATAGGAAATGCTTGATCTAAAGCAACGACTTCTTGGGCTATCGCCGCATTTTGTTCTGCTGTAATCGGTTGAGTAACAATTGATTCGTTATGTGTTGCAGAGCAACTTGTTAAAAACAAACCAGCGACTAATGTATATAATAACGTTGGTTTCATTTGTCTCCTCCAGACTGTCATTGCTTTTCAGGATTTTCTTAATTTGCTCTAGTTATTCAGTTCTTTGTGTTCTGAAAGCAAATTTTCCACCGGAGGTGGGAATTGTAAATAATAACCAACTTCTAAGAGGTCAGATTTAACCTTTGCCAAGTCAGCATTGGCAAGCTTTTCACGCTTATCTAATGAGATAAGCATAGCAAACTGAGGTGTGCCAAATTGGGCTAATAATTCATCAGGAACACGTGAAAAATCATCTTTCTTCTCAATATAAAGATAAGTTTGGTCACGTTTAGGGCTTCTATAAATTGCACAAATCATTATATTTAACTCTTTTTCTTAGTTCATTAGCTTGCTTGAAGTATATAGTAACTATAACATGCTATTGTTTTACAGAATATCTTCACCCGAGGATTGTTTCGGAAATTTTAATTTGCTGAGTCTGGATAGATGCCACAATCGCCAATAGAACTTAAAGGCAGCAGTTTTACTCTTTCAGTTATTCACTTATACAGTGAAGAGCCTAAACTCATCAAAAAAGCGCTGCAAGATAAAGTAAATCAAGCTCCTGATTTCTTTAAAAATGCTCCTGTCGTAATTAACATTGCTGAATTATCCCCAAATGCAGATTTACAGAGCATTCATCGTTCTGTTGTTTCTGCGGGATTACGTATTGTTGGGGTCAGTGGGTGTACTAACCCGCAAATGCGACAAAAAGCAAACGATGCTGGTTTACCGATATTAAGCGAAGGTAAAAGTCAAAAACCTGTTGAGATTCAGCCTGAGCCTCAGGCTGCTACAGTTCAAACTGAGCCTTTATATCGTAAAACTCGTATTATCAATACCCCTGTTCGCTCTGGACAACGTATTTATGCACCAAATAGTGATCTGATCGTCACAAGTAATGTTAGTGCAGGTGCAGAACTATTAGCAGATGGTAATATCCATATTTATGGCGTGATGCGAGGCCGTGCATTAGCAGGGGCCTCCGGCGATATTGAAAGTCAGATTTATTGTACTCATTTGCAAGCTGAGCTGGTCTCAATTGCAGGTGAATATTGGCTGAGCGATCAAATCCCTGCTGAATTTCTCGCCAAAGCAGCTAAACTTTGTTTAGTTGATAACAAACTTAATATCGAATATTTAAATTAGACCTTATTTACAAGGAATTATTCATGGCACGCATAATTGTAGTGACTTCAGGTAAAGGTGGCGTTGGTAAAACCACTTCAAGCGCGGCCATAGCTACTGGCCTGGCACAAAAAGGGAATAAAACAGTAGTGATCGATTTTGATATCGGCCTACGTAACCTTGACCTCATCATGGGGTGTGAACGTCGAGTAGTCTATGACTTCGTAAACGTTATCCAAGGTGATGCGACCCTGAATCAGGCTTTAATCAAAGATAAGCGCACCGAAAATTTATTTATTTTACCTGCTTCACAAACACGCGATAAAGACGCATTAACTCGAGAAGGAGTAGGCAAAATTCTTGACGAATTGAGCGACGACCTTGGTTTTGATTTTATTGTTTGTGATTCCCCCGCTGGTATCGAAAGTGGCGCTTTAATGGCGCTCTATTTTGCTGACGAAGCCATTATCACTACCAACCCGGAAGTGTCTTCTGTCCGTGACTCTGACCGTATTTTAGGTATTTTAGCGTCAAAATCACGTCGTGCAGAAAAAGGTGAAGAACCGATTAAAGAACACTTATTGTTAACACGCTATAACCCTGGCCGTGTAACCCGTGGCGATATGCTAAGCATGGAAGATGTTCTGGAAATCTTATGTATTCCTTTGATTGGTGTTATTCCGGAAGACCAATCTGTACTGCGCTCTTCTAACCAAGGTGAACCGGTCATTTTGGATACAGAATCTGATGCAGGCCAAGCCTATGATGATTGTGTTGCTCGTATTTTAGGTGAAGATCGCCCTATCCGTTTCATTGAAGAAGAGAAAAAAGGTTTCTTAAAACGCCTATTTGGGGGATAAATAATGGCTTTATTGGATTTCTTTCTGTCGAGAAAAAAAACGACAGCGAATATCGCAAAAGAGCGATTACAAATCATCGTCGCAGAACGCCGCCGCGGTGATAGCGAGCCCCCATATCTTGCAGATATGAAAAGAGATATTTTGCAGGTTATCTGTAAGTATGTCCAAGTTGACCCTGAGATGTTATCAGTGCAATTTGAGCAAAAAGGGGATGATATTTCTGTTCTTGAACTAAACGTTACGCTACCTGAAGGTGACGAAATAAAAACAACAACAGAAGAAAAGTAATTTGCAAAGAAAGCCGCTGTCTAATTTTAGGATTAATTCAATAGGTCGCGGCTTGCTTTTATCTTATTAATATAAAAATAAATAAAGCCCCCCCCTCGGGCGCTAATTTCAAACATCTATTCAGATTGAAAGCCACCCTCTATTTGGCAATTTATAACTCGAATTCAATTGACAATGTTATCTGTTTCTTTAAACCCTCTGGTGGTATACCAACAGAGCGACTCTTTGCTATAGCCGTTAACGCAGCTTGGTCGAGTTGTGTATGCATAGAAGACTTAGCAATACTCACTCTTGTTATCTCCCCCGATGACGTAAGCGTAAAATTCACCAAAACCTTTCCTTGGGTATGGGTATTTCTTGCTTTTCTTGGGTAACGTTTATGGCGCTCTATTTCTCTACGTAATTTATCAATATAAGATTGATAATTCGCACTTATATTATCCCCTACTGCCCTCGTATTTTGCGCACCCTGTTCCCCAGCGGCATTTGACAAAGCACTATTTTGGCCTGCTTGTTGTTCTTGTTTTACATCATCGTTTTTTTTGTTTTGTTGTTGTTCTTCTTTCTGCTTAATTATTTTCTTATTTGGTTGTTTTTGTTCTTTTTTCTCGATAACTTTTTTCTGTACATCCGAAACTTTATTTTCATCACTATGCGTACTTTTTTTATCAGCAACTTTGATTACCGCATTTTCATTTTGTTGCGACTCAGAAAGTAAACCGCCAGTTCGCTTATTATTTAATGTGACATCATTTATTTGCCTTTCAATTACATTTTGCGTCAATGCAATAGAGATAATCGCCGCCTTTATTGGCGTATAAATTTGTGCATGACGTGTTTTTTCAGCACTTAAGCAATAAAAAACGATACCAAAATGAAATAATAGCGAAACCATAACAGCAAAATTAAAACGTAGAGTAAGCATTTTAATATCCCTAATAGCCCCTTCGCTAATGCCAAAACATAACTACATCAACGAAGGGGAATTCCTTTTAGAAGCGACTTGTTACATTGAAGCGTATAGTTCTACCCGGTGCCGGCATCATACTGCGGGTTAGAGGATCAATATAATATTCATCAAATAAATTCGTGGCTAATAATTCAAACGATAGGTCTTTATTAAACTGGTAATTAACATAAGCATCAGCAGTAAAAACCGCATTCCAGCTCATTGGGCTATTATTTAATGGTGCATATGAGAATGGATATTTATCTATCATTTCTGCCTCATCCTCATTTTTTGCTTTACTGTGATAACGCATACGGCTACCCACTTCCAAGCTTTCATCTAAGAAGCGTAGACCTAGATTGGCATGAATACTGTATTTGGGTTGCAATTGAGTACGTAAATAGCCATTGGGGAACCCTGCTGTTGTACACTCTGAGCCCCCAAACTTGTTATAGGGGTCCATCACCATCAATGAGACTTCATCACAAACTTCATTTTTTAAGCGGTAATCTACCCCTAAGTCACCAAATACCCAGCCATTATCATAACGTGCCAATAGCTCCAAACCAGCCGTATTATGTTTATCAACCTGCGTAAAGACTAACCTGTCGTTCCTATCAAAGGCATTTGTGACTACGGTGTTGTAGTAATTTATACGTAAGTCAGCATGATTTTCTGCCGCAACCAGTTCTTGGAAATTACGCACATATCCCAGTTCTATCGTATGGCTGCGTTCTGGCAAATAAACCGGTGGTGTGTAATTCGGCTCTCTTCCCCCCGAAAAACCAATAGTGTCTTCAAAGATACTAGGCATTCTAACGGTTTCTAAATAACGCCCAAATATTCGGTCGTTCTCTGTTAAATAAATTGTTGCCCCTAATGCCGGAGCCCAAGCTGATTCTTCATTTCTTTTCGGCGCTTTAAATTTTTGGTCATCTGTATAGAACACTTCATCTGATCCATAAGTATTACTATGCCCCAATCGATGTTTTTTGGCTTTTAAGCCAGTTACAGGGTCTATTGCTTCTTCTTTTAAATCAACTTCCCCATTATAGAATGGGTTATTTTTGCGTATAAATCGGTTATTTTCATCGACCTTCCATTTCACTATATGGTCCATTTCTGTGATTCTAAATTCTAAATTTTTCCTATTGCGTTGATTAAAGCCTGTATATCCTAAAGCATTCTTTTTCATTTTTAGCGCTTTCTCGATAAAAATTCGCCTTTCATAAGATCTTTCTACTGTATCTTTAAATGTCTTCCCTTTATCATCAACATACTGCTGTATTGTTTGGTATTCTTCTGCACTTAATAAACGGGATAACCTATAGTTTCGAGCGGTTATATGGCTATAGGGCGCATAATTTACATCTTTGGCCGCAATGCGTCTCTCTTTTAATAAATCCCTTGACCAGTAACTAATATATTGCGCCCCTGCATTCAGGCTTAACCAATCAGTTGGCTGCCAATCAAACCGAACAGTACCATTATATTCCCGACGCTTACCTTCCCTTGGGATAGCACGGAACATGTTCCCCTTGGGGCTAGAATCCGAATTAAAAATATCTTCACGGCTACCAATGGTTTCATCAATTAAGCTTCCCATTAAAGTCACTTTAAATTCAGGTGTAATTTGAAATTTATTGGATAATGAGACACCATAGCGATCGTTAAGTTGGTTTAATTTAATGCCATCAACTAAGGTGCCATTGATAGCAGGGTTTTTACCCACACCATTATCTCGGTTGAGTTCATAATTCCAATCCCTTTCTAATGGTTCCCTTGGTTGCCCCCCTGCGGTATTTGAATTTAAATCGGTCTTTGTTAACCAATAACCTAAGCGAAAATCAATCCAACCAATGGACTCGGGTTTGAACGAGTAATTGGCATAAAACGTATTTAAGGCTAAGTTAGCCAAGGGCCATTGCGGAATTTTCCCCTCAAGATCATAGTAACGAATTTGTGATGGCATGATTTCGCCATAATGACTCACTGTACGCATATAACCCAGAGATAAATCTTGCGCATTCGGTAACATCAAATTTAATTTAGTCAACAACGTCGACATTTCATTCGAGGTATTCGCCACCTCTGTATTTGGCCCGTAAATTCTAGCTACAAAGGGTATATAGGGGTCTATCGCCTTATTCGGGTTATTAGGGTCATAGGTAATGATATCATCATAAAATTTATCCGCCCCACGGCGCCCTGCAAAATAGTTGCCTTGGTTGCGGTAGCTGTATGCCAACATCAAATCAAACTTTTCTTGCCGTGTCCCAATGGCAATGCGCGCTGCGTTATCTTTCAGATTAAAGAATTTGGCGTTACCTTTACTACGAGCATCAACCAGCATTTCGTGATCTTGAAAATAAATTCCACGAAACTTCTGGATCTCTAATGAACTCATTAGGCGCTTATCATCACGGTAATCGATACCGTGGTTTAAATGGTTAATCCGCGGCTTTGTAGAGTTACTCGATGTTTCTAATTTAATATCAAAACCAAACTTGCCGTATTTATCCACAACGTCATCAATGCCTAGCGTTGTTATGGCAACTCCACCGCCTGTCGATGTACGCACATTGCGGTCTAGCGTTGCGCTTTTCATTACTTTAATACTGCTAATCATATTCGGGTCGATATAATTGCGGTTATTCGCCCCGTTATAGCCACGCCACACAGTGATAGCCTGTTCTGTACCATCCACAGTCACCGGAACACGCCCTTGCCCCTGTATCCCTCGTACATTGGGGTCTATCGCCCCACTATTACGGGCATCCCCACTATATACCCCTACAGCATGGTTAATGGTGTCTGCGGGGTTAGTGCCTTTATAACGATCAATTTCTTCTTTACTGATATAAATATTTGATTCATCTTTATCATATTGGTCGTCCGCCCCTTTTCTATCACGCTCTTTGATAGTGGTCGCTTTATCATTTACCACAATAGAGCCGATGTTTTCGCTTTGTTGGGCGTAGACTAAACTTGTAATACTGCTAATAGATAACCCTGTTGCGATATTAATGGCTATCACTGTTTTGATTTTCATTATCTGTTCCGGTGAAAATTAAAATTTCTTGGTGAAATTGACACCGACTTCACTTTGCTTAAAAGAATAAATAATATCTGCCGTGCTTTTATTAACTTGGCTATTAAAATAAATAGAAGGTGTAAAGGTTAATATTTTATTTTTATCAAATGTTATTTGGGCATTTAAATATTTATTATGATCTTTTCTTTTTACATTTAAATACACATCAAACTGTTCGAAATTTGTTTGCTTGTAACCTACCGCAACAAGAAAATCACACAACTCGGTGACCTTTAAAAAACCGGCTCTAATCCCATACTGTGAATAACTATCACTATTGCGTTGTTTTTCCCGATTGGCTCCATGTATTCCCCCAAAAGCGACTAACTGAGAATCAACTAAATAAGTTCCAAATAGTGAATAGATCCATTTATCACCATCATTAAAACTATACTCATGAGGATACGTTTTATTTTTATATTCAAAATCGCCTAAAATAGTTACTCGATGATTTAACGTATATTCTGTTGCTATTTTTCCTCCTAGGCTTAAATTATAATATTGGTTATCATGCCATTTGGCTTCAAATATTGGCAATATGCCGATTTTTGTATTCGCATTTTCAAATTGATAACCCCCGCTAACAAATATATTTATTTTTCTAGCCGTAACTGTTTTCATCGGTTCTAACCCAAACGCACCGAATGATAATAGCCCTGAATGGTTACCAACGAGAGGAAACCGCTTTGTTGATTTAATATAATAATGCCATTTTCCACCTGCGATAGACTGATTGCTGCTATTCATACATTTACTACGAAAACAGTACATTTCACGGCTATTTGATGCTTCATTTAAATTAAAATCATAACTTGAACCTAGCTTAACCATTCCTTGCCAGCGATTTTTATTCTCTAAATATATTTTTTTATTTTCAATATATTCAGCTAACTTACTTGATATTCCCCCGCTATGTTTTGTTTTTATATTCTGATATATCGATAATGCTGTCTCATAATGTTTAACATAAGTTAGTGCTCGTGCAAGTTTTAACTCAACCAAAAGCATATTAGGCTTGTGAATTAAAATTTCATTATATAACCTAATTGCCAAGTCATATTCATTATTTAATATCGCCCTTTCAGAGTAAATATATTTAACCAATTCTTTATCATGGTCTTTATGACTAACATAGTTATCAATGATTTTATTTATTGCGTCAAAATTTCTCTTCTGAATTAGATCATAAAGAATAAAGCCAAGTTCGTCGATGTTTTTTTTACTATATTTTACATTATTTATTTCTGATTGATGTTTTTTGTTACTATAACCATTTAGAATATTAGTTACCTCCATTTTTAAATATTGAACGGCCTGTATTGAATGTATAGGTAAAAGTAATAATAAAATTACATATATTAACTTTGTTTTTTTATTAAAAATAGACATGTTAAGGCTACCATTTTAATAATACAAATAAAAAAGTAGACAAGTTTTCTTTTGCCTACTTTTTTTATCCAATTATATTTTCAGTAATTATTCGTCTTTCTGCCCACCAAATGCCGTGTCTAACTCACGATTGTTATCATAAGAAAGAATACCGGCCACTTGTTCTGCATTATTACCAAATAGTTGTCCCATGCTGTTACCATAATGTGTTTCATTGGCAATAGCAGTACCACTAAATTTACCATCCTCTTCAATGTTCCCCGCCATGGAGTGGCTATTCGTTCCTTCTAATGCACCTGTATATGATTTATCCGCAAAATTTGCATTAAACCAACCCGTCTGTTTTGCTTCACCAGCGAACTGGTTAATACCCGCTATAGAATAAGTTGCTTGGCCACTGGTTGGGACTTCTGTTGTTGCATTTGCACCGGAGAAATAAACCGTGTGCATTGCATCATCGGCTAAGCCAGTTTGTGACCAATCACCGAAATATACCTCGGCATCTGCAACTTGACTAAATTGGAACTTTCCCATGCCACCGTGCGGGCTACCGCCACTTTCCAAAACATACACGTTGTCTGGCTTTTGTGTTACCATATATTTTAAGCCAGAAAATGATATGGTTTTGCCTTCCTTCATAAAGCGAGAACCAATTCCCGGTGCACCGATACTCCCCCCGTGTGGCCCCATGGTTGATTGAGTTTTATCGACAATAATATTTGTTTGATTATATCCATAATCTAAGCTTTGCTTTGATACCGTTTCTGCCATAACACCAACAGAAAATATAGAGAAAGATACAGCAACTGTAATTAATGATAATTTCTTCATTTTCGCGTCCTTTTCAATAGAAGTTTTAATTAGGTAGTTTTTTAAAAAGATACATTAAATAAAAGTTTATACTTTCCTTTAATGTTCGAGATTGAGTATATGCAAATGATTTTTATTTACAAATGAGAGGAATATAATTCAATTTTTTATTATTGGAAAACATGAAAAAATAACCTTTTATTTTTTAAATGGTTAATTAAAAACCCTATAATATCTAATTTTATTTATTAGGGTTTTCATTAAGAATTAATTTTATTTTTAAGAGTAATTACAATTATTGATTTAACGCAGAATAAATATATTAATAAATAAAACGTATGTTTTTATAATTTTATTAATAAATAATAAATATAAATGAAATACAGGTGGAGAAAGTAGGCTAGGTTAGGTTATTTAAATTAGGTACAAGAAGTACTCTTCTTGTACCTAATAATACGCTATATGCTTGCTAAGAGCTTTGCTATGGGCTCAGCGAGTAACCGCCCTCGCCAACCAGCCAATAGCTCAGGAGGTGTAACCGAAGACTTTAACCCCCAATGAATCGATAGTAATTGGTTAATTTGCCGTCTAGAGGCCAATAATTCTGCATTAAATTTTTCGTTTTCAGCAATATCTTTAACCAGCGCTTTAATTTCTTTAAATACGCTTTTGTACTGGCTCTGTTCAGTAATATTCGCCACCGGTGTTGGGTATTGGCTTTCATCAAGTTGTTTTGCTTGTTCGACAATCGCTAATAAACGCTTACCATGGCAACGAATTTCTTGCCCCGTTAAACCAAGTGCATCAAGTTCACCAAGAGAGCCTGGTAAATAGCGGGCTACTTTCCACAGGTGCTCTTCTTTCACCACAAAATTGACCGCCATATCACGTGCTTTAGCTTGGTTTAAACGCCATTGTGCTAATAACTGTAGGCAAGCGAGCTGTTCATCACGTAGTTGCCACGCATTATGGATATTCATGTAGGCTTTTTCTGGCTTTAGTGTTTTTTGCCGACGAGCGACAACACGTTGGCACTCATCTTTTACATCTTCCAAATAGCCTGCTTCAGTCACTTTTCCCATTAAAATTTCAGCTAATGGTAGCAAATACAGTACATCCGCCGCTGCATAATCACATTGTTTTTCGCTTAGCGGACGCGCGAGCCAGTCTGTCCGTGATTCACTTTTGTCTAGCTCAATACCTAAATGTTCAGCAACCAATGACGCGAAACCACAAGAAATTGGGTAACCTAAAAATGCAGCCACAACTTGTGTGTCGACCATTGGCTCAGGTACACAATCGAAATCATGCATAAACACTTCGAGGTCTTCACTCCCCGCATGTAAAAATTTCAGTTGTTCAGGGTTAGTTAAAAGCGTTTTGAATGGGCTAAAATCCGTCATTAATAATGGGTCAATTAACGAAACTTGCTTTCCATCATATAGCTGTAGCAAACCTAGTTGTGGGTAATATGTTCGGGTACGAACAAACTCGGTATCCAAAGCGAGCCATGGTGCATTACTAGCCTCTTGGCATACTTGGGCTAATTCACTATCTGTAGTTACTAAACGATAATTCAAAACAAGTTTCTCTTTTTTATTTTCATCACAATGACGCCGGTTAAAACCGGCGTCATCTATTCTTTGTTTAAGACTAAACCACAATCATACTGGTGATTTTTCTCTTTGCAATTTTTCTTCATCACGTAGGTCTTTACGCAAAATTTTACCCACATTAGATTTTGGTAATTCATCACGAAATTCAAATATCTTAGGTACTTTATACGCGGTTAATGAACGACGGCAAAAGGTTTTTAGCTCATCCCCCGTTAAATTCGCATTTTTCGTTACAACAAAAACTTTAACCGCTTCTCCTGTACTTTCACTTGGTACGCCAATTGCGGCACATTCTATAACGTCTGGATGTGCAGAAATAACATCTTCAATTTCATTTGGATAGACGTTAAAACCTGAAACGATGATCATATCTTTTTTACGATCAACAATACGAATATAACCTTCGCTATCTATTTCTGCGATATCCCCCGTCGCTAACCAACCATCCACTATCGTGTCCGCGGTGGAATCAGGCCGGTTCCAATACCCTTTCATGACTTGTGGACCTTTTACCCACATTTCGCCAGGCTCACCAATAGCGACTTCATTGCCATCGTCATCAAGGAATTTAACATCTGTTGACGGAACAGGTAAACCAATGCTTCCACTATAACTGGTTAAATTATAAGGATTACCCGTTACTAGTGGTGCACATTCTGTTAACCCATACCCTTCGAGCAAATGTTTCCCAGTCAGCTTCTGCCATTTTTCTGCAACGGCTTTTTGAACAGGCATTCCGCCTCCAACTGAAAGACGTAAACGTGAAAAATCTAATTTTTTGAACTCTTCATTATGCAGCCACGCATTAAATAACGTGTTAACACCGGTGATTGACGTAACGGGATAACGTCCTAGTTGTTTTACGGTATCAGGTACATCTCTAGGGTTGGTAATCAATAAGTTAACTCCCCCTACTGTAATAAACAATAAGCAGTTAACCGTCAAAGCGAAAACGTGATACAGCGGTAAAGCAGTGACAACAAATTCAGCCCCAAATTTCAGTACAGGCCCGTAAGCCGCTCTTGCTTGCTCAATATTTGCTAACATGTTGCGATGAGTTAACATCGCCCCTTTAGCAACACCGGTTGTTCCACCCGTGTATTGCAAAAAGGCCAAGTCATCACCGGTAATGTTAGGTTTAATATACTGCATACGATAGCCATAATGCATAGCACGGCGAAAGGAAATAGCATCTGGTAAATGATATTTAGGAACTAAGCGTTTGACATACTTAACTACAAAATCAACAATCGTGGCTTTAGGACGTGAAAGTTGGTCACCCATCCGCGTTAAAATGACGTGTTTCACTTTGGTATTGAAAACAATTTTTTCCAGCGTATGCGCAAAATTCGATACAATCACAATCGCTGTTGCACCGCTATCATTCAATTGATGCTCTAATTCTCTTGGGGTATAGAGTGGATTAACATTTACTACAACCATTCCTGCTCGTAATACCCCAAACAAAGCAATCGGATATTGTAATAGGTTTGGCATCATTAATGCGACACGATCCCCTTTTTTAAGGCCAAGTCCATTTTGTAAGTAGGCAGCAAAAGCGCGACTTCTCTCTTCAAGCTTCCGATAAGTCATCACCGCCCCCATGTTAATGAAAGCAGGTTGGTCGGCAAATTGAGAAACCGCATTTTCAAGTAACTCTGCTAGAGAAGCGAAGTTATCAGGATTGATTTCTTCCGGCACATCAGCAGGGTAATTTTTTAGCCAGATTTTTTCCAAAATGTTACTCCTGAATTTAGTGAAGTTATTATACTCAACATCTCTTTTAACAAATTATTAACTCAGCGTACCAGTTTGAAAAACAGACAATGTCAAGGTTGAGAGGTCTATCACTAAATAAATTTTGTTCCTTCAAGAAAAAACAAGGCGGACTAAGCCGCCTTGTTTATCTTAAATTAGTTAAACAGATATAAATCCGTACAAGATTGCGCAATTATACATGATGTTACGTTGTTTTTGGAGAGCTTATCTAGTCACTTAAGAAGGGATTTAACCTATTACGTTAACTAAAGTCATTTTTATTGGAACTAAATTTTAGTTAATGTTTTTATTACGTACTTTCATCTGTTAGCACATATTTAGATAATTTATCTATACCAACAAAAAAGCCCTACTATAAGCAGGGCTTTCAAATAAAGAAAAATAATCATTATTCTGTTAGATACGTTTGTACGGGGACTGGGCCTCCAGGATAACCGTATCCATAACCATAGCCCCATGGGTGGTTATAAAAATACGGGTCGCCATAATAACCATACCCCCACGGGCCAGACGGCGGAAGCATGACACTTTGAGCGACATTCCAGCGTTGGAAACCTGTCACATCTAACGTGACATACTTATAAGGAACTTGCCCTACTTTCCCTTGTTGCTCACCAGTGATTTTCCCCACCACAGTGATATAACGGTTAGTAAAATCACTTGGTTCACGAAAACCATTTAGGTATGCATAAATACGCCCAATAGAAGGGGCATTGAGTTCTGGCGCGGCATCATATTTATTTAATGCCATCACCGCAATTTCTAACCGTGTTCTTGCTGCTTCATTTTCAACTGCAAGGACTTTCCCACCAAAACGTGCTTCCTGACCAATATACATTTCAGGGGCATTTTGTACGGAAATTAAGTTATCTGTTGGGTTTTGCACCGAACCTTGAATTGAAGCAGGTATCGAAACACACCCTGTCAGTGCTAATACGCTTGCAACAAAAAGGCTTTTAAGTGCATTACGGTAGTTTAATTCAATGTTCATAGACCACCTCCGATTAGCGATATTATAAATTCAGGTAATACAGTTTTAAATAGCATTTAGCAAACAAAACACGATATGTTAAAAGCAGCCATAAAAATTTCATTACACCCTAATAATATCCTAAATTATTGAATGATTCGATTTGTATTTTTATTATTCAATATTTGATTTGTTTTCTGTTTACTATAAAAAATTGGCTATACCACAGGGTATAGCCAATGCAAAATCAATTAATTTCCTGCGTACTATTCACGACCAGGCAATTTTTTCCATGTAACTTCATTACGTAGGTAAGTAGGTTCGACGTTTTCAACGGCAACCACTTTTCCCTGTTGCCATAATTGAGCCGCAATGGGTAACATATCTTGCGCATCAGGCAGCGTAATATGACTGTTAGACAATGACGCTGAGTCATTCAGCAATGAAGGATACGCTTCCCATCCGGTACCTGCATAACCCCAAGCCCCTGAAAGCTCAGTAAATTTATTTTTAAAATCATCGGGAAGTAGAACAGCTTCGGTTTCTTCACCTAACCAGAGGCCTTCGGATGTTCGCTGATATTGGGCACAATAGATTTCTGACATCCGTGCATCAATAGCCACTAGCACGTGCTCATGCCCTGCAGTGCGAAAAGCGCCTTCGGCAAGAGTCATCAAAGAGGACACGCCAATCATGGGCAAATTAGCCCCTAATGCTAACCCTTGTGCGATACCAACACCAATACGAACCCCCGTAAAGCTGCCTGGACCACGCCCGAAAGCTAATGCATCTAGCTGGTTCAACCCCATTCCTGCTTCTGCAAGAACTTCCTCTACCATGGGTAAAATTTTTTGTGTGTGCTCGCGAGGAGAAATCGCAAAACGCGAAATAATATCACCCTCACACCAAAGTGCGACTGAACAGGCTTCTGTTGCTGTATCAACAGCAAGAATACGACTCGACATGCCTAAACTCCGGCAAATAAATAGATTTTGATTAAAAGATGCCGTTTATATTAGCACAAACGGCTGTAGGAATAGCAGAAAAACAAGCTAAGATTTACCTTGTTCTATTGGCTTCTTGCCTTTTATCTTCAAGAAATGCAATTGCTTTTTGTATACTTCTTGTTCGTGGTGATGGCGGAAGGCTGCGTAAAAAAACTTCACCATAAGGACGCGTCACTAAACGGTTATCACAAATAACGATAACCCCATAATCACTGGTATCACGAATTAACCGCCCGACACCTTGTTTTAAGGTAATCACTGCATCTGGTAATTGAACATCAGAAAAAGGGTCTCCGCCCCGTAATTCACAATCTTCGATACGCGCTCTTAATAACGGGTCATCCGGAGCAGTAAATGGGAGTTTATCGATAATCACACAAGTCAGTTCATCACCTCGCACATCAACCCCTTCCCAAAAACTACTGGTCGCAACTAACACGGCATTCCCTGCTGAGATGAATTGGGATAACAGTTTATTTTTACTGCTTTCCCCTTGCATTAAGACGGGTAATGTCAATGTGGATTTAAACTCTTCGGCCAATTCACGCATCATGAGATGCGATGTACATAAAAAGAAACAGCGCCCTTGATTTTTTTCAATCATAGGCCGTAGCATTGTTGCCAATTTTTGCGCTAGACCTCGTTGATTGAGTTCGGGTAAAAAACGCGGAACACATAATAAGGTTTGGCTTTGATAATCAAATGGACTGGCTAATAGTAACGTTTTTGCTGTGACTAAACCTAAACGGTCAGTGAAGTGGCTTAATTTTTCATTTACCGACAAAGTTGCTGATGTGAAGACCCAACTGGCTGGCGTATTTGCAATCATTTCACTGAATTTATCTGCAACCGTTAAGGGGGTAAGCGCCAATAGAAAATGACGACCATAACTTTCAAACCAATAACTATAACCCGCAATCGTCACATCTTTTAAACGATTCAAACGATTTCGGTAAATAGTGACGCGCTCAAAAATAGAGTCTAAGCTCTGTGATCGGCCTAAAGTGGTTTTGATCACTTCGTAACAAAGTTCAAGAGAATCATCAAGTAGTGTCAATGCTCTTTGTACTTCAGGGCGTTTTAGTAAATCACGTAAATTGCCACGAAAGCTGTTTTCCCCCAAATTGAGCCGGAAATCCAGTGTACTTTGAGTGAGCCTATCTGCACTTTTTTGTAGTTGTACTTGGTCTTTTAACTCAGTTCGATAAGTCATAATCATATCGCGAGCAAGATCAAGCAGTTGACGACTGCTAAGCTGCTGACCAAAATATTGGCTAGCTATATCAGGAATTTGGTGCGCTTCATCAAAAATCATGACTTCTGCTTGGGGAATTAGCTCACCAAAACCCGTGTCTTTCACGACTCTATCAGCCATAAATAAATGATGATTTACAACAACAATATCTGCTTCTAAGGCTTTACGTCGTGCTTTTAAGACAAAACAATCTTGGTAACGTGGGCAATCGCTGCCGAGACAATTATCATTAGTACTCGTCACTAACGGCCAAACTGGGCTGTCTTCAGCGATATCATGGCAGGTACTCGTATCACCTAGCTCAGATTCGATTGACCAACTGCGTAGCCTAACCACCGCTGATAATATTTCAGGTTCAAGGCTACCACCACCGAGGGACTGTTGGTCTAATCGCTCTAAGCATAAATAATTTGATCGCCCCTTTAACAAGGCTGTACGCCCAGTGTAATTCATGGCATCAATAATTGTCGGTAAATCCCGGTGATACAGTTGATCTTGTAAGGCTTTTGACCCCGTTGAAACAATGACTTTTTTTCCACTACGCAATGCAGGAACTAAATAAGCATAAGTTTTCCCTGTTCCAGTACCTGCTTCCGCCACCAGCACATGCTGTTGCTCAATCGACTCAGTGACTGCGTTCGACATTGTAACTTGTGCTTCTCGAGGCTGAAAACCGGGAATTGTTCTGGCTAAAAAGCCATCCGCAGAAAAATCGTCGTGCACTACAAGACCTATTTATTAGTAATAATGAGGGCACACTTTACCATGAGTTTATTAACCCTGCTGAGGTAATTATTGTCCTCTTGAACAACTGATTTTCATCCAGCCAACAAACTGTTATTCTTGAGCCACATGTATAATAAGGAATAATTATGACTATCAAACGTATTGACCCGGATAATCGTTGGTCTGAAGCTGTTATTCACAATAATGTAATTTACTACACCAGTGTGCCTGAAAACCTTGACGCTGATATTGTTGCTCAAACAGCAAACACGCTCGCGGCAATTGATGTGATGCTTGAACGTGTTGGTTCAGACAAAAGTAAAATTCTTGATGCCACCATTTTTCTTGCTGATAAAGCCGATTTTGCTGGTATGAACCAGGCATGGGATGCTTGGGTTGTTGCAGGAAGTGCGCCTGTCCGTTGTACTGTCCAAGCATTGTTGATGAAGCCTGAATATAAAGTTGAAATTAAGATTGTTGCAGCAATTGATTGATTAGACAGCTTTTCTTTGATTAAAATGGACGCCAATGATGAGCGCCCATTTTATTTTGAACCGTTATATTTTGAGAATCTAGCCAACAACGTGACAGTGCAAAATATGACGAGCATTATGACATCTTAATAAGCACCATTCCCAGCAACAGTAACACAATTCCCCCCCAACCTTTATAATTTAGCCGTTGATTGAAAAGAATCCAACCTGCTGCTACTGTCGCGATAATACCGAATGCTCCCCATAACGCATAAGCAATTGAAAGCTCGATTCCTTTTACCGCTTGCGCTAATGCACTGAAGGCTCCGAGTACCGCAATTAGGGAGAGAATACCTATCCAATACCGTTTAAATCCATTCGACATTTTTAATAAAATGTTGGCTGCGATTTCTAATATTACTGCTAGGACCAAAAACGCAGCATGCCACCATTCAAAATGACTCGCCATATTACGCCTCCGACTTAGCTTCGCGCCCAACCAAAGCATTTGTTTTGGCTGCATTGACCGCGTTTTGTGTAACTTGTTTTACTTTCTGCGCAGATTGACGAACGGTGGCTTTTTTGGTGCCTGATTTAATCAGCCCAATACCAGTGATCAGTAATACTAATCCACCTATTTTCATCGGTGATAGTGATTCTCCAAACCACATGACACTAAATGTTGTGATAAAAAGAATACCGATCCCTTCCCAGAGTGCATAGGCGACACCTAATGCCACTTTTTTAACTGCAATGGCAAGTAAAATGTATGATGTTGCTATCATGACATACATCACCACCATACCGGTCAAATCACCACTTACGCTGGCATGTTTCATTGATAATGTACCGATAACCTCGGCAACGATAGCTAATACTAAAAATATCCAGTAAATCATTATAATATCTCTCTATGTACAGCCACGTAACAGCCTGTTTTTTGTACAGAACAAATAGATAAATTACTATTGCGTGGTTGTTGAAAATTCAAATAAATAACAACGTGTTGCTGAGTTTATTCAGCGAAATGAATAATCGAGAGAGACGCTATAATGCACCACACCAGTAGTGTTCACTGGAAAGGATAGCTGAAAGGAAAAGCCTGTGTGTCGTTCTTTTTTGGGACTTGCTGATCTTGCCGCTAGTTGAGCTAAGCATGATATCTTATTCTTTTCATCAGGTAGACATCTACCCAATTTACTCCGAACCCTCATGTTGATAGTTAATTTCAGCTTATTTTTAGCATGCCAATTTTATTAAGTCAATGAATATAAACATTTTTTGCAATGAATGGAAATATGCATAACTATTCATTAATATGCTAATTAACCCTTGAACTATCAATAATTATACGAATAAACAAGCGACAACAATAAATTTTTCATTGGAATTATTTTATAAAAAAATCTCTTTATTCCACTTTTTATACTCTCATCACACCTAAAATAGGCTATTCGATTTTTAACATTGACAACCTGATTGAACAAGCTTCTTATAGTAACCATATGATTGTAATATGCCGAAGAGAGAGCCATGAATACCTTTAGCCTTACCTCCAATAGTTTCCAAAATGCCGCAGATGCAACACCATTACCTTATGATGTCGTATCAATTCAATCGCAAGTTATTTATGGCAGCGTTGGGAATAGCATTGCCGTTCCAGCGTTGACAAAACAAGGTTTACGCGTAGCGGCAGTCCCTACCGTGGTACTGAGTAATACGCCTCATTATACCACTTGCTATGGTGGGGAGTTACCTGGAGAGTGGTTTCGTGGTTATTTAAACGGTTTTGTTGAACGTGGTAGTTTAGATTCTGTAAGATCTATTTTGACTGGTTATCTAGGCTCCCCCGAAAAAGCTCAAGACTTAGCTGACTGGTTAACCCTCGTCCGCAAAGAACGAGCAGAACTACCGGTTATTGTTGACCCAGTCATGGGGGATGAGGACAGTGGTTTTTATATTCCCCCTGAAATTGCCGAGGTCTACCGTGATAAAGTCATACCTTTAGCAACAGGCATTATTCCAAACAAATTCGAGCTCATGACCTTAAGTGGCAGACAAGTTAATAATTTGGATGATGCGACAGCTGCAGCCCGCAGCTTATTAAAAGGAAATACCCAGTGGGTAATCATCACAAGTGCTTTCCAGCCTGATGATGATAATATCGAAGTAGTCTGTGTTACCAAAGATAACGTGGCTGTTATCCGCCACAAACGTTACCCTGTCACGCCAAAAGGAACGGGGGATTTATTTGGTGCAGAACTCACTGCACAATTATTAGCTGGGTTATCCGTTCCTGATGCCGCTAAAATGGCGTGTTTACGTATCGAACAAGCAATTATTCACATGGCCGCTACTGGGCGTAGTGAATTAATTCTTTAATACCACGATATAAGAAGCATAGAGAAATGGCGGGATAATCCCGCCATTTTAGTCAATACACTGTCTAATATTTCAAGTATTGATAATTTTATTCAAACTCATTCCACGAACGACCATCACGAGCAATCATTGCTACAGATGCAATCGGCCCCCAAGTCCCTGCTTGGTATGGCTTAGGCGCTTCATTGTCCATTGCCCATGCATCTATAATAGAGTCAACAAATTTCCATGCTTCTTCTACTTCATCACGACGAACAAACAGTGCTTGAATGCCACGCATTGCTTCAAGCAATAAACGTTCATAAGCGTCTGCAAGGTGAGTTTGGTTGAAAGTTTCGGAGAAACTTAAATCCAATTTAGTGGTTTGTAAACGGTGTTTATGATCAAGGCCTGGTGCCTTATTCATAATTTCAATATCAATCCCTTCGTCTGGCTGCAAACGAATGGTTAGTTTATTCTGAGGCAGATCTTGATAACTTTCCGAGAAAATATTCAACGCGGGCTTTTTAAAATAAACCACAACTTCTGAACATTTAGCCGGTAGACGTTTCCCCGTACGTAAATAGAAAGGCACACCCGCCCAACGCCAGTCATCAATATCAACACGCAAAGCAACGAATGACTCAGTCATACTTTGCTTGTTCGCCCCTTCTTCCTCTAAATATCCTGGGACTTTTTTGCCTTGAACAAAACCAGAGGTATATTGCCCACGTACTGCCTTTTCACGCACATTAGTATGGTCAATGCGACGTAAAGAACGTAAGACTTTCACTTTTTCATCACGAATACGGTCTGTGGTTAAATCTGCCGGTGGTGACATCGCAATCATCGTTAAGATTTGCAATAAGTGGTTTTGCACCATATCACGCATTTGGCCAGCTTGATCGAAATAGCCCCAACGACCTTCGATTCCCACTTCTTCTGCAACCGTGATCTGGACATGATCGATAGTGCGGTTGTCCCAGTTATTGATAAATAACGAGTTTGCAAAACGTAATGCGAGTAAGTTTAAAACGGTTTCTTTACCAAGATAGTGGTCAATACGATAAACTTGGCTTTCATCAAAATACTTGGCCACTTCATTATTAATTTCTTGTGACGACGCTAAATCCGTTCCCAGTGGTTTTTCCATGACAACACGATTTGGCTTTTTATTTAATTTAGCATGACCCAGCCCTTGGCACATTGCACCAAAGGTACTCGGTGGCATGGCAAAGTAATGGATAGCCGGTTGTGCATCTTGTTTTAACATTTCAGCTAAACGCACAAAACTTTCAGTCTGGTTAACGTCTAAGTTACAAAAATCCAAGCGAGAGCTCAGTTTTTCCCACAATGCTGAATCGAGATCTTCTTTTAAGAACTTATCTAACGCTTCTTTGACAAAGTGGACATAATCATCTTGACTCCATTCAGCCCGACCGACGCCAATAATACGCGTGTCTGGATGAATGTAACCCGCTTTCTCTAATTGATAAAGCGATGGCAGCAGCTTACGACGAGCGAGGTCTCCCTTGGTGCCAAAAATAATTAAGTCACAAGCTTGAGCAGCATTATGTACCGCCATATTGGTTCTCCTCAATTTGCGGAATGTAAGACCTAACTAGGATAGGCCTTATTGTAATTTTGTTAAAATTAGCCCTAATTCCGCTAATGTACCCTGTTGCTAGTGCCCAGTAAATGTTCATGATACCGATCACAGTTTTTATGATGAAAAAAACAACATATTCCCTGTTTACTCTTATGTTACACACTGAATAATTTTTAGTGTATTAAAAAGATGCGATTTAACTGAATGGAGACAGCTTGCGTAAAAAAATAACAAAATATGTAGGATGTTTACTAATCTGAAAATTAGATACGGGTCAAAGTTTCACAAAAAGCTGCTAATTATCACCTGCATTCAGATAGCTTACATATCATACATAGTATATTTTCACTCTCTATTACAGCATCACGACAAGAAATTAAAAATCAACAATAGGATAACGTGATGACTCACAAATTTCTCCTTTCGATGAAATAGGCGCTTTTGCTATATGAATATTTTAGAACAAATGAAAACAAGTCTCGATTTTTTAAGTAAATCAGAAAAAAAGGTGGCTGACGTTATTTTAGGTATGCCACAAAATGCCATTCATCTCAGTATCGCCACACTAGCGCAATTAGCAGATGTTAGCGAACCAACAGTAAACCGCTTTTGTCGGAAAATGGGCACGAAAGGATTCCCTGATTTTAAACTACGATTAGCGCAAAACTTAGCCAATGGCACCCCTTACATCAATCGCCATATAGAAGAAACTGACACAGTAAATACCTATACTCACAAAATTTTTGAATCGGCTATGGCCGGATTAGATAATGTGAAACATACACTCGATATTAGTGCAATTAACCGTGCTGTTGATTTATTAACCCAAGCACGAAAAATCAGTTTTTTTGGCTTTGGTGCCTCTGCTGCTGTCGCCCACGACGCAATGAATAAATTTTTCCGCTTTAATATTCCTGTCATATACTTCGATGATATTGTCATGCAACGTATGAGCTGTATCAATAGTGCTGAGGGGGACGTTATTGTGCTCATTTCCCATACGGGAAGAACTAAGGCATTAGTTGACATGGCACGTTTAGCACGGGAAAACGATGCCACCGTCATAGCAATTACCTCAGAAAACTCTCCGCTATCCCAAGCCGCTTCCCTATCTATCATTATTGATGTGCCTGAAGATACAGATATCTATATGCCGATGGTATCAAGAATGGCTCAGCTCGCAGTAATTGACGTATTAACAACGGGTTTTACGTTAAGAAGAGGTGAAAAATTTAGAGATAACTTGAAGCGCGTCAAAGAAGCATTACGGGATTCGCGGTTTGATAGCATCTAAAGGCAATAAATTGACAAGATAAACGCTTTTCTTTGCTTTTCAGGCTTTAATAGTTTTACAGACCTGATAGCATTAAGAAATTGGCTGTATATAATAGCTGTGCTCGTGTCAGCATCCCTATTTGCAGTAAACAGGTTTCGAAATGGAGTGAAATGGTTTCACTCTTTTATCAACACCATTACAGGTCAACGGAGTAATACATGTCTAGACGGCTTAGAAGAACTAAAATTGTTACAACTCTTGGTCCAGCTACTGATCGCGATAATAATCTTGAAAAAATTATCAATGCTGGCGCCAACGTTGTTCGCCTTAACTTCTCCCACGGAACTCCAGAAGACCATCTATTACGTGCTAATAAAGTACGTGAGATTGCCGCTCGTTTAGGACGTCACGTTGCGATCCTCGGTGATTTACAAGGCCCTAAAATTCGTGTTTCTACGTTTAAAGATGGTAAAGTTTTCCTCAATATTGGTGATAAATTCATTCTTGATGCCAATTTAGGTAAAGGTGAAGGTTGCCAAGAAAAAGTGGGTATCGACTATAAAGGCTTACCTGCCGATGTCGTTCCAGGCGATATTTTACTTCTTGATGATGGGCGTGTTCAATTAAAAGTCCGAGAAGTCCAAGGATTACAAGTCTTTACAGAAGTTACTGTTGGTGGCCAATTATCTAACAATAAAGGTATTAATAAACTCGGTGGTGGTCTTTCTGCTGAAGCATTAACAGACAAAGACAAAGAAGATATAAAAACCGCAGCCAAAATTAATGTCGACTATTTAGCCGTTTCATTCCCTCGCTCTGGTGAAGATTTAGATTATGCGCGCCGATTGGCTCGTGATGCGGGTTGTGAATGTCAAATTGTTGCTAAAGTCGAGCGTGCTGAAGCCGTTGCCAATGATGAAGTTATGGATGAGGTTATTCTCGCTTCTGATGTCGTCATGGTTGCTCGTGGTGACCTCGGTGTAGAAATTGGCGATCCTGAGTTAGTTGCTGTTCAGAAAAAATTAATCCGTCGTTCACGTCAATTAAATCGCGTTGTTATCACTGCAACACAAATGATGGAATCGATGATCACTAACCCAATGCCAACACGAGCCGAAGTCATGGACGTTGCAAATGCGGTGTTGGATGGTACCGATGCCGTTATGCTTTCCGCTGAAACAGCCGCAGGTCAGTACCCTGCAGAAACGGTAGCTGCAATGGCACAAGTTTGCTTTGGTGCAGAAAAAATGCCTGGCCTGAATGTATCTAAACACCGTTTAGATGCAGAATTTAGCAGCCCAGAAGAAGCAATTGCTATGTCAACAATGTATGCTGCTAACCACCTTAAAGGGGTTAAAGCTATCATTGCAATGACTGAATCTGGTCGTACTGCTCGTATGATGTCTCGTATCAGTTCTGGCTTACCTATTTTTGCAATGTCTCGTCATGAAAAAACGCTCAACCAATGTTCTCTATACCGTGGTGTTACCCCTGTTTTCTGTAGCACCCACACAGATGGTATTGCGGCTGCTAATGAAGCAGTGACGCGTTTACGTGATAACGGCTATTTAATGAGTGGTGACGTGGTTCTTGTCACTCAGGGCGACTTAATGGGCACCGTAGGTAGCACGAATACTTGTCGTATTCTAGAAGTCGAATAATCTTTTAGCCCTCGCCTATGGGTGGGGGCTTTCTTTTATATTGGTGCTCTATCTAACCTTGAGCTTGTTTCCATTTGGTATATGCTTCGCTAATTACAGGGGCAATTTTATCATAATTTTCCCATGAATTTTCTATATGGTAAGTTGTTGGTAAATCACCTTTCAGGACACGTTCGTAATCTTCAAAATAGCCCTTCTCTTCCGCTGCATAGTAAAACTGAGTAAAAGCATTACCTTCATCACTCAAATCTTCATCTATAAATTTTTCATCACACATTGTCATCAAAAATTCACGGCCATCCAGTTTTCGGGCTTTAACTAATGCGAGTTCTTCCTCTGATTCTTCAGTATGAAATTCTCCTACTAAATTATTATGAATAATCCATGTTAAATAAAAGCCAATATGGGTGCCTCCATTCTCATTTGGTAAGTCTGATGGATAATCACCACCGTAATGCCAATCCATACGATCAAATGCCATAGTCGTCCTCAATCTATTCATCAATAAAAGCTAACTATAACTTACTTCAGGTTAGTGATGAATTAAGATAAAGTGCAAAATGATGGTTAAACAAGAAGTAATGCTAGATAGTAAAGCTAGATAGTAAAGCTCTGCATGTTATGTACAGAGCAAATAGAATTTAGTGATATTGTAGATTAAATTGTAACGTACCGTTTGCTTTCCCGGCAGTTGTTGTAGATTGAGTTTGGATATAAGCAGCTTCCAATGGAATGTTATATTGCCCTACATTATTTTGTTCAACGATAGGCATTAGCTGATTAAGCTTAATTGGTGCTCCTTTATATTTTACTTGGATTGCATAGCCCTTCGCTGTATTTTCATCGGCTAAATTATTGAGTGCGATTGTCCCTGGTGTTTGACTTGCATCTTGGGATCCAATAAACGTAATTTTTATCGGTGATATAGGGTCACAGTCTAATTGAATTTGAAAATTTTTCTTGCTCTCGGGGCTCGTTGAACCAACACCTGTAAACGACGATTTGCTGACTTTACCGAACGGCACATCTATTGACTTATTTTTAACTTCACAACCACTCGAAATAACATTAATTGGTCCCATAGCCACTTTGGGTTCGACTCTTCCATATAAATCTGACGTAATAAAGCCATTATGGAATAAAATTAACATCGCAGCATTAGTGGCTGGCAACGTTTGGCTTTTAACATTATTACCAACTTTATAAAAATCTGCTCTTAACTTTACAGTGTATGTTGCTGATGATGCATTAGAACCACAAATTAACCTATTACTAATATTTCCATCTTTCGTATTTACTCCATCAACATATGCAGAACCAGAGCAAGGGCTCATTACTGTTCCATGCAAAGCATAACCAACACCTGAACTATTCACTTCTCTCACATAACCTACACCAGAAATGTACCTTGAATTCCCAGATCCGCTTGGTAAATATATGCCCACTTCTGTATTACCAGTTACATTCCACCACACCCAAGGGGAATGGGTTCCTAAATCAACCGAGCCAATAAAAGTACCTACTGGTAATGTGCGTGAGACATAAAGTGTTTTATTCGAATTAACAAGTTGGTTAGTAAATTCAGCCCTAAATTCTGCAACACCAAATTGTGAATATAAAAGTAATGGAATGCCGATTTTTAATCCTAAGTTATTCATGACGACTCCTATTCACAAGTTCGTTCTATAAACTGAATTTTTTCATTTTCTAACGATAATGAAAGTGGAACTGTACATTGTTGATTATGACTATTACCCCATTTTACAATGACGGTACTTTGCGCTGGAACACCGCTTAAATAAACTTCCCCATCATTTGCAACAATCCCCCCTGTCACTTGCTCTTCATTTTCTATAACAGAAACTTGTGTGCCAAATGCAATGGGTTTGCCTGCATACTGCAGTTTTAGTAATACTCTAGCACCGCGTTTTGCTTGAAAATTAGCTAATACAATAGCTCCTTGAGTAGGAACGACGGTTGTTGTATTAATAGCAACATCATTATTACCACTTAATGTTGCAGTATCGACACTAATTTTATTTCGTTCATAGCGTGTAACCGTAGGGATTACGGCAAATCCTGAAGAATTAGTATAGAGCGACTGCGCATTATTCACTTTTAAATTATCAATATCTTCAGCTTTTACCAGCACTGCAGAATCATGAATAGTACGTGATGTCGTTAACCCTCCAGAATGCAGTAATAACGCTCCTGTTGCACCGAGATCGACAGAATGATATTTAGGGTCATAATTATAACCTGCACTGTATTCCCCTGATGAAACGATATAGTTTGCACTAACGGAACTACTATATTCATCATGGCTGTGGTTATATCTTTGCGTAAGGTCATACTGCAAATTATTATCTTCTAATTGCGTACCATTAAAACTCAATGAGCTAATAGAGTCGCCATTTTTACTGGTATTATAGCTATAATTGATCCAATTATTTCTCCGCCCTAAATCAAAAGGAATACTTAAATTTAATGACAGCATCTGGTCATTGGTATTTAAATAATCTTGCTTTGTATAAGAATAAGCAACACTGTAATTCATCGAATTATAATTAGAACTAAAACTCATTGTTAAATTTTTATCTGAACCACTTTTATCCCAGTAATATTGCTGGTAACCATTCACTGATAAATAACCTATTCCGTTAAGTGATTGGGATACTGATGCTTGAAACTGTTGTTTTTTCCGACCGATGTTATAAAAGTAATTATTCGAATCAGAGAAGTCATAATAATTCTTTGTTGAATAGCGATATGATGCTAAAGAAAAAGAAGTGCCTGTATCTGGAATATATTTTGAATACTGAATTCGGTACGATTGGCCTTCTGCCTTCTTTTTATCAATCAATTGTGTTGATGCTTGTGTAATATCTGCCGATATCGCACCAATATTACCTAAATTTATTCCAGTACCTACTGTGTAAGCTTGATAGTCTTGGGAAACTAAAAAACCTCCATAAGCGGATAAGTTATATGGTAACCCATAAATTGCTGATACTTGCGCAAAATTTGGTTTACGTCGTGCACTATCAACATTATATTTACCAATATCCACACTATATTTTAATGCATCTGCTCTTTGCATCATGGGGACTGCTGAAAACGGCTGAATAAAAGATCGGATGGTTCCATTAGCTTCTTCAATGGAGACCTCAAGGTCACCACTGTATGAAGTTGGATATAGATCATTAATTGAAAACTCACCAGGTGGTACAGTTGTTTGATAAATCACATTACCATTTTGCCTGATAGTAACAATCGCATTTGATTGTGCAATTCCTGTCACTGTCGGTGCAAAACCCCTTTCACTTTGGGGCAACATACTTTCATCGGAAGCTAACCTTATTCCACGATAAGGATTGCTTTCCATCACACCATTATCAGAGGATGTTTCACCAATCGTTAATCGGCTTTTTAAACTTCTGATATCTCGTTCTATATAGGTTTGTAAATTATTCCAATTTGTTTCATTTGTTGTATTACTATATGTGCTATAGCTACGTAAACGCCAAGCATTTATATTAATACCACTTCTTAAACCTAAGAATGTGTTATCTCTGTTGTCTCTATTTTGGTACCAATGCTTATTAAATCTTGCAGTGTAATTAACAAATGCCGCATTAATTCCATCATCCCATTCTTTTGGTTCAACGTAACCTCGGCTAGTATTTTCTAATCCAATTTGAGGAATACTTATTTGTAATTGTTGGATTTCGAATTTGTATTGATAATTAGCGCTAGGAATAATTTGAGCAATATCTTTCAAGTATTCATCATTTTCAATTACTGAGAATTTTTCGCTTGCTGTGTTTTTCACTCCCCACTCTAGTAGCATTTTTTTTGTTATTTCAGGGAGTAACCTCTTAGTTTTATCATCAAATAAAAATGTAATATTCTTATTATCTACCAGTTGATCATTAATATAAATATCAACAAAATAATCACCTGGCAATTGCCCACCTGCGGAAGACAAATAGCCCAAGCTATTCACATCGGCAACTTGACTTTCAATCCCTGTGTTGATGGCATTAATATCAAATATATCTTCAGCAATTGTATTATTGGCATACAATATTAAGCTGATCGTAGTAAAAATTTTAGAATACATAAGCCTATTTTTGGTATAGAGAACTGACATCTTAGATACTCTTACTTGGTTTTTTTCTCTATGATAGCGCCATAGTCATTAATAAACTGAATAACTATTGAATCGCCATTATTTGTTTTTTTCTTAAGGATGTAGTCATTTTTAAATGGGTATATTAAGCTAGCACCATCAATGACCACGCCATTGATGAGGATATTTTTGATTGATAAATGATATGGTGTTTGGTTATCAATCATAATTCCATCTGGTTTTTCAACTAAATTAACCTTTTCAAAATCAAAGGGTTCAATATCCTTCGACCTTAAAAATAATTTAAATTGTGAATTTATAATTATTTGTAACTCATTTTCAATACTATTATCTTTCGGAGGTATTGATTTAATATTAAGCAAATAAATTTTTTCTTCATTTGAACCTATAGGTTCACCTATGTATGAGATCCTCGCTGAACCATTTGTATCTGGTTCAATACGGAACAATGGTGGTGTAGCAATAAATGGTGCTTTACCCTCACCATTAAATGGAGAAACCCAACTTTGAATTAAAAATGGTTTTTCTTTATCACTATTAAAAATCGGGATGTCAATTTCACGTTTGTTTTCTTCATAGACAAAACGCGTTCCACCTACACTAATACCTGACGCATGAGAGATGTTAGAAATAGAAAATAAATATATACAGATTGAAAAAAATATTTTTTTCATAAAACAGCCATGATATTGATGTGAAAAAGAGGGCAACTATTGTCACCCTCCAATTAATTAATGATATTGAATACTATACACTGCGCTGCTATTAGCAGGGCCTGCAGTTGCTACGCCAGTTGCTTTATAACGAGCTACGTAATCTAAATCTACTGTTGCACCATCGAATTCAATTTGTTTTGAATCATCAAATAATTTGATTTGTGTTGTTGCGTCTTTTTCAAATAAAGCAATACCGACATTATTTGCAACACCTGCACCTTGGTTAATGGCAAGAATATCCCGGTCTGCAGTATCACGTGTACCACCAAAGCGTACAGTAACTTTTGAGTTTGCTGGACAATCAACAAGTTTAATCGTGAAGTCTTTCAATCCTGCCACTTCACCCTGTGAAGATAAACTTTTAGCTGATACCTTTCCAAGGTCAACATTTAAGTTTTTTGAGTTGCTATCAACTGTACAAGCTATGTCAGTTATTTCCCCGGTAAAATTAATTGTACCTGAAGCAAAAACAGTTGGCGCAGATGTTACAGCTAAAGCAACCCCTATTACTGCTAGGGATTTTTTTAGAATACTCATAATAGTTCCTATAATATAAATTTTTAATTATTAATTACTACTATATGAATAAATCAATTACTCATATTAGGTGTGCGAAAGAAATATACCATTTACCTTTAGTTAAGTTAACTAATGGATACATTGAATTTTTTAAAATGACATCTAAAATATTTATGTTTGATTTTGATTATTCATTAATTGACTCATTCATTTATTTTTTTCATTATCAATTAGGTAGTATCTTAAAATTTCATTAGCCATTGAATTTTTATTCATATACATGTAGAAATTATAGAAGGATTTGTTATTTGCTGTTTTCAGCTCTTTTAATGAATTATTATTCAATTCCTTCTGGACTAAATTTTTTGGTAACCATAAATATCCAATCGAATTCTCAGCTAATTGAATTGCTAAATCCACATTAGGAACATGAATAGTTTGGATGTTTTTTATCCCATCCATCTCTGTAGATTCCAAAGCAATCAATGTTGTTTTTTCCATTAATTTCAATTTATTATCAGCATGGCAATGTTGAAGCTTATGATTTGGATTGGTTACAAACACCGCCTCAACTTGCTCGAGGAATATAGGGTTTAACGACTCAACGTAATGGTGAGTAATTAATAAATCATAATTTTTAACTCCGAAAACATCTGTTTTTTTTAATAAAATGCTTTTTAAATCAATATCATAATCCTTTTTGGAGCGACTTAAATTCCCAATTTTTTTCAGTATTTCATCACTTTGATATAGTGAATCAATAACAATATTAATTTTATTATTTCCTTCATAATTTAATGATTTAGCAACCTCTTCTAATGAAATTGCTTTATTTGTTACCTCTCTCGATAGCGCTAATAGCTGCTCTCCTTGTTTAGTTAATACTGCACGGCGTTTTTCTAAAGAAAATATTTCAATTTCCAATGTTTGCTCTAATTTACTAATGGTGTAGCTAATTGATGACTGTGTCCTATGCAAAATTTCAGCTGCTTGAGCAAAACCACCGTAGTCAACTACTGCCTGTAGAGTTATCCATTGATCTAACGTTGTTCGAGTTTTTTCCATAGAGTCTCCAAGTATTAATCTGGGAGTCATTTTTATTATATAATTAAAATATAGCAATATATTTTATAATCGTTAATAAGTGATTATACATAATGCTTAGTATTTACCCATATGTTTAAAATTATTTAAGTTCTTTTTTTTAGTATGTAAGGAATGATTTTTAATATAAAGATTAATTTTATATTTAAAATATAGTTTTTACACTTACTACATCATGAATAGAAATAATCAATAAATAATTTAAGTTTAAATTTAAAAAAAACAACAAAGTAAGAATGTAAATAAAAAAATCACCCCTAGCATATTTAATTTCAAATAAAAATAAATTATTATTATTAAATAAAAAATTAACAACCTCATAAATATTAAACAAAAATAATTTTTATAATGCATACAAATAATAACCATAATTAGCTAGTCATTTAACGATGACTTTATAATATTATCTACTGCATAGTTGGCTTTACATTGGATAAATAAAAAGGAATATCACAATACAGATATTGAAATAAAGTCAATTTAGTATATATACTAAGACTTAATTTCATGATTGATGTAACGCAGACTAATTACTGCTAATAATTACTTAAAACGATACGGTTTGATATTTATCAGTTCTAGTTTATCAGATGTTAGGTAAGTAATAATATGAACCCTCGTTCATTCTATAATTAATGCTTAGGATAGCGACCACCACTTTTTCTAAAAAAAAAATTATCAAATTGTTCTCATTTCCTTACTCATGTATCAAATTGACCTCCGAGCTTAAGATTAAACTCTACCGTCCAAAACATTTTAGCATACCTCAACTTAATTATTGTTAATTAAACGAATACATAAGTTTTTTTGCTCTTTTATCATGTTTATTAAGCATATCTTCCTTATATTGTACTTAACTTTCTGTCATGTAAGTTATGAACATCTAATGCAAAATTTATAATTAACATGTAAATCAATAAGTTAATTTGAATTTTGTTCTTCTCATTTTTATCAAGACTTTACAAAAATTAGATACAGCTCAAAAAATGAATGAAACATCTATAAATTACTAATGTACTATCCTAAATTTTTGTTATGAATAATCGTGTACCGTTTTTTAAAATCCCCCGTCATCAAGCGTATATTTCTATAAATACACACTTTTAAATAAAAAAAGCCATTACTTAAAAAGTAATGGCTTAAACACTATTCTGTAAAACTAAACACTAACGGTAGAGATCTTTACGCTGATAAGGCTCTATCTCCCCCTCTTTTCGCGTTTTTAATAGCTTTAATATCCATGTGTATTGTTCTAAATTCGGAGAAACCAAATATTCCAGTTCCTCATTCATTCTTCGTGCGATGTACTTATCATCCTTCCCATCGATATCATCCATTGGTTCGCGGATATAAATATGCAATTGGTGCGTTTTATGATCATAAACGGGAAATAGCGGTACAACTTTCGCCTTGCAAACTTTCATTAGCCTACCAATAGCAGGTAATGTCGCCTTATATGTGCCAAAAAAATCAACAAATTCACTATGCTCTTCACCATGATCTTGGTCAGGAAGATAAAAGCCCCAATAACCTTGCCTAACAGAAGCGATAAAAGGCTTAATCCCCGCCTCTCTTGAATGCAAGCGCCCACCGAAGTGGTATCTTGCTTTATTCCATAAATAATCGGCAACAGGGTTCTTTTGGTGATGAAACATTGCAGCCATTTTCTGGCCTTTTGCTGCTAATAGCATGGCTGGCGCATCAACAGCCCAGCCATGAGGAACCATAAAGATAACATTACTTTGCTGCTGTTTTAAGCGCTCTAAAATTTCTTGATTATGCCAATGTGTCCTAGCTAGCGTTTTACTCGCACCACGAAGACATAACTCTGCCAACATAACAAAGGACTGTGGTGCGGTTTCAAACATGCGGTCAACTAACTCTTCTCGTTGATGTTCTGTCAATTCCGGAAAACAATAGAGTAAGTTAATTTTGGCACGACGACGGCCACTTTTAGCAAGTCGCCCAACCCATTTTCCTATTTTAGCAAGTAAAGGGTCACGGATCTTAACCGGAATGAAAGCCAACCCCGCTAAAACACCAGCTCCTAGCCACACCCCCCAATACTTAGGTAACAGGTAAGAACGGTGAAAAGTTGGCACATAGCCTTTTTTATTATCAGTGTCTTGATCTTTATTCATGCTGTACTCAAGTGAATAATAGCCATCTTTCTATAGCTTATAATAATAGTTTACGGGAGCATTACAAAGAAAACTGGCAGATACAAGTACCTGCCAGCGATAAAAATAGAAACTTAAATTACTGTAGCTTGAGTTGTGGTTTCGTTTCTTTCACTAGCGCTAAATATTCTTTACGCTCTTTTCCTGTTAAACCACCAGAACTCGGTAATTTTGCGGTGAGTGGATTTACCGCTTGTTGATTTACCCACATTTCAAAATGTAGATGAGGACCAGTCGAACGCCCAGTATTGCCCGATAACGCAATGCGATCACCACGCTTAACTTTCTGGCCTGGCTTAACTAATAATTGACGTAAGTGCATGTAACGAGTTGTATATTGGCGACCATGACGGATTGCAATAAAGTTACCTGCAGCGCCGCTGTATTTTGAAACAATCACTTCGCCATCACCAACAGCAAGTACGGGTGTGCCAACAGGCATTGCGAAATCCACACCTTTATGCGGTGCTACGCGCCCAGTAACTGGGTTAACTCGTCGAGGGTTGAATTGTGAAGAGACTCTAAACTGCTTAGCAGTTGGAAAACGTAAGAAACCACGTTCTAACCCGTTTCCTTCGCTGTCATAATAGCGCCCATCTTCAGCACGAAAAGCATAATAGCTTTTCCCATTCGTTTGTAGGTGAACACCAATAAGTTGGCTCTGTTCACTGCGACCATTAAGCATTTCCCTGCTCATTAATACACTGAACTTATCGCCTTTTTTCAATTTTTTGAAATCAACCTGCCATTGTAAGGCTTTAATTACCTCACGGCCTTCATTGCGTGTTAAGCCCGCTTTATTTGTGCTTTGTGCAAATGTACCGTCAACCGTACCTTTTAAAACACTGTTAGTCCATTCACCTTCGCGAATCTGCTTAGCTTCTTCAAATTTGTTTGTCGTCCCAACACGGGTAAATACGCGGGTCTCACGGCGAGAAACTTCCCATGTTAATGACTCTAACTCACCCTGATCACTTAACGACCAATTTAATGACTGGCCTATCTTCAGATTTCTCAGTGATTTATGTTGATTAGATAGTGTTGCAACATCACCAGCTTCAATACCGAATTGAGTTAAAATAGTCGTTAAGTTATCACCACTTGCAACCACATATTCATGGACGAGAGGCGCAGCCACGCCCCCCGTCTCTACGGCTTCTGCTTCGGTATCAGCGAGGCCTTCATCGGGTAGCTGCTCACTACTGTCTTGAATTATATCGTCGGTAGCATCACTTGCAGGTAATAATGAGAGCGGAATGATGGTATCCGGTGTACCATCATATTCAGCAGTTGTTGGTACATGAACTGGCCGCCAAATTGCGACGGCCATAGTCGCTACAGTGAGCGTACTTAATACAATTTTGTGTGTTCTAGACAGGCTACCGTATACCTGAGCCAGACTTTTGGCCATTTGCTGCACTAAACAATTCCTTCTATTTTTAATCCAGGCAGCTGGCATATTGCTCTGATAATTGAGTCAAAAACTGCATGTAGCTATCCGGCCCTATTGCCAGCCCAATTCCTAGTGGGTCGAGAGTTCCCATTTTCACCCCCGTATTACGTGCTACACTTTCAATCACAGCAGGCCTGAATTGCGGCTCAGCAAAAACACATTGCGCTTTATGCTCAACCAATTGTGTTCGTATTTGATGTAATTTCTGCGCGCCAGGTTGTATTTCTGGGTTTATCGTAAAGTGCCCCAATGGAGCTAATTGATAGTGTTTTTCAAAGTAGCCATAAGCGTCGTGAAAAACAAAATAACCCTTGTTTTTAGCTGGCTGCAAAATACTAGCAATTTTCTGATCATTTTGCGTCATATTTTCTTTGAATTTACGAAGGTTTACGTCTAGCTTATCTTTTTGATCAGGATAAAGCTCTACTAAACGTTCATAAATGTCTTGCGCAGCAAAATTTGCAATTTCTGGAGACAACCAGATGTGCATATTATACTCACCGTGGTGATGATGTTCGTGATCCTTGTCATGATTAGCTTCATCTCCATGTTCATGGTCGTGTTCATCTTCATGGGACTCTGCCATAAGAAGTGGCTTAATATTTTTCTGTTCAGCCAATGCTAGGCGTTTATTCTGCGGTAATGTATTGATTGGCTTCTGTAAAAACATTTCCATATCAGGACCAACCCATACGAATAAATCAGCCTGTTTAATTTTTTTCAAATCAGAAGGTTTAAGTGCATAATCATGGGGCGAAGCACCGTCTGGTAATAAAACTTGTGTCTCAGTGACACCATCAGCAATTCCCGCGGCAATAAAGGCCAGTGGGCGAATTGAAGCCACAACATCAGCATTCGCAGCTGATACCATTGTTGCACTTAATACGGAGCTCGCCACCGCCCCAAAAAGAAATTTGCAGGCAATGTTTTTCGATTTATGTATCATAGCAGTCTTTTTCCGTGATTTTGATTTTGAAATGTTATAATATAACACAACATGAATTCTGCAAGATGTTTTTCACATGCAACCATTACTGACTTTAAATAAGATTTCTGTTTCATTTGGCGAAAAACAGGTTCTCAATGATGTTACCTTTGAACTGAATAAAGGTGATATCGTAACCCTTTTAGGCCCGAATGGAGCTGGAAAATCAACAATTGTACGTGTTGTACTCGGGCTACTTGCCCCTACATCAGGTACTATTACGCGTCCTTCTTCTCTCGCTATTGGCTATGTTCCACAAAAACTTCATTTGGATACGACGCTACCCCTCACTGTTAAACGTTTTATGTTATTAAAACTTGGTGTTCGTAAAGAGCATTTATTACCTGCACTCGAAAGAGTCAAAGCAACGCATTTACTTGAACAACCGATGCAAAAGTTATCAGGCGGTGAAACACAACGTGTTTTACTGGCTCGTGCCCTACTCAATAAACCGGATCTCCTCATACTTGATGAACCAGCTCAAGGCGTTGATATTACAGGCCAAGTTGCACTATATGACTTAATCAACCAATTAAGAACTGAGCTTAACTGCGCTGTATTAATGGTTTCCCATGACTTGCATCTCGTGATGGCAAAAACAGATAAAGTACTTTGCATTAACGGCCATATTTGCTGTTCTGGTGCGCCCGATGTTGTTTCAAACCACCCAGAATTTGTCGCAATGTTTGGTTATCGCGGTGCTCAACAACTTGGTGTATACCGCCATCAACATAATCATCAACATGATTTAGAAGGTAATATTATTGTTGGTCACCAACACAGCAAGGACTGCAAACATGATTGAGTTACTATTACCTGGCTGGATAGCAGGCATGCTACTTGCCATTGCGGCAGGTCCTCTAGGCTCTTTTGTAGTGTGGCGCCGAATGTCCTATTTTGGCGATACGCTAGCTCATGCTTCATTATTAGGAGTTGCATTTGGGCTTCTATTAAATATCAACCCATTCTATGCCGTTATTGCTGTAACCTTGCTACTAGCCTTAATTTTAGTTTGGCTAGAAAAGCGCCCACAACTTGCCGTTGATACTTTACTGGGAATTATGGCACACAGTTCGCTGTCTTTAGGTTTAGTCGTTGTTAGCTTAATGGCTAATGTTCGCGTTGACCTAATGGCTTACTTATTTGGTGACTTACTCTCAGTAAGCTATGAAGACATTATAACGATTTTTATTGGCGTTATTGTCGTTTGCGGGTTGCTTTTTTATCGTTGGCGGGCACTTTTGTCGATAACGGTTAGCCCTGAACTTGCTTTTGTTGATGGGATTAATATTCAACGACTGCGCTTATTACTGATGTTAGTTACCGCACTAACAATTGGTATCGCAATGAAGTTTGTCGGGGCATTAATTATTACATCTTTATTGATTATACCAGCAGCAACGGCTCGGCGTTTTGCTCGAACACCTGAGCAAATGGCCTTCATCGCTGTCTTAATTGGTATGATTGCTGTAACCGGGGGGCTCACTCTCTCTGCTTTCTACGATACCCCAGCTGGGCCGTCAGTTGTGTTGGTATCGGCTATTCTATTTGTACTTAGCTTAGCAATAAAAGCGAAAAATTAATTTAAGCTTTAAGATACATAATTTCAGTTATTACATACTATTTTTAATGCAAATGGCCCCAACATTGAAAACAATGTTGGGGCCATATTTATTCATTTAATATAATTAAATTTCTTTAGGCGTTAAACCAAAGTGGTTATATGCATGAACCGTCGCCATTCGACCTCGAGGGGTACGCTGAATAAAACCTTGCTGGATAAGATAAGGCTCTAAAACATCCTCTATAGTTTCGCGCTCCTCTCCAATGGCTGCGGCGAGGTTATCAACACCAACAGGACCACCCATAAATTTATCAATGATAGCAACTAGAAGCTTTCTATCTAAATAATCAAAACCTGCAGCATCGACATTTAGCATGTCCAAAGCTTGGTTAGCAATTAGCCCATTAATCGAACCATCACCTTTCACTTGAGCAAAATCCCGTACACGACGTAACAAACGGTTGGTGATACGTGGAGTTCCCCTTGAACGCATCGCAACTTGTAGCGCCCCTTCTTCGGTGATATCTAACCCCATATATTGGGCACTACGCTTGACAATATGTTGTAAATCATCAACTTGATAAAATTCTAGGCGTTGCACAATACCAAAGCGATCACGTAATGGTGATGTGAGCGACCCTGCACGAGTCGTTGCGCCAATTAATGTGAAAGGCGGAAGATCAATTTTAATCGAGCGCGCCGCAGGCCCTTCACCTATCATGATATCGAGTTGGTAATCTTCCATTGCAGGATAAAGTATTTCCTCAACAACTGGAGATAATCGATGGATTTCATCAATAAATAGGACATCATGGGGCTCTAAATTAGTTAGCATGGCAGCTAAATCGCCTGCTTTTTCTAATACGGGCCCTGAAGTGGTACGCAGATTAACACCGAGTTCATTTGCAACAATCCCTGCTAGAGTGGTTTTTCCTAACCCTGGAGGACCAAAGATGAGCAGATGGTCAAGCGCATCGCCTCGCATTTTCGCTGCTTGAATAAATATTTCCATTTGGTCTTTAACCTGAGGCTGACCAATGTACTCATTCAATAGCTTTGGCCTGATCGCACGGTCAATAGCTTCTTCATCTGACTGTAATACTTCAGCAGTTATTAGGCGATCAGCTTCAATCATATTAAAATTCTCTCAATCAAAGTGCGGCACGAAGGGCATCACGGATCAATGTTTCAGAATCGCTATCCGGTTTTGCAACTTTACTTACCATTCGGCTTGCTTCTTGTGGTTTATACCCTAAAGCAATCAATGCAGCGGCAGCTTCTGCTTCAATATCTGCCATATTGGGAACTTTACTGTTTACATTTGGCAGATTAATGTCGCTGTTTGGATTAAATAAATCCCCATTGAGTCCTTTAAATCGGTCTTTCATTTCGACCACTAAGCGTTCTGCGGTTTTCTTGCCAATTCCAGGTAATTTAACCAATGATGCAATCGCTTCTTGTTCAATCGCGGAAACAAATTGTTGAGCAGACATACCGGATAAAATCGCAAGAGCTAATTTGGGGCCAACACCATTTACTTTGATCAGCTCTTTAAATAACGCCCTTTCTTGCTTATCGTTAAAACCATATAGTAACTGGGCATCTTCACGAACAACAAAGTGAGTAAAAACAATCGCTTCTTGACCAATTTCGGGCAATTCATAGAAACAAGTCATTGGCATATGGACTTCATAACCGACACCTTGTAGTTCTAATAATACGATTGGAGGTTGCTTTTCTAAAACAATACCACGTAAACGACCTATCACATTGAAGCCCTCTATTACTAACTAAACCTTGAGCAGGTTGGTTTATTATCATCAATACTGTTGTTTATACCACAAAAAATGCTGGATGCATATCCAGCCACACGCTATTTATTAATAAGCAATTCTGTTTAAGATAAACTCTCTATCTTAAACGTCCACGAGTTAAAACTAACCGTGGATCGCCAACTTTTAAAAGATTTTGATTGAAATGGCAATGTGTAATCGCAATTGCCAAAGCATCTGCTGCGTCAGACTGTGGGCTCGCTGACAATTTTAGAATTGATTTAACCATATGCTGTACTTGGCTTTTTTCTGCGGCCCCCGTACCTACAACCGTTTGTTTGACCTGACGAGCTGCATATTCAAATACGGGTATATTCATGTTTGCAGCAGCAACAATAGCTGCGCCTCGAGCTTGCCCAAGTTTTAATGCTGAATCCGCATTCTTCGCCATAAATACTTGTTCAATGGATAATACATCCGGTTGATATTGTGTGATAATTTCCGAGACACCCGCGTAAATTCGTTGCAGACGACTTGGTAAATCATCAACTTGTGTACGAATACACCCACTACCTAAATACAGTAGTTGCCGGCCTTGCTGGCGAATAACACCGTATCCCGTAACACGAGAACCGGGGTCAATACCTAAAATAATCGCCATATAAATTTATCTATACCTCTTTATATTGATCAAGTTGTTCTAATAAGCTTCATAATACTATCCATTTCATAATACTATCAATTTCAACTAAATAGCTATTTGAATCACTGATAAAAACTAAAAGCGAGTTAGCTCATTGATATAAAATAAAGTATAGCGGATAAGGGAAAGGAAAGAGTAGAAGGCGTTAGAGAAAACAGGCTGCGCCAGCCCGCTTTCTCTACGCGGATTATGCTAAATGACTATGCTGTCATTTAGTGCCTCACTATTTACAGTGTGGCAGCGACTTCGTCAGAAATATCACCGTTGTGATAAACTTCTTGAACGTCGTCTGAATCCTCTAACATATCGATAAGACGCATTAATTTTGGTGCGGTTTCTGCATCAAGCTCTGCGGTAATCGATGGGATCATCGAAACTTCAGCCGCCTCACTGGTAAAGCCAGCTGCGTCTAATGCATCTTTTACCGTACCAAACGTTTCAAACGTGGTGTAAACATCAATAGCACCATCGTCATAAGTCTCAACATCATCAGCACCGGCTTCAAGTGCTGCTTCCATCAATGCATCTTCATCGACACCCGGTGCATAAGTAATAACACCACGTTTGGTGAATAAATAGGATACTGAACCATCTGTTCCTAAGTTACCGCCAGTTTTAGTGAATGCATGGCGTACTTCAGATACGGTACGGTTACGGTTGTCACTTAAGCACTCAACCATCACGGCTGTGCCACCAGGACCATAACCTTCATAAATGATGGTTTCCATATTATCATTTTCATCATTACCCACACCGCGTGCAATTGCACGGTTTAAGGTGTCACGAGTCATGTTATTTGATAATGCTTTATCCACTGCGGCACGTAAACGTGGGTTAGTACCGGTATCACCACCACCTAAACGTGCGGCGGTGACCAGCTCACGAATAATTTTTGTGAAAATCTTACCGCGCTTAGAATCTTGGGCTGCTTTACGGTGTTTGGTATTGGCCCATTTACTATGACCTGCCATGAAATATCTCCAAAAACGTCAATACAATAATTAATTAGCAAATTCTAAAATAGCCTGACCGTTACTCCATGATTTCGTTAACTTAGCCGCTTCCTCAGGGGCTAACCAATGATATTCACTGTGTTCCGTCAGTAATGGTATTTGTTCTTCGCTTAGCACCAATTTAAACCAATGCTCTTTGCAATGGCTCACATCAGGTGCATAACGATGCCTGAAATGCGGGAAAATTTCAAAGATGATACTGTGCGATAAATCTTGCAGCTGGTTTTGTTCAACCTCAAAACCTGTTTCTTCTTTAATTTCACGACATGCCGTTTCATACGGCGTTTCATCAGGCTCCAAACTTCCAGTCACTGATTGCCAGAAGTCTGGGTCGTCTTTACGTCGTAACATAAGCACCCGTCCACTACTTTGAGCCACTATAATGACTAATACCGATTCCGGGCGCTTATATTTTTTCATTGAGCTTACTCTTCGTCTTTCGCAACCACGGCGATAGCGAGCTCCGTCAATGCATCAGGGTTCGCATGGCTTGGAGCATTCGTCATTAAACACGCTGCCGCTGTTGTTTTCGGGAAAGCAATGACATCACGAATATTATCGGTTCCTGTTAACAGCATCACTAAACGGTCAAGACCAAATGCTAAACCTGCATGTGGTGGCGTACCATATTTCAATGCATCTAATAAGAAGCCAAATTTTTCGCGTTGGTCTTCTTCATTAATGCCTAAAATACTAAATACCGTTTGTTGCATTTCATTGCGGTGAATACGTACTGAACCACCGCCAACTTCGTAACCATTGATAACCATATCATACGCATTAGCAACGGCTTCTTCAGGTTTACTTGCCAATTCTTCAGGTGAAAAATCTTTAGGGGAAGTAAATGGATGGTGCATCGCAGTTAACCCGCCCTCACCATTATCTTCAAACATTGGGAAATCAATCACCCACAGTGGCTGCCAGCTATTTAAATTGGTTAACTCAAAATCACGGCCGACTTTCAAACGTAACGCACCCATTGAATCGGTTACGACATTTTTTGCCCCCGCACCGAATAACAAGATATCGCCATCAACTGCTCCTGTGCGGTCTAGTAATTGGTTAATCACGTCTTCGCTCAAGAATTTTGCGACAGGGCTTTGAATACCTTCAAGGCCTTGAGCGCGTTCGTTGACTTTCATCCAAGCCAAACCTTTCGCACCATAAATACCAACAAATTGACCATATTCGTCGATTTGCTTACGCGTCATAGCAGCGCCACCTGGGACTTTCAGAGCCGCAACACGGCCTTTCGGGTCGTTCGCTGGGCCTGAGAACACCGCAAATTCAACATCTTTTACGATATCCGCAACATCCACTAACTCCATTGGGTTACGTAGGTCTGGTTTATCTGAACCATAACGACGCATAGCTTCTGCAAAGGTCATGATTGGGAAGTTACCTAAATCAACCCCTTTTACCTCTAACCATAAATTACGGATCATACGTTCCATAATTTCACGCACTTGCTCTGCGGTCATGAATGAGGTTTCAACATCGATTTGGGTAAATTCAGGTTGGCGGTCTGCACGTAAATCTTCATCACGGAAGCATTTTACGATTTGGTAATAACGGTCAATACCAGACATCATCAGTAATTGTTTAAACAATTGTGGTGATTGCGGTAATGCGTAGAATTTACCTTTATGAACACGGCTTGGTACTAAGTAGTCACGAGCACCTTCCGGTGTTGCTTTGGTTAGCATTGGCGTCTCAACGTCCAAGAACCCTTCGTTATCCATAAAATTACGAACAAAACTGGTGATTTTGGCGCGCGTGCGCAGACGCTCAGACATCTCAGGGCGGCGTAAATCTAAATAACGATATTTTAAACGACGCTCTTCTGTATTCGTTTGGTTGCTATCTAATGGCAGCGGCTCTGACTTATTGAAAACATTCAGTTCTTCAGCAAATACTTCAATTTCGCCCGTTGCCATATCTTTATTTTTTTGGCTATCTGGACGTGCGCGTACTGTCCCTGTGATTTGGATACAGAACTCATTACGCAGCTCTGACGCTTTTTCAAATATGTCTTTACGATCGGGATCGAAGAAAACTTGCACGATACCTTCACGGTCACGCATATCGATAAAAATCAAACCACCTAGATCGCGGCGGCGGTTTACCCATCCACTAAGAGTGACCTTTTGGCCTTCGTGAGCGATGTTTAACTGCCCACAATAATTAGTACGCATACAATATCCTTTTACTCAGCTTGTTGTGCATTTGCTTGCTGCGGAAATTTGGCATTTTGCTGAACATTGAGCTGAAAATTCAGAATGTCAAAAAGGCAGACATTATACAGGAAATTCTGTTAGACAAATAGTTACGTATTCTACATAACACGTAAACCATTTTGTTTTTAATCATATTTTCATCAATTATTGTCGTGCTAATCAACAATAATAAAATTGAATGGCGAGATAGACGTCTATCACGATGATCCTATCGATTTTAAGGGACTATCCGCACCATGTACATATTGCAGCAGAGGTTTATTTTATTAGTTCGATGTCTTTTTGAGCAAAGTAACATCACTTAATGTTTTCCAATTCAACTATTGATTAATAAATACCTCTTTAATTATAAATCTTTCTATTTCAGAATCGTTACCTTTTTCAGTTTGCTATAATCACAACATACAGATACAACGCTGAATTAATCACCATCTGCAGTTTAAGGATTGCCCATGAAAAAATTTTTACTTGCCACTTCCATGTTCGTACTACTCGCTGGATGCCAAAACATGAAACCCGCAGAGACTGATAATACAAAAACTTTTTACATTGATTCTTCACTTGCTGATTGTATGGGAGTTGCCCCAATGAAGTGCATGAAAGTGAAAGAAAACCCAAGTGATGACTGGCAACTTTTTTATAGTTCAATTCAAGGCTTCGAATACCAACCAGGCTTCTCTTATACCTTGCAAGTGAAGCAATTTGATGTACCAAACCCACCCGCTGATGCGCCAAGTATTCGTTATGAATTGGTAAAAATCGTTGAGAAAAAATAATTTTTAAACAATATAATTTAAGTCATTAAGTAATTTTATCATTTTACTTAATGACTCACTTACAGCAATAATTCTCTTATCATCGTTAAATAACAGAGTGACCATATTATGAGTGCTAAAATCATTGATAAACTGGGGTTAATTACCTTATCAGATCACAAAATTGCGATGGTACGTTCCCATAATAAAAGTTTGTTTTACATCCCCGGCGGAAAACGTGAGCAAGGTGAGACTGATGAACAAGCACTCTGCCGTGAGATTACCGAAGAATTAAAACTTGAGCTAGATGTCGCTTCTATCCGGTTTTATGGTGAGTTTATTGGCCCTGCTGATGGAAAAACAGATGGAACGCAAGTCCGCATTCGTTGTTACTTTGCAGACTATCAAGGTGAGCCACACCCTGCCGCTGAGATTGCTGAACTAGATTGGTTTAGTATTGACGATTTACCACGCTGCTCAACCACGGCGGTGACTATTTTAACTCGCTTAAAGAAAGAAGGTTTGATCAAATAGCGCGTTAGGATTACCCAAAAAAAAGTTGTGATTTCATTTGTCTAACGGCTTTTTAGGATTTACAATTCACAAAATATTGTTAATACCCATTACTATAACTTATATTTTTAGGTGTTTTCATAGTTTGATTCGTTTTATGGTGGAGTAAAAAATGGTCAGCTCTTTGTATGCTGTACTGGGTGCCTTACTGCTGCTTAGATTATCCTTAAATGTTGTGAAGCTGCGTAATCAATACCGTATAGCTTATGGTGATGGCGGTTTTTATGAGTTGCAAACCGCAATCCGCGTTCATGGTAATGCCATCGAATACATTCCCATCTCATTAATTTTACTGCTTTTAATGGAAATGAATGGCGCACAAGTGTGGATGATTCATATTTGTGGCCTGATCTTAATTGCTGGTCGAATACTGCACTCTTATGGTTTGAAAAATCACGATTACTCATATCGCCGTTCAGGCATGGTCGCAACTTACCTTGCAATGGCACTGATGGTTATCGCCAATACGTATTACCTACCTTGGCTGCAAATCGTTTCATTTAATCTATAGTTTTTACTCTCTGTAACGGCACGTGTTATTAATGTGCCGCTCATTATTTCATTGCTTATGGATTGATTTTCAGTAGACAGCCTTTCTGATACAATCCTTTACTACTTTTGTTTTTGCTTAATACAGAACTTATGTCAAACTCAGATCCAACCTCAAAAGATCGCCTTTTCTCTGCGCCTATCGCTAACCTTGGTGACTGGCAATTCGATGAAAAAGTGGCTGAAGTATTCCCTGATATGATTCAACGCTCCGTTCCAGGGTACTCTAATATTATTACGATGATTGGCATGCTAGCGGGTCGTTTTGTCAAACCCAACAGCCATGTTTACGATTTAGGCTGCTCTTTAGGTGCAGCAACCTTATCTATAAGGCGTAATATTACAGTAGAAAAAAGCAAAATTATTGCTGTTGATAACTCTCCTGCTATGGTTGAACGTTGCCGACGCCATATTGATGCCTATCGGGCGGATACACCGGTTGACGTTATAGAAGGTGATATTCGTGATGTAAATATCGAAAATGCTTCCATGGTTGTGCTCAATTTTACTTTACAATTTCTCAACCCAGATGATCGCCAATTATTACTCAGTAAAATATATCAAGGGCTACAACCCGGCGGTATTTTAGTCCTTTCCGAGAAGTTTAACTTCGAAGACAAAGAAATCGGTGAGTTATTATTCAATATGCACCACGATTTTAAACGAGCAAATGGCTATAGCGAATTAGAAATCAGCCAAAAACGTAGCATGTTAGAAAACGTAATGCTCACAGATTCTGTTGATGCACATAAAGCTCGTTTAAAAAGTGCCGGTTTTACTCACTGTGAAGTTTGGTTCCAGTGCTTTAATTTTGGTTCACTGTTAGCCATCAAAGAGGTCTAGGCATGATTGATTTTGGTCGTTTTTACCAACAAATTGCCGTTGGCCCGCTAAGTCATTGGCTTGAAACGCTTCCAGCACAACTTTCAGAATGGAAAAAACAAGGGTTACATGGTGGCTTTTCTTCATGGGAAAAAATGCTAGATAACCTGCCAATTATGGTTCCTACTGATTTGGATTTACGTCATAGCGTGACAGCGACACGTGAACCCGAGCTCACTGCAGGCGAAACTCGGCGCTTAAATAATATTCTTCAACAATTAATGCCATGGCGCAAAGGTCCATTTTCTCTCTATGGTGTCAATATTGATACTGAATGGCGCTCCGATTGGAAATGGGATCGCGTACTCCCCCATATTTCATCACTAAAAGACCGTTATATCTTAGATGTCGGTTGTGGCAGCGGTTATCATATGTGGCGTATGTTAGGGCAAGAGGCCAAATTTGTCGTTGGGATAGACCCAACGGAATTATTTTTATGCCAATTTGAAGCAGTAAGAAAGCTATTAGGCGATGACCAACGTGCCCACTTGTTACCTTTAGGTATTGAACAACTACCTGAATTGAAAGCATTTGATACTGTGTTCTCAATGGGTGTACTTTACCACCGCCGTTCACCACTCGACCATTTATGGCAACTTAAAAACCAATTAGTCAGCGAAGGAGAATTGGTTTTAGAGAGCCTGGTTATTGAGGGGGATGAGTTTCAGTGTTTGATCCCCGGTGAGCGCTATGCCCAAATGCGTAATGTCTATTTTATTCCTTCCGCTAAAATGCTCAAAGTTTGGTTAGAGAAATGTGGTTTTGTCGATGTCCGAATTGTTGACCAAGAAGTAACTTCTTTGGAAGAGCAACGCCGCACACAATGGATGAAAACAGATTCATTAGCTGAATTTTTAGACCCCAATGATAAAACTAAAACTATCGAAGGTTACCCCGCACCACTACGTGCAATTTTAGTTGCGCGTAAGCCATAAAGATAAAATGCCTATGGCAATCAAGTCATAGGCATTTATTATCATGGTAGTTAACAAGCGATTACATTGTTATTTGCCATAAATTATAGAAGGCAATTCGGCCAGATAACTCGGCTAAAATAACCGCTAGCGCACATAGGCCTAATAGTACGGATGAATTTCTTCCTCGATATAGCAGAGCCGGATAAACAAACAGCATCACCGCTAAGACGACTAATTGGAAACTCCAAAAACCAGCTTGCTCGGCGCTAATCTCTGGCCCTGTCTCCCCTAAAAATGATACATAAGCCGCGCGAGTAGCAAAAATAATAATTGAACCAATCAAAAATGCCATCGCCCCTAACCGCTGAACGCCGAATAGAATGGCTAACGCGCCACCAGCCACTAACAGTGTCATCCACATTTGTAATGTCGTGAAAACAGTAAACCAATTGGCTACTGTGGCAATATTATAAACTTGAGGAATTGACCATACGAATGCCAAACCAAAAATCACCGTGGCAATATTACACAGTTCACTCAACACTTTATTTTTAATCAATAAGGTGAATAATAAAGTTGCAGCCCCAAAAGCGACAAAAATACCACTGAGTAAAGCTTCATTACTCATTGGTGAGCGGCCTACGCCTAAAAGCATATTAAAGAAGCGTAGAGGCTGCCCAACGTGTAATCCACCAATGACTAGCGCAATGATCATGATGACAAATGCCGCTATATTGGTATGACGCAATTGGTTCTCGCTCAACATCCCCAGTTTTCGGCTCGCATACGCCAATAAATATAAACCTGCTGCCGATTGCCCCAATACGGTGAAAAAAACGAGTGGAAGTTCGTGCATGTTATACCTCTGCTGGGTTTTGTAATTTCCCGCTCTTGTCACCACAAGGTTTAGCATCTTTATGCGGCTTAATGACAATATTAGGATTAGTAAGAGATGGGTTTGGCATGGGAGCAATCCCACTAATATTGCCATGGCGCTCGCGAAGGATGTTGATATCATCAAAGTCCAATGCGCGTTGTGGGCAAGATTCAACACAAACGGGTTTCATCCCTTTTTCGACGCGTTCATAGCATCCATCGCATTTACTCATCAATTTTTTCTTTTCGTCATACTGTGGTGCACCGTATGGGCAACGTAACTCGCAGTAGCGACATCCCACACAAATGGTTTGGTCGACCACCACTAGTCCGTCTTGTTCACGTTTGTGCATCGCACCAGTTGGGCATCCCGCAACACAGGTTGGGTTAGAACAATGATTACAGGAAATCGATAGATAGTAGTTATAAACATTCTGTTGCCATATCCCCTCTTGTTGTTGCCATGCTCCACCACCAAACTCGTATACCCGACGAAATTTAGGCCCTAAATCAAGGTCTTTTTCATCCTTACAACTCACCTGACACGTTTTACACCCTGTGCATTTTGTTGAGTCAAAATAAAAACCATACTGTTTCATTCGTCACTCCTTATGCACGTTTCACGTCAACTAAGTTAGTATGTTGTGGATTTCCTTTAACAAGAGCGGAAGGCTGTTGTGTCGTTAGTGTATTAATACAACCACCAATATCGACCCCCTCCTCATTGACTTCTCGCCAAGCACCTTGCGGGACTGCAATCACACCAGGTAATACGCGCTCCGTCACTTTTGCTTTAATATGCATACGCCCACGGTCATTGAAAATTTCAGTAATATCACCATCCTGAATACCACGAGCCGACGCATCAATTGGGTTAATCCAATACTGGTGAGGAACGGCTTCGCGCAGCATTGCAATATTAAAATATGAAGAATGCGCATGGCCTTTATCATGATAGCCTGTCATTTGCAGTGGATATTTTTGTTTAGCTTGCTTATTTTCAACGCCTTCAGTATTTACACAATATTCAGGTACAGCAGGGATCCGCTGGTCAGCAGGGTATTCCCACTCTTTCGCTATCTTAGCGAGCCTTTCTGAATAAATTTCAATTTTACCCGATGGTGTTGGCAATGGCGCGGTTTCAGGTGAATCTCTGAATGGTTTTAATGCTATATAATCTGCACTGTTTGCCAATTTTCTATCAACAATTCCCATGTCATTCGTTTCTTCGAACGAGGGCAAATGGGGATTTTTTTCTCGCATCAGGTTATAGCAATGTTCTATCCACTGCTCATGAGTACGACCTTCGGTAAATTGGTCTTTAATACCCAGTTTTTCAGCAATATCAGTTAAAACATCATAAGATTGGCGACACTCCCATAATGGGGTAATCGCATTTTGTAGGCGAATAGCATAGTGATAAGCACCGCTGGCATATGAGTTATTAATTAAATCATTTGATTCAACACTGGTCACATCAGGTAAAATTAAATCCGCATATTTAGTCGATGCCGTCATATGCGTATCCCACACCAAAATAAATTCGCATAAAGACTCATCTGTTAGAATTTTGTGGGTTTTGTTTAGGTCAGAATGTTGGTTACCCGTGACATTACTCGCATAGTGCCATAAAAATTTCACATTCGTTTCAAGACGTTCTTTACCCAACAGAGTTGAATTTGTCGCAGTCATTTCGGTTCCACGCACAATCGCATCTGTCCACATAAAACACGGAATCTTGGTTTTAACTGGGTTTGGAATAGCAAAACCTGGCACAGAATACGCCACGTTTCCTCCCCATCCTCCGGCATTCGTTCCTGGACGTCCAATGTGCCCCGTGACAATCGGTAACATCATCACAGCCCGTGCAGCTTGTTCACCCGATGCCGTCCTTTGTAATCCCCAACCTTGAGAAATCCACGCGGCTTTCGCATTACCTAACTCACGAGCCAGTTGAATAATTCGAACTGGTGAGACGCCTGTAATTTGGCTAGCCCACTGCGGTGTTTTTTCAATACCATCATCACCTAGCCCTAAAATATAATCCTTATATGAGCCATTTTTGGCTGCGGACTCAGGGAGTGTCTGGTTATCCCAACCCACACAGTATTTCGCTAGAAAGTCTTCATCTGTTAATTGTTCTTTAATCAATGTATGGATAATCGCAGCCACAAGCGCACCGTCAGTACCCGGATAAATCGGGATCCATTCAGCGCCTAGCGTTGTCACGCTATCGGTGCGACGCGGGTCAATAATAATGACTTTAGCTTGGCTTTTTTCTAATGCTTTTAGGGTTTCGTAGAATTGGCCGCCACCGGACATCCGTGTTTCCGCGATATTATGGCCAAACATCACCACTAAATCGCTATTGGCTATTTCAGACAACAGTGAATCATCCAACTTGCCATAAACATATGGAATAACGCCGTTTATTTGTGCAGTCGAGTAGGTTCCATGTTGGTCAAGAAACCCTCCGAGTTGGCTTAGTAACCGCTTACAGGCATTACGCCCTTGTAAATTAGCACCGGTAGATCCTGAACCATACTGATAATAAATCGCTTCATTGCCATATGTATCAATGGTTGAGCGCAGTTTTTGTGCCACAATCGTCGTGGCTTCATCCCAACTGATCCGTTTAAATTTTCCTTCTCCCCGTTTACCTGTACGCAATAACGGGTATTTCAAGCGGTCTGGGTTATAGGTTTTCCAGCGAACAGAACGCCCTCTTAAACAAGGGCGTATTTGGTGCAAACCAAACTGTGTGTCGTCATACATGGTTTCATTCGATATACGAGTAATGACATCATCTTTTACATGTACTTTGAGTGGGCAGCGACTGCCACAATTGACTAAGCATGCGCTGTATTTGATTTTTTCGCTGACTTCATCGGGTTGGATTGTGATGGTTGGTGTTGCTTGAGCGGAAAAAGGTAGTGAGATGGAGCTGACGATAGCCGTTGTCGTAGCGACAGAGGCAGAAGCCTGAATAAACTGTCGCCGACTCAGCGCTTTTTCCCTGATTTTATTGATCATTACATTGCTACCTTATTAATTATTATAAATTGAATTACTTAGTATTCTTATAGTAATTAGATAGTAGCCTTATAAAAATAAGGGTTAATTGACATGTATCAACACAAGCAATAATTAAACCATTAATGATAAATAAATCATATTTTTAGTCTTCTTATTGGCTATTTTAATGACATTAAACTAATTGATGACTAAAAAACAATAAGGAAAACCAACGAATTGATTTTCCTTAAAGAATAACAAGCTATGTAAAATTTCTATATCAAAGCCGTGTATTGAGGCCAGCAGCAATTAAACAGAAACTTTTTCTGTAATAGAAATAAAGTCCTTCATCGCTTCGACCGTAGGACCATCCACACAATAATGAGTAAATTCATCTGATTCACTATTAGAGGCCATTGTCACGCCCACTTTGCGGTAACTCATGGTTGATGGTACCGTTTTCCCTGCGGAACTGTGTACCTCAGATAAGCCGATTTCCATAAATTTACTTAAATTGGCCAAACGTACGCCCGCACCCGCCATTATTTGTGGGCCATTAATTTGCTGGCTTTTTTCATGTAGCTCTTTCAAGAGCGGTAAACCTAGCTCCGCGCTTTGTTGCTGCCCAGAGGTTAAAATGCGAGCTACGCCGAGTTCCTTTAATTGTTCTAAAGCTAACAATGGGTTAATACACATATCAAATGCACGGTGGAAGGTAATATTCATCCCCTGTGCTATTTCCATCAACGTGTGCATCCTGTTGATATCAATGCGCCCTTCGCTATCCAATATACCGATAACAGCGCCTGGAAAACCCATTTCCTTAATCATAATTAAATCTTCACGGATCACGTCAAATTCACTGATGTTATAGCAAAAATCACCACCACGAGGACGAATAATAGGATGAACTGGAATATGCAGTTTTTCTTTTGCCAGTTTCAGGTAGCCATAACTGGGTGTTAAGCCACCATCAGCGGCGCCAGAGCAAAGCTCGATACGATCTGCACCATACTCTTGGGCCACTTGGGCGCATTCAATTCCAAAACAACAGATTTCCAGTTTTGCCATCACAACCTCCGAAATAGAGCAATAAAACACCTACTTTATGTGCCCAATGTGCCCAAAAATAATGAAAAGATTTAATGTTAAACGTTAACAATTCGGCTAATAATGCCATTTATTAAAAAATGTTATCGGATGGATATCACACCGCCAAAAGTTAACGAGAACTATTGATCAATAACGTTAATTACATCACTTATTTTTCACTTTCAATTATCTTTTTTAGCGGGAATGGATGGTATTTTACGGTTATTTCACCATTTGACACTGCTAATGTTGGATTTGGCAACCTTTCTTGCTGCCCTTTAGGCTGGCTCATCTTCAGTCGGTATCCTTGGGGTAAAGGATCAAGCAGCAACTGGAATGCCGCGGTTTCTAGCTCACTTGGCTCAACATCAATTACCATTTCAATATGTTCCCAGCTTTCTTTCGGGTAAATTTTGTCTTTTGGGAAAGGTAATTCAATCATAAATACATCTTGACCTACGATGTTTAACGGCTCGCTTAGCTCATATAAACGAATCGGCCGACCATTAATTACATTGTCAGATAAAAGTTGCGCACATTGCAGTAATCCTTGGTGCCAACGTTCTGCAGTTGCAAGATGATGACAGCGCACTGAAATATGGTCTATCGGAAAGGATGACAATGATAGGTTTATCTCCTGCGCCATCTGTTGTAATTTACGAATAAATACAGGTAGGTCATCCCATAAATCTTGTAATTGCGAAATTTTGCTAAACTGTGGCACTTAAAGCCCCCCTTTACAAAAACTTATCTGCTAAACAATGACGCAGACTGTAGCATGAGAGCCCCAAAATGTGGTATAAAACCTGCCGATTTTTCTCTTCCACCTTTTAGTTATGCGCATGTGATGGCACAATGCGGTAACTATGTTCGTAATTTAAGGTAATTCGGTGAATATTCAGGCGATTCTTTCAGATAAAATTAGTGCTGCGATGTTAGCAGCGGGTGCTCCAGAAGGCAGCGATGCACTTGTGCGTCAATCCGCTAAAGCTCAGTTTGGTGACTACCAAGCTAATGGAGTGATGGGCGCGGCTAAAAAGATGGGGCTAGCTCCGCGACAACTGGCAGAACAGCTTGTTAATCACTTAGATTTAGAAGGGATTGCCAGCAAAGTTGAAATTGCAGGCCCTGGCTTTATTAATATCTTCCTTGAGCCAACTTGGGTTGAAAAGCATGTTGAAGAAGCATTAGCTTCACAGCGCTTAGGCATCGCGCCAGTCGAGTCTGAAACGATTGTTATTGACTATTCAGCGCCTAATGTCGCAAAACAAATGCACGTGGGTCACTTGCGTTCAACCATTATTGGTGATGCTGCGGCACGTACTCAAGAATTTATTGGTCATAAAGTCATTCGAGCCAATCACGTCGGTGATTGGGGTACGCAATTTGGTATGTTAATTGCCTATCTCGAAAAAGTACAAAATGAAGATGCCACGGATATGGCACTTGCAGACCTCGAAGAATTTTACCGTGAAGCCAAAAAGCACTACGACGAAGATGAAGAGTTCGCGGTACGCGCACGTGGTTATGTGGTGAAATTGCAATCCGGTGATGAGTATTGCCGCCAAATGTGGCGTAAATTGGTTGATATCACCATGCAACAAAACCAAGAAACCTACCGCCGCTTAAACGTCACCTTAACTGAAGATGACGTGATGGGTGAAAGCTTATATAACAGCATGCTACCGGGTATTGTTGCAGATTTAAAAGCTAAAGGTTTAGCGGTTGAGAGTGAAGGCGCAACGGTTGTTTTCCTTGATGAATTTAAAAATAAAGAAGGCGAACCTATGGGCGTGATCGTCCAGAAAAAAGATGGTGGCTTCTTGTATACAACAACCGATATTGCCTGTGCTAAATACCGTTATGAAACCTTACATGCTGACCGCTCACTTTACTATATTGACTCACGCCAACATCAACATTTGATGCAAGCATGGACCATCGTCCGTAAAGCAGGTTATATCCCTGAATCAATGGCGCTTGAGCACCATATGTTCGGTATGATGCTAGGTAAAGATGGCAAACCGTTTAAGACTCGTACTGGTGGTACTGTTCGTTTATCAGACTTGCTTGATGAAGCGGTTGAACGCGCTCAAGCATTGATCCGTGAGAAAAACCCGGATATGCCTGAAGATGAATTACTTAACATCGCAAATGTGGTCGGTATTGGTGCGGTTAAGTACGCTGATTTATCCAAAAACAGAACGACGGATTATATTTTTGATTGGGACAACATGTTAGCTTTCGAAGGAAATACCGCTCCGTATATGCAATATGCGTATACTCGTGTGGCTTCTATTTTCAAGAAAGCCAATTTAACCCATGCAGACTTAACTCTGCCTATTTCATTACAAGACCCTCGTGAAATTGCACTTGCGACACGTTTATTACAGTTTGAAGAAACCATTCTAACTGTCGCTCGTGATGGTACACCTCATGTTATGTGTGCTTATTTATATGAATTAGCAGGTTTATTCTCTGGTTTCTATGAGCACTGCCCTATCTTGTCAGCTGATGACGAAGCACAGCGCCAAAGCCGCTTGAAATTGGCTGCATTAACCCAAAGAACGTTAAAAACGGGCTTAGACACACTGGGTATTGAAACCGTTGAAAGAATGTAGTTCAAATCAATAGGTTGTCTGTTAACGGTTCACTTCGGTGAGCCGTTTTTGTTTGTGCTACAAAGCAAGTATTAACGCCAATTTCCACCCTTCACCTAACTTTTCATTGCAAGATCACCCAGAAGCAAATTCCAAATAAATCAACCGCCATCAATAACTTAAATGAATAGATCTGAGAGACAAAAAAAGCCCAAAATTTTGGGCTTAATGTTTATTGATGTGCTTATTATTCGTTACGCAATACTACGTTTCATAAAGTCACGAGGGCGGAACCCAAGCACGTATAAAGCAACGAAATAGCTTCCCGCACCAACAATTACGACACCTATCAAACGTAGCATACGCATCAGCATATTACCTTCTTGCCAAGATGGCATAAAATGTAAGACACCAAATAGCACGACTCCCATTACAATTAAGGCTATCAATAATTTAAATATAAACCCTTTCCAACCCGCTAAAGGCTGAAAAATATCTTGCTTGCGCAATTGCCAATAAAGGACTCCTGCATTAAAACAGGCCGCTAACCCAATAGACAAGGCTAAGCCAGCATGTTGCAATGGGCCAATAAAAGCTAAGTTCATCAATTGCGTTAATATTAAAGTGACAATCGCAATTTTCACAGGCGTACGAATATCTTGGCGTGAATAAAAGCCCGGTGCCAAAATTTTCACCAAAATCATCCCCGTTAAACCGACACAATAGGCAATTAAAGCATATTGCGTCATTAATGAGTCATGCGCGGTAAAATTACCGTATTGGAATAAAGACACCGTTAATGCTTCAGAGAGTATTGCCAACCCTAACGCACATGGTAAGGCTAATAACAAACAAAGGCGTAACCCCCAGTCCATCAATTGGCGATACTCATTTTGATTACCGCTCGTGAAGCTTTTCGCGAGTGAAGGCAATAAAATCGTTCCGAGAGCCACACCAAGTACTCCAGATGGCAATTCCATTAGCCTATCGGCGTAATACATCCATGATACTGAACCAGATTGCAAAAAAGAGGCGAATATTGTATTGATAATTAAAGAAATTTGAGCAACAGAGACCCCAATAATGGCAGGCCCCATCATTTTCATTACACGCCAAACCCCACTATCACGAAATGACAAGCGCGGTAACACTAACATACCCACCTTTTTAAGGTACGGGAGCTGATAGACTAGCTGTAAAACACCACCAACCAGCACCGCCCATGCCAATGACATAATGGGTGGATTAAAGTATGGGGCGGCAAAAGCGGCAAAAATGATCATACTGACATTGAGCAATGTCGGCGCGAATGCCGGAACCGAAAAACGGTTCCAAGTATTGAGAATTGCCCCAGCGAGGGAGACCAGTGAAATCAGAAAAATATAAGGGAATGTGACCCGTAAAAGGTCAGTAGTCAGCGCAAATTTATCAGCGTCGTCGGTAAATCCAGGAGCGGTGACATAAATGATCCAAGGAGCAGCTATCATGCCAAGGATAGTCACAATCGCCAAAGCAAGGGTTAGCATCCCAGCAATATAGGCGACAAATGTACGGGTAGCTTCCTCTCCCTGTTGGTTCTTGTATTCCGCAAGTATGGGAACAAACGCCTGTGAAAACGCCCCCTCGGCAAAAATTCGACGTAAAAGATTCGGTAATTTAAATGCGACAAAAAAGGCGTCTGCAGCCGCTCCTGCACCAAAAACCCGAGCGATAATGGCGTCACGAATAAAGCCAAGCACACGAGACATCATGGTCATGGAGCTTACTGCCGCCAATGATTTTAATAAATTCATGATTGATAGACTAAAAGAATACAATCGCATCAGTTTAACAGTGTGCACTGCAACTGACTACGATTGAAAAGTAAATTAGGAATTTAGGCTTTATTCAGCACCCACGTGTTATCTGTCAGTGCCGTCAATACATGGTCACGCCATTCACCGTTGATTTGTAAGTATTGCTTTGCATAGCCTTCTCGTTCAAAGCCAAGCTTAGTCAATAAATTACCACTACGCATATTATGAGGCATATAATTTGCCATAATTCGGTGCATTTTTTGGTGTTGCTGCATATAACGGATAGCTTGAGTTAACGCCTCGTGCATTAGGCCTTGGCCTTGCCATTTTTGACCCAGTGAATAACCTAGATAGCATGCATGAAATGAGCCACGCAATACATTACTAAAGTTCGCTACCCCCATGACTTCGTTTTCTTCTTTGTCTAATAGTAAGAAATGGAAGGCACTTCCTTCTCGATGCATTTCATTCATGACTTGTAACCGATTCTGCCAGCCCGCAGGCTGGTAATGTGAGTTATCCCTGATGGGTTCCCACGGAATTAAAAAGTCTTTGTTCAGGCTGTAATAATCAGCTAGTCGATAATTATCACGCTCATAAGTCAAACGAATAACCATTCTATCAGTGACAAGGCGCACTTTCGGTACATTTGAACGATAACCAAACATCGTTAACCCTTAATTAATAAAAAGCCAGATATTTTCTCTAGTTCCAAGCCAATAACTTAGAAAGTTAAAGTGTAGCTTACAATGCGCTGACGAAAAATATGTTCTGAAAATTAAAATGTGAATACATCGCTAAAATCGCCAACAGTATATGTTTTGATAATTAATAATATTCTAAATAATTCGCTCTGTGGCTAGGCGACCAGCGAGGATAATTGGGGAGCATACATGAGTATGTGCCCCAACTAGCCGAACGCAGTCAACACCGTCAT